>JASGFJ010000007.1:0-120602 GCA_047605645.1 Dysgonamonadaceae bacterium | reverse complement strand
GAAGGAAGAATTAACCCAATTTGCGATGGCTGGCGATCATACAGCTTATTGGATTCCGGGCGATTATGACACACAGGAATATGATTATAACATTTCCAAATTGTCGGAGATTAGAGAAATCAATCAGAAAGGTAGACAAACCAATCTGGCACAAACAGGTTTTTCTGATACCGGTGTACAGACTTCCCTGCAAATGAAAACAGCCGATGGTCTCTATATCAACCTTCACGAAGCTGCGCTTCTCAACTATGGCGCAATGCACCTGAATCTTGATGATAAAAATTTTGTGTTTCAGTCCTGGATCACTCCGGATGCTGATGGAACAAAAGGACATATGCAGGCTCCATGCAGCACTCCTTGGCGTACGGTTATTGTCAGCGATGATGCACGTGATATCCTTACATCCAAAATTACCCTCAACCTGAACGAACCTTGTAAAATCAAAGACGTTTCCTGGATTAAACCAATGAAATATGTAGGCGTATGGTGGGAGATGATTACCGGAAAAAGTGATTGGGCTTATACCAATGATTTACCCAGTGTACATATTGGGGTGACTGATTATTCTAAGGTAAAACCTAGTGGACGCCACGGTGCAACCACTGCTAATGTGAAAAAGTATATCGACTTTGCTGCTCAAAACGGATTTGACGGTGTGCTGGTCGAAGGATGGAACATTGGTTGGGAAGATTGGTTTGGAAATTCTAAGGATTTTGTTTTTGACTTTCTAACTCCTTATCCTGATTTCGATATTGATGAAATACATCGTTATGCTAAGAGTAAAGGGGTGAAAATGATTATGCATCACGAGACTTCTGCTTCTGTGCGTAACTACGAACGGTTCATGGATGATGCTTACAAGTTGATGAACAAATATGAATATCCGGCAGTTAAGAGCGGATATGTTGGAAATATTCTGCCTCGCGGTGAAAACCACTATAGTCAATGGATTAATAATCATTACCAATATGCGATTGAAAAAGCAGCAGGATACAAAATTATGGTGAATGCCCATGAAGCCGTACGGCCTACTGGAATCTGTCGTACCTGGCCTAACCTGATTGGTAATGAATCAGCCCGCGGAACAGAATACCAGGCATTTGGCGGAAGCAAACCCGGACATGTCTGCGTATTGCCTTTTACTCGTCTTATCGGAGGTCCGATGGACTATACGCCCGGTATTTTCGAAATGAATATCAGTAAAATCAATCCGAACAATCATTCGCATTGCAATGCAACCATTGCCAATCAGTTGGCTTTGTATGTGACTATGAGTAGTCCACTGCAAATGGCTGCAGATCTTCCTGAGAACTACGATCGCTTTCCGGATGCTTTCCAATTTATTAAAGACGTAGCTATGGATTGGGATGAAAGTAAATATCTTGAAGCAGAACCTGCAGAGTATGTGACGGTAGCACGTAAAGCAAAAGGAACAGATAAATGGTTTGTAGGAAATACAGCTGGTTATCATCCACATGTTTCAACTATTTCCTTTGATTTTCTTGAGGCCGGCAAGCAGTATGTGGCAACAATTTATGCTGATGCAAAAAATGCGGACTACAAGATTAATCCACAGGCTTATACAATTAAGAAGGTAATTGTAACCAATCAATCAAAATTGTCCCAGCTTTCCGTAGCGGGAGGAGGATATGCCATTAGTATCATACCTGTCACTGATAAAAATCAGACAAAAGGGCTGAAAAAGCTGTAATTCTCTTTATTCCCGGAAGAATTTTGAGGAAATAAGGAATAGGCTAGGAGCAAAAAGTGTGTCAAAAGTTTGGACTTTCCTGTTTACCCCTACTGCAATTGCCTGTAGGAAGGGTAAGCTTGGTGAGAAACCATTTTTGACATGCTTTTTTTGCTTTTGTTATTCCCGTAAAAGAGAAATGGAATATGCATAATTCAACCGCAGAAAGACGACTTGATTCTTGTATCTGTTTTTTTTAGAGATTACAATTCTGAAAAAAATAAGCATATGAATGATTGAAACCTTGCTTTTCATTCTTTCGGTGATGCAGAGCCGGCATTTAGAGTCCGATTGTCATCAGGTATGATGTCCATAAATCCTTCTAAACATACCAGAGCCGTCGTCTTTCAGATTGTTTTCAAAAGGTCGAGTTTTGCTTTTAAAAAAAGATATTTTTAGTTTGAATAAAAGCAATCGTTATGTTGTTTGTCTGGTTGGTGTTGATTTGCCTAAAGGTATTGACTGTCTGTACGGCTTGATTCCTATCTATATTCTTCCCCCTTGATGCCTTCGATAAATTAATAATGGAGAATAAACCATCATTCGGTAGGATAAAGCGACAACTGTAAATCAGAATGGATGTTTGGGGTATTCATTCAACCCCTCCGCATGCAATAACACAACTATTTGTGTATGATTTCTCGTCATTATACTGAAAGGAAGATTGGATAAAGTGTCTTTTGTGAGAGCTATAAACACGAATGGATTCAGAGGGTTGCTTTTTATGCCTATTCAAACAAAAGAAAAAACCTTGACTTTCTACTGAAAATCAAGGTTTACTTTTTCTTGCATTATCTGCTTGTGATCCCGCTGGGGCTCGAACCCAGGACCCCAACATTAAAAGTGTTGTGCTCTACCAGCTGAGCTACGGAATCTCCCTTTATTACAACTAATAATCGTGATTTCTTAATTGCGAGTGCAAAGGTAAATAAAAAACTTATAAAAACAAATTGCATGCTTTCGTTTTTCAAAAATAATTTATATTCCTTGGACAACACGCTGATTATAAGTAAATACTAATATCTGTAATGTTCAGGTTTATAAGGACCTTCAACTGAAACGCCAATATATTCTGCCTGTTCTTTTGATAGTTTCGTTAGTTTTACTCCAATTTGCTCCAAGTGAAGTCTAGCAACCTCTTCATCAAGATATTTTGGCAAACGATAAACTCCCACTTCATACTCGTTTTTCCAGAGATCGAGTTGTGCCAATGTTTGATTTGTAAATGAGTTGCTCATCACAAATGAAGGATGTCCGGTTGCGCATCCGAGATTAACCAGGCGCCCTTCGGCTAGAAGAAAAATAGAGTGTCCGTCAGGAAAGGTGTATTTGTCTACCTGTGGCTTAATATTCAGATGTTTAATCTCGGGAAATGTAATTAACTTATCTACCTGTATTTCATTGTCGAAATGCCCGATATTACAAACAATGGCTTGATCTTTCATCGCTTTGAGGTGTTCGATAGTGATGATATCTCTATTGCCTGTTGTGGTAACAAAGATATTGCCTTCCTTCACGGCTTCCTCCATTGTTGTTACTTCAAAGCCCTCCATAGCTGCTTGTAATGCACAAATTGGATCTATTTCTGTTACGATGACACGTGCTCCATACGAACGTAGCGAATGCGAGCATCCCTTGCCTACATCTCCATAACCTGCAACGACAGCTACTTTTCCGGCAATCATAACATCGGTAGCTCTTTTAATTCCGTCGGCCAGTGATTCTCTGCATCCGTATAGATTGTCGAATTTCGATTTTGTAACCGAGTCATTTACATTGATGGCCGGAACAAGGAGTTCTCCTTTTTCCATCATTTGATAAAGGCGGTGAACTCCGGTTGTTGTTTCTTCAGAAACGCCTTTCCATTCAGCCACTGTTTTATGCCATCTTTGATTGTCTTCTTTTAGTATCCTTTTCAAAGTGTCGAGAATAACTTGCTCTTCATGACTCGAAGCTGCTTTGTTTAGGATGGAAGGATCTTTTTCAGCACGGTACCCTAAATGTATTAACAAGGTAGCATCACCTCCATCATCTACAATCAGATGAGGACCGTTTCCTCCGGGAAATTGAAGTGCTTGTTCTGTGCACCACCAATACTCTTCCAGGCTTTCACCTTTCCATGCAAAGACCGGGATGCCATTTTGGGCGATAGCTGCTGCTGCATGGTCTTGTGTGGAAAAGATGTTGCAGCTTACCCAGCGGATATCTGCTCCTAATTCTTTGAGAGTTTCAATAAGTACTGCTGTTTGCACGGTCATGTGAAGCGACCCCATAATGCGGGCTCCTTTCAACGGTTTTTCTTTACCGTATTTTTTTCTGAGAGCCATCAATCCGGGCATTTCGTGCTCCGCTATTTCTATTTCCTTACGACCGAAATCTGCAAGACTGATATCTGCAACCAGATATGGCAAATTTGGCAAAAGTTGCTTTGTCATAAATTTATGTTTGTCTGTAAATAACTTGATGAATAAAAGTTTACAAAGATACCTTTTATCATTTAGATTTTCAAGAAAATTATTCTACCTCCTGTTTCTAAATAAGAAAAGCCGCTCATTTGAGCGGCTTTTTTGTTTTTATTGTAGGATTCTAAATAAAATTAGTCTACGATAAAGATTGCAACACGGTTCCAGTCATTGATTGCATAAGGTTGTTCTGAAGAACCTTTCCATTCAACGTCTACACGATTGCTGTTAACGTTGTATTTATTAATCAATGAATTTGCAACGTTTTTAGCACGTCTTTCAGAAAGTTTTAGGTTGTATGCTGCTGTTCCTGTTTTTCTGTCAGCGTAAGCAACAACTTTAACTTTAGCGTTAGGATTGTTTTTCAAGAACTCTGCAGTGTTGAAAATGCTGATTTCTTGTTTTTTGTCAATTGTAGCGCTGCTGATACGGAAGAATACTACGTTAGGAACATAAACTGTTTTTTCTGTAACAGTAGTTGCAGGTTTCACTTCAGGGCAGTCTGGGCAAGAAACCGGACGTTTGCTCAATTCTGCGTTTTCTGCACGTAGGCGGTTGATTTGACCATTCAAATCATCGATAAGGGCTTGGTCTTGCAATACTGCTTCCTGGAAACCAACTTTTCCTAGTTTGAATACTAAGCTAGCTGATGCTCCTGCTAAACCGTCGTAAGTTCCGCCTCCATCAACGTTTTCTCTCTCTTTAAGCAATTGAGCTGACAAATCGATGTCTAAGTCAACGCGTTTAGAAAGTCTGAATTTGTTGATGATACCACCGTTAACAGTGATGTTACGTTGTTTTGAACTAACTTTTTTTCCACCGATTGTATAATCCCATCCATATCCGAATCCGATTCCGGCATAAGGAATAAGGTTATAAAAACGATCTTCTTTGTATTTACACAAATAGTTTGTTACATTCCACAACAAATCTGCTTCTGCTGAGAAGTATTTGCTGTGTTGCATGTGGTCATTTGCTTTAAAAAACGTGTGAAGAGCACTGTACTGTGCTTTAATACGTCCTCCGATAAATGGGTTGTACCATTTTCCGAATTGGATAGTTGGAGTCAATGTCTGACGATTCCAGAATGAAGAATGTTTAGCACCATCACCGACGATGAATGAAGAGCCTGCCCCAACACCGACAAACCAATTGTCCCAAAAGCCATTGTCTACAAAAGTCGTTTTGTAGCCAGCTTGTGAACTCTGTTGCGCAAAAGCACCTGATGTTGCTAAAGCCGCAATCAAGAATGTACCTAATCGTTTCATAATTAAAAAATTTACGTGTTTGTACTTGTAGCTTTATATATTTAATTCAATTATTCTATAATTTACTTTTTAACCATCTCGTAAAAAAAAACTAAAGGCCTCATATATAATCGATGTCTGTAAAGTCCTTACTTAAGATGTCTAAGAGTAAAACAGATATTAAAAATAAATGTTCACGATAAAAATCCCTTTAGTGTGGATTTCTTCTTAGTATTTCGGTGCAAAGATATAAATCTTCCTTTAAACTTAATCAAAAAATCTGAAAAAAATGACGGCTGTATCTCCTGTAGATATTGCGTGGGTCTCAAATTCTGACGATTTTGTCTGCTTTTTGGGTGAGTTCATATTCTATTATTGGCTGTATAAGTGCTTGCATGCTGACAATTTGTTTGTGGAAATCGTTGGACTCCTAAAAAAACAGGAAACTTATTAACAATATTTATTCACAGGTCAGTATTCTATGATACAGTAGGATACAAATGTTACTAACAAGAGAATACTGTGCTTTTTGATAACAAAAACTGCTCCTGGGATCGTGTAAATAAGACAAAATAGCATTATGTTTGTAGTATGAACAGATTAACAGAACATATTAAATTCCTATTACTCAATAGTGAATATGTCGTAGTGCCCGGTTTGGGCGGGTTTATTGTAAGCGATGAAGAAGCTGAAATAAATACTGTAAGTGGTCGTATTTTAGCTCCGCGTACTGTTCTTAGTTTTAATCAGGCCTTGACCCATAATGATGGGCTTCTTATTCAGCTTTATGCGCAATCCCAATCTGTTTCGTTCTCTGAGGCTGAGTCTTTGATTCAGTCGGATGTTACCTTGTTAAAAGCTAATTTGGCCTCGTTTAAACAGGTTAGATTAGGTAATTGGGGCATGTTTGAATTGAGCGAAGAAAAAAATATTGTTTTTACGCCCAATTTTGAGTTTTCATTTTTACGTCCCTCCTTATTTGGACTACAGGATATTCAGATTCGTGAGCTTTCGCAACTACAAACAGAGCAAAATTATGTTTCGGAAAGAAGTTCTCGGGCTTTACTGTGGAAAATTGTAAAATATTCCGCAACCAGTGCAGCAGCTGCCTTATTAATATTTGCTATCTCTGTGCCTATTGCAGATAAGAATAGGAATTCTGAGCAATATGCAAGTTTCTTTCCTGAGAAAATAGGTTTAGCAAATAAGTCGATGAATATACCTTCTCAGAAATCTGCTATTTCTGAGAATTCCATTTGGACGGATGTAAAACCCAAACCGACGCAAGATACTTTATCGTCAGAAGAGAAGAATTCTTACTTTATTATTGTTGGAACTTTCAAGACCGGAGCTGTTGCACAGAAAGAGCTTTGGAATTTTAAACAAAAAGGATTTGATTCGGCGGGAATTATTGAAAGTTCCGTTGTTAAGAGGGTTTATGTAGCTGGATTTGAGACAGAAGAAGATGCCTATACTTACCTAAAGAAATTTGCACAGGAGAATAAGAAAAATTCGGATGCCTGGGTTTATCATCAGAAGAATAGCTGAAATATCATAAATCTTGTTTCTCTAATTGGATCTTGATTTAGCAGAACAGATAAGATAATACATTTGAACGGTTCAGATTTTTTAATCTGAGCCGTTTTGCATGATGTGTAATCTGATGTGTGTCAGCATATGAAAAGAAAATTTACAAAATGGAACTTGTCTTGGCTGTAATAACATTTTCCCTGTCTGTGATCCACGTTTGATGCTACTTGCAGATAATATTCTCTTCGAAAAAGCTTGATAACTACAACTGGTGCCGGAGCATTTTTTATACGCAAGGAGAGGAGGGGCCTGTTTAAAGACTGATACTTTATCAAGGCACCAATACTGTCAATACTTTTAGTCAAATAAACATCAACCAGACCAACAACATCATGATTGCCTTTATTCGAACTAAACATATCTTGTTTTTGAAGGCATAGCTCAATCTTTTGAAAACAATCTGAAAGACGGCGAATTTGGTATGCTTACAGGGCGAGTCTGTTGTGCTTATAAAGGTTAGGCACTTTAATCTTATACAAAAAAAGGAGGTTTGGTTTGTTTACAAATGAAAATATATTTGGGATGCCAACATAAGCGCTTATAAAAAATATCACCCCTTTCAAAACTTGTTTGAAAGGGGTGAATAAAAAAACTATTTTGGCAGAATAAACTTGTAACGCTTATTCAGTATTCGTTCTTTATTTTTTATTTAATTCTTTCTGTCTTTTAGCATCCTTGTTGTGCATGATTTCAAAAGCAATCGGTGTTGCGATAAATACAGAAGAGTATGTGCCGAACAAGATACCCAGAATCATAGCGAAGGAGAAACTGCGAAGAGAATCACCTCCCAAAATAAAGATACAAAGCAATACCAGGATTGTACTCAATGACACACTGATTGTACGAGTTAATGTCGTATTTAATGAATCATTGATGTTGTCTGCGATTGGGCGTAATGGGAATTCTTTCCTTCTTTCACGTACCCGGTCGAAGATAACGACTTTGTCGTGGATGGAGAATCCGACCACAGTCAGAATCGCTGCAATAAACTCCTGATTTATTTCAAGAGAGAAGGGTACAAATTTGTGAAGCAGTGAATAGGAGAATATTACAATTGCGGCATCATGAGCCACTGCGATAATTGTTCCTATTGAGAATGCTACGTCACGGAAACGGAAAAGGATGTATAATCCCATACACAAGATTGCGAATCCTACCGCGAGTACAGCAGCTTTTTTCATATCGTCTGCAACGCTCGGTCCTACTTTTTGTGAACTCTTGATATAATCATTGATCGTCGCACCTGATTTCATGAACGGTTTCAACGCTTCAGACATTTTAGTTTTGATTTCCGCCTCAACATTGTCGTTCGGATCTTCAATCTTGTAGTTGGTAGAAATACGAACTTGATTGCTTGAACCAATGGTGATAACGGATACTGATGAACCGTTGTTTTCCAGTTGAGAACGAAGCGCATCTGTCAATTCTTCCGTATTTACCGGTTTGTCGAAACGCACAATGTAGTTACGGCCTCCGGTGAAGTCAATCCCTTTATTCAGTCCGAATGCAAACAGAGAGATGACACCGACAAGAATAAGAACGCCTGAAAGTGCATACGCTTTTCTGTGAAGATTCAGGAAGTTTATTTTTGTGTCCATCAGGAAGTTACGCAATGGCTCGGAAGAGAATTTCAGATTCAGGAATTTTCCTCTCGAGAATGCATAATCATATATCATGCGAGTCATGAAAATCGCAGTAAAGAATGAAGCCGAGATACCGATGATTTCAGTGATGGCAAATCCGCGGATAGGACCGGTACCGAAATTATAAAGAATCAAACCGGTAATGATGGATGTCAAGTTGGAGTCGAAAATAGCGGTGAAGGCATGTTTGTAACCGTCTTCAAGTGCTTTCTTCGTATTTTTACCGGAGCGAAGCTCTTCTTTGGTTCGCTCGTAGATAAGTACGTTTGCATCGACAGCCATTGCGAGTGCCAGCACAAGACCGCAAATACCCGGAAGGGTCATTACTGCGTGGAAGGATGCGAGAATACCCAGTGTGAAGAACAGGTTGAGCAATAAAGCCGCATCGGCGATAAGTCCCGGAATCAAACCATAAACAAGGCACATGTAAATCATCAATACTGCCAAGGCAACTATCAATGAGATTAAACCAGCCTGGATAGCTTCTTCTCCCAGTGACGGACCAACGATGTCTTCCTGAACGATGCGTACACCGGCTTTCATTTTTCCTGATTTCAAGACGTTTTCTAAGTCTTTTGCTTCTTCAGGAGTGAAATTACCTGTGATGGAAGAACGTCCGCCTTCGATTTTGTCGTTTACGTTCGGAGCAGAATATACGTGGCTATCCAACACGATTGCGATGGAGTTCCCTTTTTCCAGACCTGTAATGTTTGCCCATCGTTTTGAACCGCTAGCATTCATTTCCATACCAACTTCCCATCCTTGGCCTTTCTGTGCCTGATCAGCTTTCGCGGATACGATAACATCGCCATCCAGTGCCGGGCCACGTTTGATTCCGTCGCCACGCAATGCGTACAATTGGTAAAGAGATTCTTTATCGTCAACAGCTTTGAATCCCCATTTGAAGATCAAATCGGCGGGATAGGCATCTCTGTATTTTGTAAGAATTGCGCCTATGGCCGCTGTATCATTTTTGTTTACAGTTCCCAAGATAGGTCCCGGTACATTCCCCTGAGCAAAATAAGGTTGAGCAAAATACTGGAAGAATGATTTGCTGAAACCAAGATGTGCTTTTCCTTCCACCGGTGTTACAGCTACAGCTGCAGAATCTTTGGCTGTGGAATCTTTTACGGCAGCAGCCGGTTTTCCGTTGGCAGCCAGAGCCTGAGTAGAACGGGTGTTGATTTCGCTAAGATAGTTTGTGATAGCGCTCACATTATATGTTTTCCAGAATTCCAGATTGGCGCTTCCCTGAAGAAGTTTTTTCACACGTTCCGGTTCTTTCACACCCGGAAGCTCAATCAGGATACGTTCTGCTCTATCCAGTTTTTGAATGTTCGGAGCTACCACCCCAAAGCGGTCAATACGTGTACGGAGTACGTTGAATGAATTGTCAGCAACACTTTTCAGTTCATCGCGAAGCACTGCAATAACTTTGTCGTTATTGTCGGTAGACGCTACTTGATTACGGAGTGTTACAGAGAAAATATCAGCTAACTTGGCATCCTTGTTGATGGCTTCATATTTGTTTTTAAACAAAGTGATGAAGTCCAGGTTGCTTCCTGAAATGTTCTCAGCAACCGCTTCTTTAATTGCTTGGTTGAACTGAGCATTGTCTGTGTTAGCCAAAGATTTCAGTACTTCGGCAGCATCAATTTCAAGAATGACGTTCATTCCGCCCTTCAAGTCAAGACCTAGCCCGATTTCTTTTTCACGGCATTGTTTTAATGTGTAGCCCAGCCAAACCTTCTGTGTAGACAGAGAATCAAGATAATGGCTCTCGGCATTTAAGTCGCCGTTGGAAAATTCAATTGCTTTGTTTTCGTAATGCCTGGTCACAAATGAAAATGACAGGTAATACAAACAAACCAATGTCAAAAGAACGGCAAAGACTTTTACAAATCCTTTGTTTTGCATTTGGAAATAGTTAATAATTATTGTTTTTCTTATTATTTTGTTCGAAAAATACGAGTTTCCCTATCCTACTGAACGGATATTTCAGACTTGATATTCAGAAAATCCGGATGTGAAAACAAAATTTACCCATTTTTAGGCGTGCAAATATAGTCTTTTTATTTTTTTATTAAAAGATATTTGCTTGTGAAATTATGATTTAACAGCCTCCAAAGATAAAAATATAAAGCTAAATGTTTGCAGATTTGATTCGCCTGTTTGATATTTTGTGACATTTTATTTTGATTTACACAGAAAAAACGCATAGACAGAGCATTTACTTATCGTTTGTTTCGCGTTTTTTATTAATTTTGTCAATGTTTTTATTTGTATTTAAACAACTTGTAGGAGAATTGATATGCCATTGACATTACCATCCAATCTGCCGGCCATTGAGTTACTCAAGAAGGAGAATATATTTGTAATGAGCCAGTTAAGAGCGAAAACCCAGGACATCCGTCCGTTGAAAGTTGCTGTTCTTAACCTGATGCCTTTAAAAATTGCTACTGAGACAGACATTATTCGTGTCATGTCTAATACGCCTTTGCAAATTGAGATTGACCTTGTCAGCCTGGCTTCACATGAATCGAAGAATACTCCGGCCGAACACATGAAGGCGTTTTATAAGAATTTCGATGAAATATCGCAATCCAATTATGATGGCTTGATTGTAACGGGAGCTCCGGTTGAAAATATGCCTTATGAAGAGGTGAGTTATTGGGATGAAGTCGGACGGGTCTTTGACTGGGCACGCAACCATGTGACTTCCTCCATTTATATCTGTTGGGCTGCCCAGGCCGCTTTATATAGGTTTTATAACATTCCGAAATATCCGCTTGGTCATAAAATGTTTGGTGTTTTCAAACATACGGTGTTAGATAAAAATTGTCCCTTATTCAGGGGCTTTGATGATGAATTTTATGCACCTCACAGCCGTCACACGGAAGTAAGGGCAGAGGATATAGATAAAATCGATGAACTTAAATTGATTTCTTCATCAGAGGAAGCCGGAACATATATCGTGATGGGAAGAGGAGGACGCGAATTCTACATTACCGGGCATTCGGAATATGCTTTGTATAATCTGCACAATGAATATGTTCGGGATTTATCTAAAGGTATTTCGATTGAGCCGCCCCAGCATTATTACAGACATGAAAATCCTGCCGAGAAACCTGTTTCCCGATGGACAGGACACGGAAATCTGCTTTTCAACAACTGGATCAATTATTATCTCTATCAGGCGACTCCGTTCGACCCCCAAGAAATAGAAAAACTAAGTACTCTTAATTTTGATTTTGATTAGTTCTTACATTGATTACTGCCAGAAAAATTGAATTGCTCGCTCCTGCTAAAAATGCCGACTACGGCATTGAAGCTATTTTGCACGGAGCAGATGCGGTATATATAGGTGCTCCTCGCTTCAGTGCGCGGGCATCTGCCGGAAATACGGTCGGGGATATTGCCCGGCTGTCAGCTTTTGCACACCAATACTACGCGAAAGTGTATGTCGCTCTCAATACGATTCTTGAAGACAGCGACATGAAAGCAACAGAAGAGCTCATTCATGAGTTGTATTGTGCCGGAGCCGACGCACTGATAATTCAGGATATGGGTATTTTGCAGCTCAATCTGCCTCCAATTCCTTTACATGCGAGCACCCAGATGGATAATCGTACTGTGGAGAAAATCGTTTTTCTTGAAAAGGCGGGGTTCTCGCAGATTGTTCTAGCCAGGGAGCTTTCAGTAGAAGAGATCGCACGAATGGCTTCTGCCGTCTCAACACCGCTGGAAGCTTTTATTCACGGCGCTCTCTGTGTTTCTTTTAGTGGCCAGTGCTATCTCAGTAGCGCGTTGAACGGGCGAAGTGCTAATCGGGGAACCTGTTCGCAACCTTGTCGTCTGCCTTACAATTTAGTCGACAGTGAGGGGAAAACAGTAACTTCCGGTAAACATCTCCTTTCGATGAAGGATCTTAATCAGTCTGAAAATCTCGAAGAGTTGCTGGAGGCAGGAGTCTCTTCTTTAAAGATTGAAGGGCGGTTAAAAGACTTGTCTTATGTGAAAAATACGGTTGCGTACTATCGTCGCAAAATCGATAATATATTGGCACTTCATCCCGAATGGATACGGGCTTCTTCTGGAGAGAGCCGGTTTGCATTCACCCCTGATTTAAAGAAAACATTTAATCGGGGATATACCGAATATTTTCTGCACAAAAGAGATGGGAAAGTAGGGTCGCCTGATAGCCCCAAATCAATTGGTGAATTTGCAGGAGTGATACGTGAGGTAACGACCAGGTATCTTCGCATCGAAACCAAGGTAAAGCTTCATAATGGTGATGGCTTGTGCTTTCTCAATCACAAAAATGAACTGGAAGGAATTCATGTCAATAGGGTGGAGGGCGATTTGATATATCCTTTGCAGTTGCCGGTGATTAAAAAAGGAACGGTTGTCTATCGAAACAACGATCATGAATTCGAAAAAATTTTATCGAAAAAAACGGCAGAACGGAAGCTATCTGTTCGTATGGAACTGTCAGAGAGAGCTGATGGCTATCTTTTGAAGGCAGAAGACGAAGATGGTTGTCTGGCAGAACTCTGTTTTCCAATGGAGAAGCAACAAGCTCAAAAAGATCAGACAGAAAATATCCGTAATAATCTGAGTAAAACAGGGCAAACCATTTTTCAGGTCACAAATGTAGATATCCTGTTTTCGGAAGATTTGTTTATTCCCGCGTCTATCCTTTCACAATGGAGACGGGAGATCATCGATAAATTACTTCAGGAGAGAATCGATAACTACCCTCGCGAACAAAAAGAACATCTGAAGACCAGTCATGCTTTCCCCGAAAGAAATATTACCTATTTGGGAAATGTTGCGAATAGTTATGCAAAGACTTTTTACGAACAGCATCAGGCTAAAGTTGTTCAGCCAGCATTTGAAATCAGCAAACAGGCTGATGTCCCGTTGATGTTCACTCGCCATTGCATTAAGTACTCGATGGGATGGTGTCCGAAAGAACGAAATGAAAAGCACCCTTTTAGCGAACCCTTTTTCCTGGAATACGAAAACACCCGGTTACGCTTGCTATTTGATTGCAAAAACTGTCAGATGAAGGTGTATAAGGAATAAATGAGAGTTTCAGCGGAGAAATAAAGTCTCTCTTTCTAAATTATAAACGTATAAGGAGTAAGGACTGGATAATCGGTTGGCTATGCAAAAACGGCCTTAACGGAAAATAAGAATGTGTGAGAAATAAGGAATAAATGATATCTCCAACGGAAAAATTTTCAAAGGCTCTCTTTATGTATATATACGAAATAAATGAAGGCATCAATCTCTCTGAAAAAATAATTCAAGAGGATGGATTGATGCTTTTGTTATTTTGTAATAAAGATGCCATTTAAAAAAAAACTATTCGACAGGAGCAGATGCTTTCTGGACGAATTTTATCTTTATCCTTATTCTGTAATAGGATTTATATTTGATAAAAATCGTTTTTTTATTGATTATCAAATCCTTCCTGGGTAGTTGCTCTTTTGTAATATGCTAAAACGAAGATGTTTCAAGAAAATGATTGTGACTAATTGAGAATCTTCTATTTCAAAATCTATTATAAGCATCTCCCATTAAAAAAATGGTCATTTGCAATCGACTTCATCCGGTTAATGACGTCAGCTGTCTTTCAGTGATTTACTAAATGGACGGAATTCAAATCCGATAATAAAAGATAAAGAAGAGGTTTCAATTTGTCCACTTTAAAATTTTACGCAGGTGGTTGAAAAAAAACAGGAACAAGCTGAATTCAGGATCTAGATAGGGTAATTGTACCTGTAATGGTGAGTATGCTCAGCTATTTTTTTTCAAAATAGCTCGCTTTTCTATTTTGCTTTGACGGACAGGACATAAACTTCAAAACGGTCTGCGAGAGTTTGGCAGACAGTGCGAAACTCTCGCAGACCGTTTGATTTTGTCTTGCGCACTGTCCGCAGTCAACAAAAAATTGCATAGGAGGTTTTTGCTCTGGAATCCCTAATTAAAATGATAGCTTTGAGGTTCTTGTGCATTACTCTGTGAAATTATGTTTGTACCGAAGATGAAAAAAATTCCTTATCCGCTCTCCCTCGGTGTGGCGATCGGATTAATCCACCTTCGCGCGATATTCTCTTGTCCGCTTGGAAACAGCAAGTGCGTGTCACCTCAGTTTCGTTGTCTGTTAAAGTTCCAAGCTCGTTCCCTATTAGTCGGATAAAGCTTCGTCGTACATCGCGCTGATGAGATCGGCATATTTCTCTTCCACCACCCGGCGTTTGATTTTGAGCGTATTGGTCAACTCTCCGTCTTCCATAGAGAAGGGGTGGGAGAGTATGGTGAAGCGTTTCACTTTCTCGTAGGAAGCAAAGTCGATCACCTGATATTCGATACGATTCGCAATCAATGTGTGTATTTCCTTGTTCTCCACGAGGTCTTTGTTGTCGGAATAGCTGATGTTGTGTCTTGCCGCATATTCCTTGAGCTGTTCGAAATCAGGAACAATCAGAGCCGAAACATATTTGCGTTTGTCGGCGATAATGGCAGCCTGGTCGATATATTTATCTTCCTGAAGTTTGATTTCGATTGCCTGTGGTGCAATGTATTTTCCGTTAGCTGTTTTGAAAAGATCCTTGATGCGCTCGGTGAGTATAATTTCGTTTTTCTCTGTCAGTCTTCCGGCATCTCCGGTTCGGAAATAACCGTCTTCCGTGAAGGCTGCGGCGGTAGCTTCCGGTTTGTTGTAATATCCCGACATGACGGTACGTCCTTTGACCAGAATTTCGTCGTTTTCTCCGATTTTTACATCAATACCATCCATGACGGTACCCACAGTGCCGAAAGTGAAGCCCGGCATAATGAAGCACGACACGGTGGCAGAAGTTTCGGTCAGTCCGTATCCATAAAGGATAGGAATATCCACCGAATGGAGAAATTCGTTAATTGTGTTCGAAAGCGGTGCACCTGCACATGGGTAGATATTGCCCCGTTCGATTCCGATCACCGTTTTCAGAAGTCTGAAAACCGTATTCTTGTATATGATAAACTTGATAGAGTTTCCGAGCGGAGCTTTCAAGCCTTTGTTGTAATAGTCGAGATTGTATCTTTTTCCCGTTTTTATAGCATCTTTGAATATCCATTTCACGGGAGCTTTGGAATTGTCGATGATGTCGTTGACCCCCGCGTATACTTTTTCCCAAAAACGCGGAACACTGCACATGATGGTCGGACGAAGCTGTTTTACCGATTTTTGTATCTCTTTCGGGTCGTGATTCACGGCAATAGTCATTCCTTTATGCAACGCAAAATAAGTCCACCCTTTTTCAAAAATATGTGCCAATGGAAGAAAGCACATCGATAAATCTTTTTGTGAGGCCATCGGAAGACGAATATCATGGATTCTAAGTATCTCCATGAAATTATAATGATGCAGGATGGCGCCTTTGGGTTCACCTGTTGTTCCGGAGGTGTACATGATGCAGGCAATGTCTTCGGGCCGAATAGAATTCATGCGGACGTTCACGACCACCTGTGTGTTGGAATTTTCCCCCGAAGCAATAAAGTCGTCAAAATAGATAGACGTTTTGTCCTCCGGATGGAAAACGACATTGGGATCGAATACGATGATTTTTTTCAGCACCTGCGATTGCTGTTGCACTTTGAAAGCATTGTTATACTGGAATTGTTCTCCAGCGAAGAGCACATGCATGTCTGCATCGTTGACGATGTATTCGACCTGCGAAGGCGAGGACGTCGCGTAGATGGGGATCATGACCGCTCTGTTGGCATAGATGGCAAAATCGGTATACAGATACTGGCGCATGTTTTGGGAGTAGATACCTATTCTCTCTTTCGTAGAAATACCGATTTCGGCCATCGCCCAGGCTGTGCGCATTATTTTCTCGGAGAAATGATTCCATGAAACATTTTTCCATTTCTTCTGTTTCCTGTCGAAGTAATTTAAGGCTGTTTTGTCGCCGTATTTTTCAGCATTACGGTGAATCAGTTCAGCTAAATGATAATAACTCATGGTTGATCGTATAATCTTTTAATAGAGTTTGACAAAGGTACTGCTTATTTCGGAAAAGTTCCCTTTATATTTTTTTATAATAGACCCTTTTTGTGTCCTTTTGTATGTTTTTGAGCATATTATGTCGCTAGAGAGATTCGAAAATAATTGTCTTTCTTTTAGAAGAATGCTTCTATGGGTGTGAATTTAATATCGAACCTCCTTCCTTTAGCAGAAAATAAGCGTTAATAGTCGTGAGAAATATCTATTTTTGCACATCAATAAAATTTAAAAAAAAACTTAAGCCTTTTTTATGGCAGACAATCTCAAAAGTTTAGCAAAAGATACTGCAATTTATGGTGTCAGCAGTATACTGGGGCGTTTTCTTAACTGGGGGTTAACTCCTCTCCATGTTTATATATTTACGAATACGGTCGAATACGGCAAAGTAAACCAGATTTACGGATATGTTGCGGTGCTCATGGTGCTACTGACTTACGGGATGGAGACCGGTTTTTTCCGCTTTATCAATAGCCGGAGTGAAAACGCGAATTCGGTGTATGCTTCTTCGATGGTGTCGCTGGGGGCAACCTCTCTTTTGTTTATCCTTCTTACTTTTCTCTTCATCAATCCTATTTCCGGATGGATGAAATACACGGATAATCCCGATCATATCCTGATGATGTTTGTGACGGTAGCCCTTGATGCATTCATGTGTATACCGTATGCTTACCTGAGGTATAAAAAACGTCCGGTGCGTTTTGCGGCACTGAGGTTGTTTTTTATTTTTATGAATATATTTTTGAATGTATTCTTCCTGGTTGTTTGCCCCTGGCTGATGAAAGTCGCTCCTGCGCTTGTAAGCTGGTTTTATAGCCCGACTTATGGTATCGGCTATATTTTTCTTGCCAATTTATTGAGTACATGCAGTGTATTGTTGCTGATGATTCCATATATCTGCGAAGCGAAGTTCAGTTTCGACAGGCAACTTCTTCGCCGGATGCTGGCTTATTCGTTTCCCTTACTGATTCTGGGAGTTGCCGGAGTGGTTAATCAAACAGTGACTCAGCTCACCTATCCTTATTTGTTCGATAATCTGGATATGGCACGTAGTCAGATGGGAATTTACGGGGCTTGCCTAAAGATTACCGTGATTATCACCATGTTTACACAGGCTTTCCGCTACGCTTACGAACCCTTTATTTTTGCTAAGAATAAAGATAAGAAAGATCAACAGGCGAATAAAAAAGCGTATGCCGATGTTATGAAATATTTCATCCTCTTTGCTCTTTTGGTGTTTGTCGGGGTGATGTATTATATGGATATTCTGAAATATATTGTCAGCAAAAATTACATGGTCGGTGTGCAGATTGTACCGGTTGCTATGCTGGGTGAAATATTCTTCGGCATTTACTTCAATTTATCTATTTGGTACAAATTGACGGACAATACCCGTTACGGAGCTTATTTTTCCGTATTGGGATGCTTTATTCAGGTTGCTATCAATATTATCTTTGTTCCCATATTCGGATACATGGCCAGTGCCTGGGCTACATTGATTTGTAATCTGGTAGTTGTGGGCCTGTCTTATGTTATCGGGCAGAAATATTATCGGATTGAGTACGATTTGCGGAGTATCGGATTCTATTTTCTGATGACTGCTGTGTTCTACGCATTAGGGATGTACGTGCCCATTAAGAACGAATTTTTACTCCTGGGTTTCCGGACTGTACTGTTTGCCATCATGTTGTTTTATGTGGCAAAAAAAGCATTACCGAATATTAATTTCCGAAGGAAAAAAGCTTAAATTTTAATATTGTTTATTTATATGAGAAAATTAATTTTTACTTTCTTAGGTGTCTTTCTGCTATCCCATTCACTCCTGGCTGATGAAGGGAAATGGCTGCTCAAGGAATTGAATCGTCAAAGTGCAGCTTGTATGAAAGAACTGGGATTTAACTTTCCCATCGACAGCCTTTACAGCGAATCGAATCCCTCACTCAAAGATGCCGTAATCATTTTCGGGGCAGGATGTACGGGGGTTGCTGCTTCGAGCGAAGGACTCATCTTTACAAATCATCACTGCGGTTTCGATGCCATTCAAAAGTTAAGTGCTGTAGAACATGATTATTTGAAAAACGGATTTGTGAGCCAGTCGTTCAAGGAAGAATTGCCCTGTGAAGGTCTCACCATTCAGTTTTTGAAAAAGACCGAAGACGTGACGGCGAAAGTGTTGGCTGAGGTGACCGACGCGGATCTGGGCTCGGCGCGGGAGCAGAAAATAAAAAAAGCTTCGGATGAAATACTAAAAGAATATAAAGACAACGAGTTTGTGAACGCGCAGGTGATTCCGTTCTATTCCCGCAATAAATACTATCTGGTGGTCTATGATGTATTCAGAGACATCCGTTTGGTATTGACTCCTCCGCAGTCTGTCGGTAAATTCGGAGGGGAGACCGACAACTGGATGTGGCCGCGTCATACCGGCGATTTTTCTGTATTCCGCGTTTATGCAAATAAAGATAATCAGCCGGCCAAATACAATGCTTCTAATCAGCCGTATCATCCTAAATACTCTGTTCCTGTCTCATTAGACGGATACAAAGAGAGGGATTATGCGATGACAATCGGTTATCCGGGTCGTACACAAAGATATTTGTCTTCCTGGGGAATTACCCGTATGGTGGAAAGTGTGAACAAGCCCCGTATTGAAGTGCGTACGGCAAAACAGGATATTTGGAAAGAGGCGATGCTGAAAAGCGATGCTGTTCGCATCAAATATGCTTCCAAATATGCCCGTAGTTCCAATTACTGGAAAAATGCAATGGGGATGAATGCCGCTTTGGAGCGACTGAATGTTGTTGCTGAAAAGCAAGTCCTTGAAAATAATTTCGCTGCATTTCTGAACGCAAATCCGGACGCAAAAGCAAAATACGGTGAAGCACTTCCGATGCTGGAAAAAGCTTATGCCGGATCTGCTGAAGTAGAAAAGGTAAGAACATATGTATTCGAAACCTTCACGAGTGGCATTGAAATTATTCGTTTTGGCGCATCTGCCTTAATATTGAAAGGAGACACGAAAGAAGAGCAGGTGAAAAACCTGAGAGAATCTCTGGTTGATCAATATAAAGATTACGAACCGGCTCTTGATAAAAAACTGACTCCGGTATTGCTCAAGCTTTATGCTGAGCGTGTTCCGTCGCAATATTTGCCCGATGTATATACCACTATCAACAAAAAATTCAAGGGCGATTATAACAAATATACCGATTGGTTGTTTGCTAATTCTGCCTTCACGAGCCTCGATAAGGCACTGGCTGCAGTGAAAAACAAAAGCGATAAAGACCTGCTGGCAGATCCGGCCGTTGAGTTGGCGTTATCGGTACAATCTATCCGCCAGATTCTTCAGACAAAAGGGGGGGATTACGACGACCAGATTGAAAAAGGTGAACGTTTGTTTATGGCGGGATTGATGGCAATGAGTCCGGATAAGGCTTTTTCTCCTGATGCTAATTTTACTCAACGTTTGAGTTATGGTTCTGTTGGCGGTTACAGCCCCAGAGATGCGGTCTATTACGATTACAAAACAACCACGAAAGGAGTTTTGGAAAAAGTTGATCCCAGCAATCCGGAGTTTGCGCTTCAGGACTATATTATTAAAAATCTGGAATCGCAAAATTTCGGACAATATGCTGAAAACGGAGTATTGAATACCTGTTTCCTCTCGAACAACGATATTACCGGAGGAAATTCGGGAAGTCCTGTATTCAACGGAAAAGGACAGCTTATCGGTTTGGCTTTTGATGGAAACTGGGAAGCTCTCAGTGGCGATATCGTCTTCGAGCCGCAATTGCAGCGTACCATTAGTGTGGACATTCGCTATGTGCTCTATATCATTGATAAAGTCATGAAATGTCCCCGATTGATTCAAGAAGTGAAGTTGGTTAAATAAGAGGAAATTTGCCTCTGAAAAAACGACGGAAAAAGAGTCTGATAGTTCTTTTTCCGTCGTTTTTTTGTTTACCTCCTTTACCCAAACAAATCGAAAATCATCTTAAATATGAACGATTTATACAAGAAAATGCCTATTTTTATAACCATTTTATAAGAATTGAATAACTACATTATGATAAAAGCAGTCTTTTTTGATATTGATGGAACGCTTGTCAGTTTCAAAACCCATAAAATTCCCCATTCGACGAAGAATGCCTTGAAAGAACTGAGGCAAAAGGGGATAAAAACATTTATTGCTACGGGGCGGCCGTTTGCTGCGATCAACAATCTGGAAGATTGTGAATTTGACGGATACATCACCATGAATGGAGCTTATTGCATGACGGCCGATAAAATGCCGATTTTTAAGCAAGCTATTTCGCAAACAGAGATACAGGAAATGTTGAATTTCCAGAAAAATGTAATGGACTTTCCTTGTATGGCAGCTACGCAGGACGGAATGTATATGAACTTTGTGAATGCTGATGTTGAAAAAGTATTTTCTCTGATCAATTTTCCCAATCCAAGCATGAAACGGTTGGATGAGTTGGCTGGTAAAGATGTTTTTCAAATGGTTTCTTTCATCAACGAAGACTGTGAAAAACAGCTGATGAGCACTGTTCTTACCGGATGCGAATCAGCCCGCTGGAACCCGCTTTTTACGGATATTATTTCCAAAGGAATCAGCAAGCAGGTCGGAATCGACAAGGTAATCGGACACTATGCTTTGGATTTGAATGAAGTGATGGCTTTCGGCGATGGAGGAAATGATTTACAAATGTTGGCTCATGTTCCGCACAGCGTTGCAATGGGAAATGCGGTTGAGCAGGTTAAGGCAGCTGCTGCTTATGTGACTACTTCGGTAGATGATGATGGCATTTTGAATGCGCTGAAACATTTTGATGTACTTTGAAAAAGAGTTCAAATGTTCACACTCTCTTCGCAAAACATGATGAACAACATCTTTGCGAATGTGAAATATTTTCTTAAATTTGCTTGATTAAAAAAATTACGGAACTTAAAAAAATACATATATGAAATTTGTTGTGTCGAGTGCGGCTCTTTACAGCCATTTGCAAGCCATTAGCAAGGTGATTAATTCTAAAAACACATTGCCTATTCTGGATTGTTTTTTGCTGGATTTGGATGGAAACACGCTGACTCTTACTGCCGCAGACAGCGAAACACGTTTGGTTACGTCGCTGGAAGTGAGTGATGTGGAAGGAGTGGGTAGACTTGCCATCAGCAACCGGAATTTGCTGGATCCTTTGAAGGAATTGCCTGACCAACCTCTGACTTTTCAGATCAACGATGACAATCTGGAAGTATTTATTCTTTTCCATAATGGAAAATATAATTTTGTGGGACAGAAAGCCGATGACTATCCTCAACCGAAACCATTAAACCCTGAGGCTATCACGTTGACTATAGCACCGCAAATTCTTCTTTCGGGCATTACCCGTACTTTGTTTGCGACTGCTGATGATGAACTCCGTCCTGTAATGAATGGTATTTATTTTGACATCACACCGGAGGATATCACTTTTGTCGCTTCTGACGGTCACAAATTGGTTCGCCTGAAAAATACATCGGTTAAAGGTGCTTCCCGTTCATCATTTATCTTGCCTAAGAAACCGGCCAATTTGCTAAAAAGTATTTTGGCTAAAGAATCTGCAAATGTAGTGATCCGTTTCGATGAAAATAATGCTTATTTCACCTTGGGAAATTACATTATGACTTGTCGCTTCATCGAAGGACGTTATCCCAACTATTCTTCTGTGATTCCGGGTAACAACCCTAACAAGGCAGTTATGGACAGGCTTTCCATTCTGAATGCTTTGAAACGTGTATCCGTATTTTCCAATATGGCAAGCAGTTTGGTGAAATTGCAATTGAATCCTTCTTCTGTGAAAGTCTTTGCTCAGGATTTGGACTTCTCTACGGCGGCTGAGGAATCGGTGAATTGCCAATATGACGGAACACCGATGAATATTGGTTTTAAATCAAGCTTCCTGATAGATATCCTGAATAACATCTCTTCCGATAATATTTCGATGGAACTTTCGGATCCATCGCGTGCCGGCCTTATTTTCCCGGTTGAAAATGAAGAAAACGAAGACATTTTGATGTTGTTGATGCCCATGATGCTAAACGAGTAACCCGATATAATTTACAGATTTACTCTCCGGCACGATGTGCAGAGTAAATCGAGAACAAAAAAATATGAATTTGAATTTAAAAAATCCGCTTGTTTTTTTTGATCTGGAAACAACCGGTACGAATGTAGTTCACGACCGCATTGTTGAAATCTCTTTCCTGAAAGTACATCCTAACGGAAAAGAAGAAGTCAAGACCAAGAGGATTAATCCTGAAATGCCTATTCCGGCGGAAGCCACGGCTGTACATCATATTACCGATGATGACGTGAAAGATTGCCCGACTTTCAAACAGATAGCGAGGTCTTTGGCCGAACAAATCGAAGGATGTGATCTGGCGGGATTCAACTCCAGCCGTTTTGATATCCCGTTGCTGGCAGAAGAGTTTCTTCGTGCCAATGTAGACATCGATTTTAGTAAACGTAAGTTTATTGATGTTCAGATTATTTTCCATAAAAAAGAAGAACGGACACTCAAAGCTGCTTATAAATTCTACTGCGATAAGAGCCTGGAAGATGCTCATTCGGCAGAGGCTGATACTTTGGCAACATACGAGGTCTTGAAAGCTCAGTTGGACAGGTATGAAGATTTGGAAAATGATGTTGAAAAACTGGCATCCGAATATTCTTTCTTTAATAACAATGTAGATTTGGCCGGAAGGATTATTTTGAATGATAAAGGAGAAGAAATTTTCAATTTCGGAAAACATAAAGGTAAACTTGTTCGAGAAGTACTGAAAAACGAACCTAGTTTTTATGCTTGGATGATGGACGCCGATTTTCCCCTGAATACGAAACAGGTATTGACGAAAATCCGTCTTGAAACAGGGAAATAAAATCAAAAAATAGAAGTATAATAGAAAGTCAACAACCGGAAACATGGCCGGTTGTTGACTTTTTTCGATAGTCGGTATCTAGGCTTCAATTATCTCTTTCACCAAAGATAATAAAGCAATTTTCTAAAAATAAGGCCTTCCGTCGTTTTTACAATCGTCTTATATCTTCCATTTTAAGGGAAAAGACATAGACTTCCGGCTGTTGCCTGCAAGATCTCTGGCTATTATTGGGGGTGTTGAGACTATAGCCTGAGGCATTTTTGCCCGAAACTGAACCATCCTGTCTCCACTCATTCATTTTGGCCTCCTGCATATCATTTGCTTTAACGGCTACGACGGGCTATACATTTGCATAGCTTTCCAAACAACGTGAATGCCTGTCGGAAGCTTTTTCGTTAATTCTAAATAGAGATTTTTATTCTCCGAATAGCAACTATCTGCCAGAGAATACGACTTTTTCTATTTTCTTTCCGGTCTTTTTAATGTAAATTCCTTTTGTCGGTTTTTGAACCTGAATGCCTTGCAGGTTATAGTATACGGGGACAGAATTTGTCAGCTTGTCTGTTTCCACATTTTCAATCGCATTTGTGCTTTTTAGAGTTATAGTGAAGCTAAAACTGGTATTGCCCGAATCGATGATGGTTAAAGTACTGCCGCTAACTATTGTTCCCGAACTTAGGCTATGGGTCTGGTTTCCGAAAAAAGATAAATTCGAAAGGAATTCACTGTCGCTTATTGAGGATGCATTCGTTGAAACAATAATGGTCTTCTGAGCTAAATCCACCTCGTACACAGTTGAACTTACCGACCATCCATCCAAGTGCAGCTCCCAGATAGAGGGAAAAGAATAAATGGAAGAACTGGTGGAGCCCTCAACGTAAATTTTCAGATATCTGCCTGCCTTGTTGTTGATGTCATCTTCAACATAGTCGGTTGTCGTATTGGACGAGCGATCCACGGCAGTTTCATAATTATCTCCTGCCGATGCCTGCAATTGAACAAGGTACTTGTAAGCTCTATTGTTGTTTGAGGAATTAAACCAATGGATACCTATTCGGTTCAGAACATAATCCCGCGCCATATCCAGAACAAAATAGTGTGGTTGTTCTACTGTTGCTTTCGACGGCGCAGCCCAACGAGTGTTCATATCCCCGTCGATAGCAAGTCCGGGCGGTTTATCACTCTCACTGGCATCGGCTGAGGCTACCATGTCGGAGTTGATAATGTTCTGAGTAATGGCTTTCAGAATTGAAGCCGGTTTTTCGACATCGCCATAAGCTATTTCTGGTTCATGACTCTGGATGTTTGTGCCACTGACAGGGTGACTAACTACTCCAAGAATAAATATAAAACTCAAATAAAAAATAGAACACTTTTTCATAAGATAAAAATTTAATAATTAAACATTAATTAGATATCGTAGCCGTAAGTATTTGCTGTTTAGAATGTTTTTTCTTGATGAGCAAATCTGCTTCCTGGAAAAGCCAATCTCCAAAGCGAGGAGCGATATCAGTTCTCTCTTTAAAAACATGACAAAGCCTGAGCTTACAACCGGATGCTGTTTAAATGAAGAAGATGGCTGAATCATGGCTGATGGAGTATATTCTGTCTTTTCATTCTCTTTTCATTCTTTTTCCCGTTTACGATGATATAGACATTGCCTTCGGGTTCTTTGGTTTCAATTCCTTTCAAATTGTAATATGAAATTTTGGAATCCGCTTCCATCTTGGAGTTTTCCCTTAAGGAATTTGTCCCTTTAAAATAAATGGCAAAAAGGGTTTCTTTTCCCCCGCTGTCTGTTATCGTCAATGTTGCGCCATCGGTTATATAATAGGCTCCGCTGCTTACAGCATAAGTGAGGTTGCCCTGAAAACTGATATTCTTCACAAATTCGTCGGTTTCTAAAATACTTTCAGGTTCGGGAATACATATTGTCCTGTTTGCAAGGTCGATAGTGTAGACATTTGATGAAATCATCCATCCATACAGCTGCACCTCCCATATAGAGGGATAGGAATAAATTGATGAGTTGGTTGAACCTGTCACATTCACTTTGATGTACCGTCCTGTTGCATTGGCGATATTGTCATTCACCCATTCGGTCTGTGTATTGTTTGAGCGGTTCACTATTGTCGAATAGCTTGATTCCCCGTCTTTCCGTATCGATACGGTATATTTGTATGCACGGCTGTTATTGGAATCATTGTACCAATAGATGGCAATGTTATTTAATACATAATCTTGTTCCAGGTCGATAATGACATAATGAGGCGAGCCGGAGCTTGCATTGTTTGGAGCTGCCCAACGGGTGGATGTGTTTCCGTCAAGGACATTGGACGGCGGATTTCCGGATTGGGAGGCATCAGCTGTGATTCCTTTCTTGTAAGCAATATGCTGAACAATAAAGGTATAGATTGTTGTGTCTTTCGTATTTTCAGCCGTGACAACAAGCTGCATCCCGGGGCTGATATTACCTTGTGTTAGAATTTGTCCATCCGTTGTCTGTATATGGTAGCTTGCCCCTGCCGGAATATGAATATATTGTTCGCAGTTTTCGACTGTAAGTAATTTGTCGTTCAAAGCAATTGTATAGAGGATATTGTCGACCGAATGAGTCGTTGATGAAACAATAGAAACAGAGGATAACGTGCAATTCCAGATCACCGTGTCCGAGTAGGTTTTGCCGTTTTTAAAGCCTAAAGCAATTACTTTGTTTACCCCATTGTTTTTGTTGTCGGGAGTTTCCACGTTGGGTAAAAGGATGTCATTCCACTTCAAGATACCCAGATTCCGGTTTGTTCTTTTTATTGTTCCCGATAATTGATCGTTGACGTATAATCCGACTGAATCACAATTGGTGTATACGGTAACGGGCGTTGATTGTTCTTCCCGCACTGAATAACGACGGGAAGTTATATATACCATCGGAGTCTGATTCCAGATCGCTTTATATGCATAAAATGCATCCTTTTTGATCTTCCTGTCGTGAGTGACAAGGCCTTTGTCATTGATTCCCGGTTGATTTCCTTCGGAACGGCTGTCCGAAGCGAAGTCAAACATATTCCAGACAAAAGTGCCCCAGATCCAGGGCCGCTCTTCGATGGCTTTTATCGCCAATTCATGAATCAGGCTCTGGTACTCTTCGGGATGCCATGCTCCCTTGTTTCCCATGCCGGTGCTGCTTGGCGGTACGGTTGTCCCTGACGGCAGTTCGTTGCTGTGCTGTCCGGGATTTCCGCCGGCGCCGTATTCAGACAAACCAATAGGTAATTTAATTCCGTTGAGTGTGTATTTGCTTCTTATATTATCCAGATAGTCTCCATAAGTTCCTGACTGATACCAACCCGGATATCTGTTTTGTCCGAAAACATCCGTTGTCCAATTCGGTCTGGCTGTTCCGGCTTGTGCTTGTGCTGTGAACCTTCCGGTCGGATCTTCTTTTTTCACAAATTGTTGCCATTCGGCTATCTTTTCCGGCATGATGTCGTTGTATGTACTTGTGCTTACTTCGTTTTGAAGTCCCCAGAAGATAATGGACGGGTGGTTGTATCTTTGGCGGATCATCTCTTTCAATTGCAATTGAGTTGTTTTCCAAAAGGCTTCGCGGTTTGTGCCGGGTTTATCAACAAAAGGGATTTCTACCCAGACAATAATTCCGTATTTATCAAACAATTCATGAAAATAGGGGTCTTGAGGATAATGTGCCATACGAACAGCATTTGCTCCTATCTCATAGATCATACCGAAGTCAGCCCGGTGTTCCCGTTCGCTAATAGCATAGCCCAGGTTTTTCCAGTCCTGATGCCGGTTGACTCCCCTCAGCGGATATAATTTCCCATTCAGATAGAATCCTGTTTCATCTACAGAAAAGTATCGGAAACCTACATGGTCTGTTATTTCATCTATTGTATTGTTATTCTCGATTACTTTGAAAAGTACCTGATAGCGATATGGATCGGATTTACCGTTCCATAAACGAGGATTTCGGATGGTCAGGTTCCGTTTAAACAGAAACTCTCCTCGGGCGGGGATTTCCAGCAATGTGTCTATTCTTATCTGCGTTGTTCCGGATTTCATTCCGGCAACATCAAACAGAGGTTTCGGAATTTCTGCTATCTCCTCAAATTCGTCCGGACTTTTGAAAACTGCTGAGAGAATGACTTTTCTACTTGAGCTTCCGGAATTTATCACATTTGCTTTGATTTCGAGATCGGCAGAAGAACTACAAACCTTCGAGGTTGTCAGATAGAGTCCATTAGATCCGAAATCATCCAGATCGACATGCAGCGGGTCGGTTATAATTAATGAGATTTTCCTGTAAATGCCTCCCATAAATGAGAAATCTCCCGATAGAGGTGCAATATCGTCCGCATACCTGTTGTCTACTTTTATGGCGATAAGATTGTCTCCTTTCTGCAGAAACTTTGTCAAGTCAAACCGAAAGGCATTGTATCCTCCTTTATGTATCCCTAGTGAAGTGCCATTAAGGAAGACCTCTGCTTGCAGGCTGGCCGCCAAGAGTTCGATATACACGCTCTTTCCTTCCATTGAAGAATCCCATTGCAGGTGTTTTCTGTACCAGCCGACTGTTCGTGAGTAGTTTCCGCCTCCGTCCTGGGCATCAAATCCGTTCCAAGTGTGTGGTATGGCAACTGTTTCCCAGCCGCTGTCGTCCATATTTACAGCAGATGAGGCTGCGGTTGTTTTCTTAAATTTCCAGTCTGAACCGAAATCTATTTTATTTCTTGCTGATGCACTATTTATATTTATTGCCGACAGGGCAAAAACGATAATAAAGTATAAGTTGGTATTTGTCATAATGCCTAAGATTTCTGATGAAAAATCGGGGGTTGGTATGGTGCTGGCTTGAAAAAAATCATGCTATTTTACAGGACGTTTTTATATGTATACCTTTTAAAGTTTTCTGAACTTCTTTTGCCTCTATTGTATTGAGAATAATAAGCATTCAAAATGCTTAAACTTAAAATATTTCCCTAGTGATTTATGATTATGATTTAGTAATTTATAGTGGGCGCAATGAAACGAATTGTTTTCGATAATATGGATTGCCATATTCTTTGAATCTTGTTCCTGAGGGAAATCCACACAGAACTTTTCCCTTTTGCTTTCGGGCATGGTACTCCGCATCTGTTTTTGATTGCAATACATTCCCTTTTTTACATATCCGGATAGATGCATCAAACGATGGATATTCCCTCAGAAACAAGCAGCTGACTCCGACGAAGATGTTTTTCAGAAGTTGTCGTTTACACTATCTGATCAATACCTTTTCGGTGGAACTGCTGGTCTTGACAAAATAAATTCCCCTTTCCAGCTTCCGGTCTTTGGACATTTTGTTTCCCCGTGTATCAAACACCGAAAATTCAATACCTTCCGGAAGAACGATCCTGCCGTCCACTACTTTCGGGGTGATTGTTGTCTGTTCATCGGCAGCTATACTTGTTGTTACTAACTCTTCTGTATATGTGAACTGAGAAGATTTGCCGTTGTACCAACTTTCATTGACTGTAATGACGCTGTAAGTAAATCCCCAATTTCCCTGATGCAGATAAATATCCTTGTCGTCATTCGGGTTGACGGAGGAAGAAGCATAAAGCCCATAAAACTCATCAATCTGTCTGAAATTGAAATAAATAGTTGTTGATTCAGCTATTGCGATGCGGGTTGTCTTCTTGTTGCTGTCCCACAACATAGTCATGCACTTTCCGGTTGCTTTATTCACAATTGTGTACCCCTCTTCTTGCTTTATAAATTTCCAAAGCTGTGTATCCAGATTGTCGCTGTCTCTTAATTGTCCGATTACCAGTTCTTCGGACACTGTGAATATTTTGTCTAACCTATCATTGTCCGGGGCATTCGATTTGATGGTATACCAGACTTCTTTAGCTGTTGTGCTTTCTGTCACTTGTGCATTGATGTGACTCCAAGAAGAGAAAAACAGCAGGAGTACGACAGGAAGTAACTTCCCTTTCACCTGCTTCATATTCTGTAGAGAGAAAACCTCGACATGAGACTTGTTGCCGTGTCTTTCATTCCTGTAATTCGATGTTTTTGAAAAAGGTAAAAAATGTTTCATAGTACATAAAATTTTGATGTTAATAATAAATTGATAAGTGCTTATAATGAATCTTCGCCGGGCGTTTACTTCTATTTATTCCCGACTTTGCGAAATATTAATCCGTTCATATCTATACTTATCGGATGAACCTTCATCTATTTCGATTCATTCGATGTAGATCTGCTGCTTTTTTCGTTTCCTGTTCCGGCTGCATTTCCGTTCGACTTATTTCGATTCCGGAGCCGTTTCTTTCGGTTCTGCATCCAATGAGCCGACGGCAGTTCCGGTGAGTTTTGTAACTCCGGCTTCTGCAACAATAGGATGGTTGCAGAAGGGAGTTGCTTTCGGCTCGTTTCTTTCGACAGAAGATGTTCCGTAACTGATATTCCAGGCAATGGCCATAGCTTTAAAAAAACCGGTCTTTTGCTCTTTGTTTAATCGGAACCGGAGTAAACCTGCTGCCCGGAAATTATTTACGGCGGGAAACAGGCATGGAGGCCGCCTTCTCTCTATAGTTGTCTACATTCTCATCTGTGATCTTGTAAATGTCGTTTCTTACCGGTTTCGGATAATTATGGGCGGCTATCTCGGCTTTCACCTCATCGACTCTCTCCTGAGAGATAATCATCTGGCTGGTGGAATAATCATTGATAGTTAGTGATACGGCTTTGAGGAAGCCCCATTGTTCGAAAAACTCCGTCAGGTCGAGATTGGCCGCTTTACAGCAAATCTTCACAAATTGAAGCTGGCATTCTCCGTTTGTTGCAGGATTCGGGTTTGTTCTCACTTGCTGATAAACATCTTTGTAAAAATCTTTTTTATCAAGCGCATCCATCAGATAAAGTTTTAGTTGCCAGAATGGAACCAGTTTGTGGAATACATCCGTAGAGGCGGCATGAGGTATGTTGGCGTTCACTATTTCGGTTATTGCCTTGGCATAGACTCCACTCGCCAAAAGGCGGCTCTTGTTGCCGAACAAGGTTTGTATATACAAAGAGTGTATATTGTTGGTCACCTCCGTTGTCCCAACCCAGCGTAAGCCGGGGCGGGTCTGATGCGTGTGTCCCAGTTCATGGGCAACTCCCCAAATGGATGTTGTTCTTAATTTGTCGACATCAAGAAGATCGGATTGGACAGTGTTGATATAGCCTGTATAATTGCCCGTTGAAAACATGTAACTTCCCGGCGTATATACCACCAGGAAATAAGCCCGGTTGTTATACTGGCAGTTGTATTTTACGAGTCCCATAAAATCCTGCTCGTTGTAAACGATTTCATCGAATGTGTTGATTAAGGAAAGGCCATTAGGGGTATATTGCTTAAATGCTGAGGTCTCAAAAGTTAAACCGGCATATTTTCCTACAACATCGAAATGCCGGAATGTGGCTTTGTTTAACAGCCTGCTCCAGTCGTCCTGGCTATGCTTTTGGCTGTCAAAATACCCATTCACATTGCCTTTGGCAAAATTGATGGTGACCGGACTTTCCGTGCCGTTCTTCGTATAATACATCACATAGATGAGTCCTGTGTTGTTTGCTGTAAATTTATTGATTCCGGTGTGGATAGGGTAGGAGGATCCTGAAATTTTATTATCCGGATCCTGTATAAATACAGAGATATTCTGGTTATGTGTTTCATTGGCAAGCACGACAATTTCTTCGCCTTTCTTTGCAAAAATCCCGGTTGGATTATCCCGCAAGCCGTATGTACTGGTCTTGTTTGCGGCAGCCATTATGCTGGGATTTTGCCAGCTTCTATAACTTTGCACTCTAAATTCGCTGTCGTATTCTCCCTTGAGTATTTCTAATGCCAAGTCGCGGAAGAAGGAATTCTTTATTTCCCTTATTTGTGTTTCCGTTACTCCGGATTTGATTTTTGAGCAAGAGGGATCTGTAAAAATCGTTGAATAATTAAATTTATTAGAGTTGTTTTTATAGAATTCCATTTCGGCACAGGAAGCAAAACCATTGCCGTCTCCGTAACCGGATTTAATTACAAAACGAATTTCTTTGACTTTCAATATAGAGGTATTGAACCGAATTTGAGACGCAGTATTCGTCCCGCTCAACGTGTAGCTTCCGAGCAAAGTTGCGCTTGGATTACTTTCCGTGACTGCATACACGTCGAATTCTTTAAAAATGCCGTTATTGCCGGAGCTTCGAGGATGATAAGTGATGTAGTTTATTGTATCAGGTTTATCAAAATAGTAACTCAGGGTTATTGGAAAGTAGTTCGCTGAAGAGTTGGCATAATTAGAATGATAGAGTGTAGAGAGATTTCCGTCGTGTGATCTCTCAATTCCTGAGCCCGGTTGGCTGGAAGACGCTGTTGATCTGCTTACCGGAAGTTTTATGTCATCCGGAATGTCGCTGGAAGTGTCATTTCTTCCATCCTGTTTGACAATAACGGTCTTCTTTATTGTTCCCTTTTCGTCTTGAATGGTGACAGTAGCCATTCTTGTATCAGCTTCGGGATTGGTCGCACAAACGATAGTTAGGATGTTTCCGTTAGATATATAGGCAGAGCACCATTCTGAGGGATAAACAGATACCTTCAGATTGGAGATATTCGTCTGAAAGTTTATCTCTTTAGAGGAATTGATTCTTTCTGCGGATATACTCGAAGATGGAATTGTCAGGAACGGTGTTGTCTCTTCTGGCTGAGCGTCGTTTTTATCAGAACATCCACTTATGGATACAATGATGATAGTAAAAAGAAAATATAAATGTCTCATGCTATTTAAAGTTAATTATTCGGTTTGACGTAAATTGCTGTTAATCTAAGCAGGGGATTTTCCCTGCCTAGATTAAACTTAAAGCAAGAAAGCTACTCTCCTTCAGGGTTATATATTGTAAGGTCGCATTTGTATAGTTTCAATTCCGCCATATTGAAAAATGTATTATTTGCGGCTGTCTTAGTCACTAATAATCTGATATGGGAATAAGATTGAGGAGCTGTAATAATGACCGGAGAGGTATATTCTGCTCCGCTTCCTGCCGGCAAGCCGGAATTGATAGTTTCCAGTAAGGTGAAATTGGCGGCATCATTACTCCCGTAGATTTCAATGATGGAAGGTTTCCCATTTGCATTGGCTCTATTCCGATACCAGAAGGAAAATGCGTTTACCGGTGCGTCCAGATCTATCTGGATATAGGCAGGCCAGATAGTGGATGACCAGCTGGAGTGAAAAAAGGTTGTCGTGCTTCCATCCAGCAAGTTCTCAATAGGTCCTTCAGAAGGCTCTTGTGCATTGGTGGAAAGCATAGATGCTGTCAATGCAATGGGCGATGAAGAGGCGATTGTGTATTCTTCAGGCCTGGCTAAAGCGGATGCGTTGATGGTTTGGGCATTTCCAAGTTCTCCGGTTCGGCTGACAGTCTGTAGATTGAACGTATAATCTCCAAACTTACGCAACATATTGGGTATTGCAAGTGAATCGCTGTACACGCTTGATAAAAGCACATTGTTTTTATTCATCCAGGGATCATAATACGTAACTTTTACATATTGGTAATCAGAATCAGCCGGTACAGTCCATTTTAGAACGATGGAACCCGGTTTGGCAATATAGCTGATATCCGAGATATTGCCGGGTGTTACCGATTCTTCATCGTTTTTATCGCATGCAGCCAATGCAAGCATACATGTCAACAGTATATAGCATATCTTTTTCATTGTGTTTCTTTTTTTATTAGTATCCTGGGTTTTGAACCAATTTCACGTTTTTATCGATATCTGAGGCTGGAATTGGCATTAGATAGTTTGTAGGAGAAGTAAATTTTCGTGTGAAATTAACCTCTACGACATTAAAAAATCCGGCATCTGTGGTCTGGGATATATTCAATCCTTTGGCTTTTACATTGAAATATTTTGTGCCGAGTAGCCAGCGGCGAACATCCCAGAATCGCTGATTTTCCAGGTACAGTTCGATTGTTCTTTCCTGGCGTACAATCTGGCGGAGCTTTGCCTGATCCAAGGTTTTGCCTGTTGGTAGCCAGGCTGCTTTCACTCCTTGTATGCCGGCACGTGTTCTCACCATATCGATGTAAGTAATGGCTGTTTCCAGATTTTGCTGTCCTCCTACCTCAATCAGTGCTTCTGCATAGTTCAGATACAATTCTGCCAGACGGATAATGGGCCAGGGATAATCCACTCTGGTTCCTCCGGTTTCTCTTGAAAAACCCGGATGAACACCTTTTTTGTTCAGGTATCCGGTAGGCGAATAATTGTTGGTACGCGTTTTTATGCCGCAATTGTCATTTTTTCTAAACTGAACCAACATCTTATTCCGGCTTGTGCTGGATGCCCCGAGGTCTGTGGTGAGTGCGTATAATTCATAATAGCTGTTGTGGTAGGCAACCCATGAATAGAATCGAGGTTCACGGTTTAAATTCAGGTTCAGGGTTATTCCTGTTCCATGTTCCGTTGTGGGTTGATTTCCATATCCATAGATGGTAGAGTAGTCATAATCCGGATCTTCGTCGATAGGTAACCCGTTTTTTGTATAAAACATGCCTAGCATGGTCATGGTCGGTCCTGCTCCATTCCATGAACCTCCTTTGGTGTCATTAAAAGGAGTGCTCTTCTTTTGAATTCCGTATATACTTTCGACACGAGTGTCTGCCCAAATGATTTCAGGGGTTGTCCTGTCTGTAATTGTAAGACGCAACACTTTTTCGGTTATATTACTGGGCTCCGGAACAGATGTTGAAGAAGGTACATCGTTTTCTTGATACAACCTGATGCCGGCTGCTTCTGCCGATGCAATGGCAGCCGATGCTGCTTCTGCGGCTTTTTGCCATTTGCCGGCATCGTACGTTGTATTGAACAACGGCTTTCCGTCGGATGTCGTTTGCCCTGTCCATGCAGTTGAAACATCGTCTGCGGTCGGGTCGGAGTAATTTGCTCTTCCTCCGTTGAATAAAGGAGAAGCTGCATATAATAAGATTCTTGCCTTAATAGCTAAAGCGGCAGGTTTTGTCGCACGTCCATAACTCGTTCCTTCATGGCTATTGGGTAGTCCCAGGCTCACGGCTTCGTCAAATTTATTGGAGATCCATTCAACACATTCATCATAGGGTTGGCGTTCAGGATAAGCCGACTGACTCATGTTTACATCTATAGATCCTTCTATAATGAGTGTCGGGCCATAACATTTTAAAAGTAAATAGTGGTAATATGCAATTAAGAACGTTGCTTCTGATTTATAAATAAGTTTATCTTCACTGTCTAAATTAGGAACATCATCTACGTTATCAATTAGCAGATAACATTGTCTGATTCCTTGAAAAAGAATATCCCAATAAGAAATAATAGGGTTGACTGCCGTATAGTTTCCCTTTGGAAAATTGGCGAAAACTTCATGCTCAAACGCTGTGATGATTTCATCGGAGGTCAGCATGTCCAGAGAATAGGGTGTGTGCCTGGAATTAGGTAGGTAGCTGTAACAGGAATACAGGTATCTTTTTGCCGCTTCTCTGTCTTTGAATGCGTCGTTGTCTTTAGCAGATTCCTCCGGAATAACATCCAGATATCCCTGACAGGAAGTATAAGCAAGAATACTGCATACAGCGAATAGATATATCAAATATTTTTTCATGCGATTTAATTTTTTACTGTTAGATCGGCTGAAACTTGCCTGTTTTTTTTAGATTGTTGTATGGGTTGGTCTAATAAAAATCAGGCTTTGTCCCATCCGTAAATAAATTGTTTTAAAGGCCGTATCGAACACAAATACGATCATTTTTAACCGCTTAGGTGATTGGTCGGATTATGTTTATTTTATACGATATAAGCTTTTCTTTTATAAGATAAATGAACGAGTCTATTTTATAAATCGAGCTTTTTTTCGACCGAATAATTTTAGAGGATCAATTGAATGCCTGTATTGAATGTCCGCATAGTCGGGTATTGCAATCCGGCTCCTCCTCCCATTTCAGGATCCCAATATTTGAATTTTGAGAAAGTCAGTATATTTGATCCCGTGACATAAACCCTCAGGAACTTAAATGTGTATCCTGCTTCAAGGGTTTTAAGCTTTAAAAAAGAAGCATCTCTTTGCCAATACGTGGAGGCTGCCGTGTTGTTGGAGTTATCCACAATGCTGAGGCGAGGATATCTGGCATGAATATTTTGATTGGTCATGCTCCAGTAGTCATCAGCGATAAATTGCAATACATTGTGCTGGATGCTCGTTCCAAAAGGGTGAAAACCGGACATGATCAAGGATGTTCGGGCTGCTCCCTGGAGGAAGAAAGAAAAGTCCCATTTCTTGAATTTGACAGAAGAGCCGAATCCGTATACAATTTCTGGGACAGATGGCATTCCTGTGTATTGTCTGTCGCTGGCATCAATCTGATTATCGGTTTCTCCGTGACGGTTTTTCAGATCTGTATATTTGATATCACCTGGGCTGACAAACGAACCGATTTTTTGTGTCGGGCTGTTCTTAATATCTCCTTGATCTATAAATAAGCGTTCTGCCTGGTACAATAGAGGCTGATGTACCGCATGTCCCACACGAGAAAGCCCCGGATATAGTTTGTAGGCGGGTTCGTCGTATTCTTTAATTTTATTGGCTGCATAGGTAAACGAACCATTAAACGAGAGGAGAAGGGTTTTGTGCAGCCGTCTGTTGTAGTTTGCAGCTACTTCGAAACCTTTATTCTCTACTTTCCCAAGATTTCCATAAATGACCGTTGAAGCTGTGCCGAAAAAGTTGGGAATGGCCTGGCGTTGCATGAAAATATCCCGTCTCTTCTCACGGTACAATTCGAATACAAGACTCAAGTCGTGAAATAAGTCCAGATCGAGACCGATATTCACCTTTTCTCCGATTTCCCATCCCAGCTTATCGTTCTGGTAGCGGTTGTAGGTTGGTCCGTATAAGCTGTGATTTTGGTCGACGCCTGTGGTGTACGATGCATTGGTACTTTGAAGGGTTAGATCGGCTAAATACAGAAACCGTTCACTATTTGTCTGGTCATTTCCTACCAAACCCCATGAACCCCGGATCTTTAAATTTGTGATTGCTTTGCTCAACGGTTTCCAGAATTTTTCCTGGCTGATGTTGTAGCCGGCTGCAACGGAGGGAAAGAATCCAAACCGATGCCCCTTTGCAAAATTTTCACTTCCGTTGTATCCGAAGTTTGTCTCGAACAGGTATTTATGTTTGTATCCGTATGTCAATCGTCCGGACAATCCTATTTTCCGAAAGGGTAAAGAGCCTTTTAAACTTCCCGGCGTATTGATATTGGTCTCTTCTTGATTATAGACAGCCATTGCCGTCAGGTCATGATCTTTATTGATTTCTTTTTGATAGTTTAGCCGTCCTTGTATGCTCATCCGTCGGTCGCCGGTGCCATAGCTGTTTCCTCCATTGATATCAAGGACAGTTGATTGCACCGATCCTTTTGCGTTGATGAGCGAATACGAGGTTATATTTCCTAAATCATCCTCTTGTGGCTTATCCACATAAAACAGATTATAACCGGCCGTGCGGCCAATTCTTGTTTGCGACCAGTTTTTGAATGCTATAAATCCATTGAATTTCAGTCCTTTGGTAATAAAATCGAGTTTTTGTTCTAAATCTACTTGTGCTATGACAGTGCTTTGAAAGTCGGTCTTATATCCTCTGGCCAGTTCTGCAACAGGGTTTGCCGCAGTGGTGTTTGTTGATATTTTTCCTCCCCACATGATGTAGTCGGTAGTCAAATCTTGATTACGGTTGTCGGAGCGAGGGTACAGTACGGGGAAATCGACCGGATTCGTATTGATAACATTTATGAAATTGTATGCTACGTCTCCATACGGGCTCGTTTCATCCCTCAATCGCACATTCAGACGGACTGTGAATTTGGTGTTTGGGTGAAGATACATATTGATGTTATTCTGGAAATTGTACCTCCATATATTGATATTATTATTAAAGGAGAAGAAATCTTTGCTCCGGTTTCTCAACATTCCTGTTTCTTGGGATACAGACAGAGATGAAAAGTAATCTACTTTCTTACTACCGCCGGTTACATTAATCAGGGCTTTCCGGGTTGTCTGAGAATCTTTAAATATTTCGTTATACCAATCTACATTGGGGTACATAATCGGATCCTTACCCGCAATGGTGCCTTCGATTTTGCGTTGCGAATATGGAACGTAGCTTGTACTGGAGGGGTTTTGCTGCGCTTCATTATACATGCTCATGTATGTCGGGCCGTCGATGAATTTGGGCTTTTTCCAGGGAGAGCTGATCGACGTTTCCAAACGGACATTAATCCTGGGTTTCTCCATGTTCTTTCCGGATTTGGTACTGACTATTAAAACGCCATTAGCTCCCAGACTTCCATAAAGAGCGGTGGCTGATGCATCTTTCAGTATTGAAAATGTCTCGATTGTTTCCGGATCTATACTGTTTAAGTCTCCTTCGCTAAGTTGGATGCCATCCACAATTATCAGGGGAGTTGCCCGGCCTCCGAAAGTCGAAATTCCGCGTATCCAGAAGCTGGCGCCATCGGCTCCCGGTTGTCCGCTGCGCTGTACGGCAATAACTCCCGGGATACGTCCTGCAAAAGACGTTGAAAGTTGGGTAGAGGGTGTCTTCAGTACTTCGGGGCGGATGGTTTGTACGGCTCCAACAACAGATACTTTTTTCTGTGTTCCGTAACTGGTAACTACTACATCTTCGAGTACATTTTCATCCTCATCCATGACAATCTGCAGGTTTTTCTCATTCGTGATGGTGATAGTTTTGGGTTTGTAGCCAATTATTTTGAACTCGAGGATATTTCCGGATCTGGCTTGGATAGAGAATTTCCCCGCTAAGTCTGTGGTTGTGCCTATTGTTGTTCCCTGTATATATACAGATACTCCAATCAAAGGCTCGTTTTTGTCATCGACAACAACTCCTCCTAGCTTGAATGCAGGTCGATTTGTGTTTCCTTTTTGTTGATACTCTTCGGCAGCCTTTGTGCCGAAAATAGAAAATAAGCTAAGAAGCATCATGATAAACAGATTTTTTCCTCTTGGAAACAATCTGTTTCGATGAGATAAGTGTTTATGTTTCATAATTAAATAAAAGGTATTAATCGTTCCTGTCGGAACTGTTTTATTTATCTCTATAAATAGTCATAAATCTGATTTAAAGCTTGTTTATGCGTTAGTTGTCTTGAGTGCTAATTCCTTATTATTAGTCGTTTTGCTGACTGATAGTAAACAATAGTCTATTATATATTGGGGTTAGTTTTAATCTTATCTATCAAAAGGAAAGTCTTTTTTGATTGAAATTCACAGTTCTATTTTTTTAACTAGAACATATATAAGGTATTGATTAAGGAATGTTAGTACAGTGAGAAGATGAAAGGTCAAGCGGTATGCAGTTGCAAATTGGTTTTCTATATGGTCATCATAGGCAATCTTTGTGTTTGTTGTTTATTCATTCTTTTTTATTTCAACTCCGCCTTTCTCCAGAGCTAACTTCCTTATTTGTAAGCTAAGTAAACTTTTACTCTCTCCGGATAAGGCTTTTCTTATTGTCGGGAATGATACGTTCAGAAGCATTTTGATGTCTTTCCGTATCCCGTGCGGAACGATAATCTTAGTCATAAATCTCTTTTAGCTATTTTTTATTTATCTTTATAGCAGTTTCATTAGTGAAACATAATGCAAATATAGTGAAAATTATCACGAATACAAAATAATCATGTGAAAAATATCACATTTTTATATGGGAATAGTAGCTAGGATAAAGCAATATATTGATAGTAAGGGAATTAGTATTAGTTCTTTTGAGCAAAAAATTGGAGCTAGTGATGGAATGATGCGTCGGGCTATTAAGAATAATACGGATATTCAAGCCAAATGGATCACTTCTATTTCTGAAAATTATCACGATTTGAATATTGAATGGCTGGTTACCGGGGCAGGATCGATGCTAAAATATACTGAGGAGGAGTATGCTAAAGAGCTACATTCTTCCTTAATTTCTGGTTTACTGGAAGAACTTAAACAGCTTAGCTTTCAACTTGGTGAAAGGTCGAAGGAGATTGAATTTTTGCAAGAGAGGCTTGCTCAAAAAGATAATCATCTTGAAAATAATGAGTTATTGGGGTGATTGGGTTTGTGGAATCTGAAAACGAGCCATGCAAATCAGGTTTGACAGTTTAGTGGATGTCTGTTTTGGTATCCTTTGGGGTGTTTGTTGGTAATTCTTCTTTGACTAAAAAATACATAAAGTATGATAAAAGTTTTTAGGGAAAGTGTTGCTGCTTATTATACAGTATGAGGTGAAAATACAAGCCGTTTTCTTTGGATAGCAGTGCACTAAATAAAGAAAAATAGTAATAGTAATTGACGTGAAATTTTACAGATTGCTACCAAAATGTAAAAGTATATCTGTCTGAATATTAATTGTATATTATTGTAAAGACAGAAGCCAACACAAGCCTCGATAAATAGTCGAATTTATAATTGCTATTATATTAGAAAAACAGATCTGATGGAGGTAATACAAAAATTAATGATGTATCTAATTCAGAGAAACTTCCCTGATATTTTTTTTGTTAGAAGCCATTTTGTTGATTATCATCGTTCTATTCATTATCTGCTAACTTAGTCAGGTATTCCGTCGGAGTTATACCAAATTCATCTTTAAAGCATTTAGAGAAATATTTAGGCTGATTAAATCCTGTTGCATAAGCAACGTCCGAAATAGAGATTGATTTTTTCTTTAATAGTCTACACGCATGTTTCAACTTGATATTTCTTACAAACTCCAGAGGTGTAAGGCCGGTAATTATTCTTAATTTTCTATTTAGTGTTGATTTAGAAACATTCAATTCTTTTGCCATTTGAGGAATATCAAATTCCGCATTGTTAATTCCTCTTTCGATACATTCTATTGCCTTTTTTAAAAATTGTTCATCCATAGTTTGATAATCCAGATCAGATATGTTTATGTCCATATTGTTTTTGAAAGTAAGCTGGCGTTTTTTTCTTGTCTGGATCAGATTGCTAATTCTGGCATATAATACATCCCTATCGAATGGTTTGGGTATGAAGCTGTCGACTCCGGCCTGATAACATTTAATTTGATCTTCCGGATTATTTTTGGCTGTGAGCATTATTATCGGAATATGATCTGTTTCAATATTGTTTTTTACTTGGTAACAGAACTCCATACCATCCATCTGTGGCATCATTATATCACAGATAATGATATCGATTATATATTGATTTAGCATATTGAGTCCTTCTTTCCCATTTTCAGCTAAATAAACATTGTACTTGTGCTTCAATATAGACTTCATTAATTCACGCAAATCTTTATTATCTTCAATGTATAATATGCTGTCCTTTGTTTCAGATAGTGGACATTCCTCTTCAAGACTTTGTTGTGTTATCTGCGGCTCTAATATTTGTGATTCGGTATATTTGCATTTATCCAAAGGTATCTCTACTCTAAATACGGATCCTTTCTCTAATTGACTTTCTACACTGATGTGACCCTGATGTAGAACGACGAGTTCCTTTGTTAAAGAGAGTCCGATGCCATTTGATTCATAGCCTATTCGATTTTTTGGATTATGAAATTTTGTGAATATATGAGGAATGTCTTTGGCTTCAATTCCAATACCTTCGTCTGCTATTTCGATAATTAAAGTGTTTATTTCGTTTTTCAACAGTTGATAAGCAGCGATGTTGACACATTTGTGCTCATCGGTGTATTTGATGGCATTTGAAAGTAAATTGAATAGGATTTTATCTATTTTTTCGAAGTCTACATATCCCCATATATCTTTCTGTATATTCGCCGTGAAATGAATATTTTTTTGCAGAGCCAGATATTCAAAATTAGCAACACCGATTGCTGATATAAAACCGGATACATTGCCATAAGTAACATGTAATGGCATATTGTTGCTTTCAATTTTTCTGAAATCGAGAATTTGTATAAGTAACCTTTTTACGCGTTCTACATTCGAACGAAGTATGCCAATCTCCTGTTTAGTATATTCCTTGTTTTCTTCTACATTGTCGGCAATACATGAAATAACAGTCAATGGAGTTAATATTCCATGCGAAATATTAGTGAAATAGTTTAGTTTTGCCTGTGTCAGTTTCTCATGGAATTTAATGTGGTTTTTCTTGTTGACTTTTTTCAGATACAAGCGCAAAATAAGAATGATAACAACAAAGGCAAGGGATATATATGCGAGTTGTGCATACCATGTTTCATGAATAGCCGGCAAACGGATTAGGTATAGATGTGCTGTGTTATCAGACCAATCACCTCCTGAATACCTGAATTTAACAATAAAACGGTAGCTCCCTTTTCCGAGACGGTTAAAATGGGCAGTATGTTTACCTCCGGATAGATAAGTCCATCGCTTGTCCTCTCCTTCCAGATAATATGCATATTCAATTCTGTTTGTTGATTGGTAAGTGAGGGTTGAAAAATCAATTTCAATATTGCGAGAATTGGAAGGTAATATGACTTTCTCGATAGACGCGGCTTCTTTTTGAGAATCGTTTACGGATAATATCGATTTACCATCATACCGGATATCTGTGATCCTGACCCTTTGATTTATTATCTTTCCGGAGGCGTTGGCCGCTTCAATGGTTATGTATGAGTCTGTACCTGCAATATAAATTTTATTTTTATCAACAAAAGATGCACCGTACCTGAAAGAAGATAGAAAGATGTTATCGTCAGCAGTATGATACAAGAGGTTTTTCCTGTTTGCTTTATGACAGATAATGCGTTTACTTTGGATAATCCAGATGTTTTCTCCATCGGAGAGTATCTGTAAAATCCGATCGCCATTTAATGCGCAGGAATCAGACATATCTGTGATTAGAGTATCTTGTTTGTTTATCCGAAGAACTCTTCCCTTGGATGTGAAGAACCATATATTATTATGCTTGTCAGAACAAAGGTTCTCTATTTTTTCATTAGGAATGGCAACTCTCTTTCTAATATGAATGTCCTTCTGATTTATTTGCCATATTTCATTTTGGCTACTTACCCATACATTGCCCTGCTTGTCTTCTTCAATTCCGGTAACGTTCTTGATTTTCTCTACAAGAGTTGTTTTAGCATTCTTTTTTATAAATAGATGTCTGTTTGTTCCAATCCAGAGTGTTTTCTGTTTGTCTTCCAGTATTTTGGTTATTTGTCCCGGATAATAAACAACTTGATTAAGGTCGATTTCATCAAGTATTGATGTGATCATTTTTTCTTGTTTAACTTTCCATACTTTGCTTATGAAGGCATCTCCAAGCCACATGCTATTGTTATCTTTTGATGGAGCTATACAATTTATAAATATTCCACAGTTCATTTTCTTTCCGTAATGAATAGTTCCATTGTTTTCATCAAATAAACATAAGCCATACCATGTTTGATTAAACCAAATTACCCCTTCGTCGTCTTTCCCAAAGCATGTAATACTCGGCTCTATTCCGATATCCTTAATCATCTTGGATAAATTATAGTTAACAATTTTGTCTTTGTTGAACAATATCGTATATATTTTATCAAAAGAATTAAGCCATAAATTGCCATCACAATCTTTAATCATTCGGGTATATGGTCTGACTGGATTTATTCCACCGGGTTGATGCTTAATAAGTTCCTGTATATCGATTTCTGAGAGTTCATTCTCTTTATTTACGCGAAAAATTTTGAGCCCAGAATATGAGAGTGTCCAGATATATCCATACATATCATCCTGAATAATATCATAGAAAATACCTTCCGGATTATGCCATGGAGTACTAACTGGTGCTTGTCGGATAAACATTTTTTGTGGTTCTGCATAAGGATTAAATCGCCACATGCCATCTCCCCATGTAGCAATCCAATATCTGCCGGCTTTATCCTGATACAATCTAAACGGATTGTTGGAGTTGCCAATCGGTGGGTATTTTATCACCTTTGTCTCTTTTGCAGAATATCTGTAAATGCCACCATGCCATGTTAATATCCAGATATTGCCTAAACGATCTTCATGAATATTATTAACGTATACATTTTCTTTATCGGGTATGTTTATTGAAGACAGTACACCATTGGTATAGCAGTATAATTGCCTTTCGGTACCAATCCATATATTTCCTTGGGAGTCGGAGTGTAAAGCTCTGATGTTGTCATTTTTAATATCTGTGTGTCTAAAATGGCTGATGCGCAATGTTTTTTTATTGATGAGGTTAAGTCCTTTTTGCGTGCCTACCCAAATGTGTTTTTCATCTTCGGCAAAAGCCGTGATTACATTACTGGTTACTAATTCGGATTCTTTATAGTTATTTCTGAATATACGAATATCATAACCATCATACCTCAGAATCCCATTGTTTGTTCCAACCCAAATAAATCCTTCTTTATCCTGATAGAGATCTGTAGATTCACTGGTAGACAAATGTTCCGTTAATAGTAGCTGTTTGGAAATAATTTGCTGCGAATGTAATTTCTGTGCGATAACAAAAAGTACAAAAAAAAGAAAAGGAAGATGTTGCTTTTTTAAGATAGTCTCCATTATATCCTGTTGATTTTTAGTACAAATATAACAATCCGTATTATTTATTAAAATATAATATCAAACTATAATTCAGGTGGAATTAGGGAATAGGTATAAAAATCACTCATAAATGATATAATATTTCTTCATGCAACTTTTTTCGACCTGTTTGAGAAAAAAATGGAAGTGTCTACTGCTTGAAAAATACATATTTGTGAAGTTTTTTTAGCAATTATATTTTTGAAAGAACATCATTTTCTATCCGAATAATTATTCTTCGTTCTTATACTTATTAAGAATCGTTAGCCTTTAAATATTGAATAAAAGTCAAAAATTAGTGATTCGGTAAACCTTAAATTTAATGTATTATGACGAAATGTACTTTTTTACTATTTCTGCTATTTCTTGTCCTTCAGAGTTGTGATAATGAAGGAAAGAAAGATGCAATACGTGTGCCTTATGATCCTTCCAAGCCTGTTGAGATAACCAAATTTCTACCTGACTCTGCTCGGTTTCTCGACGATTTTGTTATTACCGGGAGCAACTTCGGTACCGATATCTCTAAAATTCAGGTACTGTTTAAAGACAATACAAGAAAAGCAACTGTTTTAGGATCTGACGGAAATACTATCTATGGTTTAGTCCCCAAACAGCCGGGAGGAAAAAATTCAGTGACTCTTGTCCTTAATGAGACAGATACGATTGACCTTGTTCAGAAAGTTAATTACAAACAGTTTACAATGACAACAGTCCTTTCCGGAATCAAAACCGACAGGAAGCATGTTGACGGAACCTTATCTGAAGGTCGTTTTCAATCTTCGGTAGGTTGTGCATTTGTTGCCGAAAACAATCTTATCGTATCAGAGACGCATCAGCGGAGAATAAGGTTGGTCTCCGAGAAGGACAACTCTGTAATTACATTGCTTGAAGGGTTTTGTGCCGGCAAGCCGGCAATAAACAAAGCTGGAGATAGAGCGTATTTTATAGGTTTGTTTGCCAATAGTCATATTGTCTATGAGTTTCTCCGAGAAAACCTCTGGAGTCCTCGAAAGATTAGGGCTACCACAATAACTTTATCCACAGAGGAGGTTTGGAATTGCGCTCTGGATGACTCCGAGGAATGGCTCTACTTTGTAGATCTTGCAGGAAAAATGATAAGGATGAATCTCAGAGATACGGAAAATACCGAATTAGTGATGAATGGTATATTTACCACTCAAGGAGGACAGCTATTGAGCACTTGGCGGCCTTATATAGTTTGGAGTCCTGTAGACAAATGTTTTTTTGTGTCTTCCGGTCAAAATGAATCATTAAGCGTAATCTATCGGATATGGAATGAGGACGGAGTCTGGAAAAAAGAAATTTATGCAGGGAAATTAGGAAATCCCGGAATGAATAATGGGCATAGGCTTGATGAGGCCTTAATAAGGCAACCATTAGGTATGGTCGTTGATAGTGAGGGCAATCTTTATTTCGCAGATTCTATCAACCGGAGATTTCGTAAAATAGACCGTTTGACGGGTATGATAACCACGGTTGCCGGTAGTGGGAAAGCCGATGCTGTAATCGGGAGTGATCCTTTGACTGAAACAAGTTTTTGGATGCCTCATGACATAACTGCGGACTCTGAGGACAATTTTATCTTAGCCGATGAACTTGAAGGTTGGTGGATAAAACTGGCAATTGAATAAACTGATATTATAATTTGGAGACATGAAACGAAGTCTGATTTTTATTGGATTACCCAAGACTATAATTAAAAAAATCAGGTGAGCTTCATACAGCCAAACAGAAAAAAATTAATCGTATGAAAAATATATATTACTGCGTTATTTTATTGGCTTTAGTATGCGTACAAAATGCATTTTCTCAAAGTGAAAGTGTATCTCTGACCATTGCAGGCTCTGTTATGGACGAGAAAGGGGAGATGCTTATCGGCGTATCTGTTTCTGTGAAAGAGAATCCGACGCAGGGAGAAGTAACGGATATGGATGGACGCTTTAAAATTACAGGCGTAAAAAAAGGTTCTACAATCGTATTCTCTATGATCAGTTACAAAAAGATAGAGATAAAGCTAAATGAGAACCGGGAGCGTGAACGCATCGTTTTACAAGAAGATATAAATAAGATGGATGAGGTGGTTGTAACGGCTCAAGGCTCTCAGCGACGTATCTCGGTTACGGGAGCAATAAGCACTATCAGCCCGAAAGAATTGCAGGTGCCGGCCGTCTCTGTTACCAATATGCTGGGAGGGCGTGTTCCCGGAATCATTGCTGTAACACGGAGTGGAGAGCCTGGAAACGACTTCTCCGAGTTTTGGATTCGTGGTATAAGTACATTTGGAGCCAATAATGGACCTTTGGTATTGATTGATGGTATAGAAGGCAATCTGAATAACCTTGACCCTGCTGATATAGAGAGCTTCTCTGTGTTAAAGGATGCTTCTTCAACTGCCGTTTATGGTGTACGGGGGGCAAACGGTATTGTTGTCGTGACTTCAAAACGAGGTAGGGCAGGTAAACTAAAATTTACTTATAAAAGTAATCTCACATATTCGTATTCAGCTCGTGAACCGAAGTATGTTGAGGCTTCTACTTACGCCGCTTTAGCTAATGAAGCAAATATTGTGAGAGGTAGTAATCCTGTCTATTCTGATGTTTCTATCGAACTGTTTCGCTCGGGATTAGATCCTGACTTACATCCCAATGTTAATTGGCAAGATGAGCTTTTGAAGGATCATACATGGTATAATCAGCACTATCTGAGTATGTCCGGAGGGGGAGAAAATGCCAGATATTTTCTCAGTTGTGGTTATATGGATAAAGAAGGTATTTTTAAAGTAGATAGAAGTGCAAATAAATACAATCCCAATGTAAACTGGAAGAAGTACAATGTCCGCATGAATATTGATGCCAATTTGACAAGAACAACTTCATTGCTTGTTGGGCTAGAGACTGTAATCACAAACCAAAAAGCACCCGGGTTTGGCAATACGACGGCTCTATGGACAACTCAGGCAACCTTAACTCCGGTAACCACCCCTGTTAAATATTCTACCGGACAGTTGGCTGCAATGGGTAACACAGCAAGCGATTACAATCCATACGCCATGCTTAATTATACAGGATTGATTCAAAACTATACAAATACAACGGTTCTGAATATCGGTTTAAGGCAGGATTTGGGGTTTGTGACAAATGGATTGGTATTGGATGGTAAATTTTCTTTTTCAAACTATACAACAAATACCAGAGAACGGAAAAAGACTCCTTATCTGGTATATTCCAATTCGAGAGATCGCTATGGAAATCTTTATTTGCAGCCTGTGCAAAATTCAGCAGATCCTGTGTTCAAGCAGGAAAGTACTATGAACAGAAGGTATTATGGCGAAGTTTCAGCTAATTATAATCGTATTTTCGGATACCATCGAATTGGAGCTTTGGCACTGTATTATATGGATGATTATATTTCGTCTATAGAAACTACCGATCTTGATGCTATTCCGAAGCGTTATCAGGCTATATCCGGGCGTCTGACCTACTCTTTCAATGATGCTTATTTTGCTGAATTTAATGCTGGATATACTGGCTCAGAAGCATTCCGCACAGGAGAGCAGTTTGGTTTTTTTCCTGCATTCTCTCTCGCTTGGGTACCTACTCAGTATGAGTGGGTAAAACAAAATCTTAAATTAATAAATTTCTTTAAGATAAGAGGCTCGGTTGGATTGGTAGGGAATGATCGACCTGCAGGCAGAAGGTTTCCCTATCTTACTACAATAAAGCAAAATACCGGTTCTGGAATATGGAATACTCCTGAAGGCTCTTTGTCTGAGGATATGGTAGGCTCCGACAATCTGGTATGGGAGAAAGCCACTAAGTACAATCTGGGATTAGATGTACACTTCTTTAAGAATCGTTTCAACTTTACAATCGATGTTTTCAAAGATGAACGTAAAGGGATATTCCAGCAAAGAGCTACCATTCCGGACGAAATTGGTCTGACTGAAATGCCTTGGGCGAATGTTGGCAGCATGAAAAGTCACGGTTTTGACGGACACCTTTCATACGGGCAGGATATTAATAAAGATATGTTTTTTATGGTACGGGCAAATTATACTTATTCAAAGAATCGGATACTTAATTGGGAGCAGCCTGCATTCAGATATCCTTATCAATCGTGGTCCAATACCGCAGTCGGAGAAATCAGAGGACTGATTGATTTAGGTTTGTTCAAAAATGAAGAGGAAATCCGTAACAGTCCGAAACAAACTTTCGGAAGCTATACTCTTGGTGATATTAGATACAAGGATGTGAATGGTGATGGTGTCATAGATCCTGATGATGAAGTCCCTTTAGGTTATTCAGCTATCCCTCGTTTTCAGTATGGGTTTGCCGGAGAGTTCAGATGGAAGAACTGGTCGTTGGGTTTATTTCTGGAAGGAATCAGCAGTGCTAAATTCTTCTATGGAGGAGATGGATATTATCCATTTGTCGGTAAACAAAAAGGAAATATACTAACGATTGTAGCTGATCCCAAGAATAGATGGATTCCCAGAGAATATGCCCAAGCTAATGGTATTGACCCTTCTATGGCTGAAAATCCCCAGGCTATGTTTCCCCGATTAACCTATGGTAACAGTGATAATAATAACAGAGCATCAACGTTCTGGCTTGCTGATGCTAAGTACCTTAGGCTTAGTAGTGTAGAGGTTGGCTATACTCTGAATGGGCTCTGGTTAAAGAAATACGGAATGGAAAGAGTAACATTCAGCGTTGTTGGTAATAATCTGGCTGTTTGGGATAATATGAAATACTGGGATGCAGCACAGGCCTCTTCCAATGGTGCTGTATATCCGCTACAGAGAACATTTACCGGACAGATTGTTGTTAACTTTTAAACTTATAACCATGAACAAATTAAGAAATATAAGATATACATTATTATGTATTTCGATGTCGTTTCTATTTTTAAATTCCTGTAATTATCTGGAAATTGACGAATATATTTATGATCGACAAACATTAGATTCTGTCTTTTTACGGCAGGATCTGATAAAACAGTACCTCAATGGAGCTGCCTCTTACCTGCCCAATGAAAGCAAATTATTTACAGAATCCTGGTCTCCATTCGGTTTGGCTGCCGATGAAGCTTTTGCTTCATGGGGAGAGGATGACAGGCATGCCGGAATGTTGCTATTGCTGGATCACCTTACACCCTTCTATAATGCAAGATTCATTAATTGGCCTAATTATTATAAAGGCATTCGCAAAGCCAATAATTTCCTTGCCAGACAAAATGAATGTAAGGATTTGTCAGACAACGATCGTCGTGAATTTACAGGACGAGCTTATTTTCTACTTGGATATTATTATTACCTTTTGGTACAGCAATATGGTCCGGTGCCTATTGTTACAGAAGTCTATAGTTCTGATGACAGTGTGGAAAATCTATCTCAGGAGCGTAATACCTATGATGAATGCATCGAATACATAAATGAATGTATGTTGAAAGCATACGATTATTTGTCGGATAAAAGGGAACTCTATCAACAGTATATTCCTACGAAATATGCGGCATTAGCTGTATTGTCTCGTGTTTGGTTATATGCAGCTAGTCCCTGGTATAATGGAAATAAATTTTATGCAGGTTGGATAACGACAAGCGGACAGCATTTTATATCTCAAGTCGCAGACAATTCAAAATGGGGGAAGTCGGCTGTTGCTTCAAAAAGACTTATTGAATCAGCAAAGTTTTCTTTATATACATATCCCAAAAACAGCCTGTCTAAAGAACTACCATCAGGAGTAACTTTCGATTCGAATTTTTATAAAACTTATCCTGATGGTGCAGCCGGGATAGATCACTATCTTTCCTGCATGAGCACATTTACCGGTGAGTCGTACCCGGTCGACAATCCGGAATTGATTTATTATTGTAATGCAATTGTTGGTGATGATTCTCCTGCATGGATGACTACTCCTTACTACCTGGGAGGACAAAATGGTTGCAATGTGACGCAGGATATGGTTGATGCTTTTAAACAAGATGATGGTACATATTATAACAAAGGACTAACTAACGGGTGGGAGCCGGTAAATACAAGGACTGAATTTGGAAATACCCTGTTTACTATTGTAGCTAATACTCCTAAAATGTATGCTAACAGAGAAGCCCGCTTCTATGCCTTTATCGGTTATAATCATCGTTTGTGGAAAGGAACCTCTACCACAAACAACAATCATCCTACAAATGTAGAAGTGACCTATTACAGTGCTTCTTCGACCGGAGGGCCTAACCCCGATTATCTTAATAATTATAATCGTACCGGTTATACTTGTGTGAAGTATATACATCCTGAAGATCATCAGAAAAATACTTTTACTGCTAAAACCAAGATATTTCCGATGTTCCGGTATGCTGAAATATTGTTGAATTATGCAGAAGCTCTTAATGAGTTGGAAGAACCTTATACTGACCCTGATACAGGAATTACTGTGGCACGAGATGTAAATGAGATTAAAAAGGTGTTTAACCTGATACGCTACAGAGCGGGTCTTCCTGGGCTATCCTTAACAGAACTATCCTCAAGAGAAACAGTCAGAGATGCAATAAAAAAGGAAAGACGTGTAGAATTTGCATTCGAAGGACACCGTTATCACGATCTTCGCCGTTGGGGGCAGGATGCAATGGTGGCTTACAACAAACCAATAACAGGAATGGATGTAAGCAAAAGAGAGGTTGATCGCAGAGAATTCTATAAAGAAGTGTATTTGAATAAAGAAACCATTACGCGTCGTGTATTTACACACAAAATGTATTTGTATCCTATTCCCAAATCAGTTTTGGATAGGAATCGCAAATTAGTTCAAAATCCGGAATGGTAAAGCTTTATGAAATTAGTTTTATGTATTTAATCCCATATGTCGCTTGTTTTCAGTGTGCTATAGGTGCATGCTTGCAACTGATTATGGACGTTTACTTAATATAAAAAAATATATCTATGAAACGAAGCCTGATTTTTATTAAATCAAACAATACAATGATTTAAAAATCAGGCGAGTTTTATGCCAACTAACAATAAAAATTAAATCGTATGAAAAATAATTTATTTATTATAATCGGTTTGCTTGTTTTTATCAGTGCTTGTGATGTAAATAAGCCTACAACAGACGAACTATATATCAAACAAATCTACCTAGTCAATGCTCAGAATGTTGTCTACAAAAGGGATGTCAAATATTCCAGTGAGCCCCAACAAACTAGTCTTTCTGTAGCAACAGGTGGCAGTACACTTATTGATAGAGATGTTTTAGTTGCCTTTGATCTGGATAATCAGCAAGCTATTGAGAACTATAACTGGAAATATATACCCATAGGTAATCCGACATATCGTAGTCTGGAATCAGCTATGTATACTTTTCCTGAGAGTACGGTAATTGAGGCCAATAATGTTTATAAAGAAGTTTTCTTTACTTTGTTTGCAACCGACGGATTGCAATGTGATTCGCTTTATTCAATCCCTATATCTATAAAATCAGTGTCGGAATATGAAATTAATAAGACGAGTCCGGTTTTGTTGTTTACTCTTAATCTGGTAAATAATTATGATGGAAACTACATCGTCAATGGAACTGACACTGACGCATGGAATAATGTTGAAGCATATTCTAACACAAGGGTGGTGAAAGCAACAGGAGAGTTCTCCGTACGGGTATTGCACAAAAATGTAGAGGAAAATTTATCTAATGTGAAAGCCTATGCAGTGGTTCTCACAGTTGATCCTCTTAGTAACAAAATAAAAGTATCTGCTTGGGATAGCTTTCCTATTGTTGATGGAGGTGGTGTTTATGACCCTTTGAATAAAACATTCGATGTGTGGTACATCTATATGGATGGAGTTTCTGAACGAAAAATAGAATTTAAGTTGACTAAGTAGGCTATACAGAGTGATTGAAATCAGTGATATTGATAGTTCTTGAGTCTTTATATAAATATAATGCAGGAGATTAGTAATTCCCTAAAAGTTCTGGTGTATTTTCCTACTTGTTTTTCAGGAATAAAGGAACTAAAAAAAGATCCGCGAATATCTGTATTTCTGTCTGTTTCAGCTGACAGTATGGTCGCAAAAAAAATGTTATTGTTAATGTAATTCAAGTACTATTTTAGTTCATAAGGGGAATGTGTCTTTTCTCGAAGAGCATGGGAACGTTTTAGTCCGTAGTCTTCCGGACAATTATGCTACCTGCAAATTTTATGGGTGCGATGTCCTCTATTTTGCAGTTCCAAACCTGACAAGCCGTGCCATTTTGTCTTTCTGCAATAGAGTAATATTCTTTTTGTCTATGGCAATAAATCCTTCGTTTTGCATGTTGCTCAGTTCCCGTTCGAGGGAGGGACGTGATACACCGAAATATTCAGCCAGGGAGCTTTTAGTCCGGTCGAGCAGGATGGTCTTCTTTTGCTGTTTTTGAGAAAGATCAAGCAGAAACATACTGATTTTCTGTCGAATAGTTCTAAAAGACATAAAATAAAGTTTCTGGCTTAACCGGGAGGCAAAATCGGCAGAAATATCCAAGTAATTCCGCAGCAGGTATTCATTCTTCTGAAGCATTTTCAGGATTACCTGTTTGGGTATAACCAGCGCAAGGCAATCCTCGCTGGCAGTGGCGCGGACAGGAAATTTATTGTCCGAGCCGAATAAAAATAAAATTGCCAGCGGACTGGGAGCCGGTATGTCTTCCACTTTGATAACCTTTCCCGAAACATCCGTCATTTCGGCACGAACTTTCCCCTTTAGCAGGATGATAAGGCGGTTGCAAGCCTCATCTTGTTCTGCAAGGATCTCTTCTTTTCGGAACGATCTCTCATAAACCGATATCGTTGCGAATATCAGTTCCATGTCTGTTGCTGCTACACCTTTAAACAAAGGGATCTGAGAAAGAATAGTGTAATCCATAAAGCCTTTTGATTTGTAACAAATATACAAATATTTTACGAGTGTAACAATTGATACGTTTTAGCGGAATAATGTCCTCTATTTTTGTGTACATCAAAAGAGAAAAAATTAACAACTAAAAAATATCAGTTATGAGTATGTTTTGCTATCAATGTCAGGAAGCTTCCAAAGGGATCGGCTGCACAGTAAAAGGTGTTTGCGGGAAAGAGCCGTTAACAGCTGCGTTAATGGATTTGTTGATGCACGCCACTCGTGGTGAAGCCATTGTGAACCGTTCGTTGAGGGCCAGTGGGCAGGAAAGCCTTACTGCCAGCCGCCAGATTGTGGATGCGTTGTTTGCAACAATCACGAATGCTAATTTTGATAATGAAGCTATCAAATCGAAAATTGAGAAAACATTTGCGGTGAAGGATGAACTGCTGGCAACAGCCAAAGTGCGCGGAATTGCTCTTCCTTCCCTGAATGAAGTGGTGTTCAGGGCAAAAACAGAAGATTTTGAAAGAATAGCTCCATCGATGAGTATTCTCGAAGAAAAGAACGAGGATATACGTTCTCTGAAACAATTGGCTGTGTATGGGGTGAAAGGAATGGCTGCTTATGTGGAACATGCCTACAATCTGGGGTATGAAGATGCTTCGCTTTATCATTTAATGGAAGATGCTTTGGCTGAAGTATCGCGTGTAGATATTACAGTAGATGAACTGGTCGCATTAGTCTTGAAAGTTGGTGAAGGTGGTGTGCAAGGAATGGCGCTGCTCGACAAGGCGAATACTTCCACTTATGGCAATCCGGAAATTACAAAAGTAAATATTGGGGTAGGCACTCGTCCGGGTATTCTGGTCAGTGGACATGACCTGAAAGATTTGGAAGAACTACTCGAGCAAACAGAAGGAGCGGGAGTAGATGTGTATACGCACAGTGAAATGCTTCCGGCTCATTATTATCCTAAATTCAAAAAATACAAACATTTCATCGGAAACTACGGCAATGCCTGGTGGCAACAGAAAGAAGAATTCGAAAGCTTCAACGGGGTTATTCTTTTCACGACCAACTGTATTGTGCCTCCTGCTAAAGGTGCAAGTTATGCCGGACGCATCTACACTACCGGTTCGTCAGGTCTCGAAGGAGCTACTCATATTCCTGCGCGTGTGAATGGGAAGCCGAAAGATTTCTCTGCATTGATTGAACATGCCAAACAATGTCAGCCTCCGACGGAAATTGAGCGTGGCGAAATCGTAGGCGGGTTTGCCCACAATCAGGTAATTGCTCTGGCCGATAAAGTAATTGAGGCTGTGAAGTCAGGAGCTATCCGCAAATTTGTGGTGATGGCTGGTTGTGATGGTCGTATGAAATCCCGTTCTTATTACACCGATTTTGCACAAGCACTTCCTGAGGATAATGTGATTCTGACAGCAGGTTGCGCGAAATACCGTTACAACAAACTTCCTTTGGGTGACATTGGCGGAATCCCTCGTGTGCTGGATGCCGGACAATGCAACGATAGTTATTCTCTAGTGAAAATTGCTTTGGCTCTGAAAGATGCTTTCGGGCTCGAAGATGTGAACCAATTGCCGATTGTTTACAACATCGCTTGGTATGAACAAAAAGCAGTGATTGTACTTCTGGCCTTGCTTTATCTGGGAGTGAAAAATATTCATCTGGGGCCAACCCTGCCGGCTTTTCTTTCTCCGAATGTGGCTAAAGTATTGGTCGAAAATTTTGGAATAGGCACTATCTCTACTGTAGAACAGGATATTGAAAACTGGATCAACTAACGTTATATATACTGAACCTCGTTCTGTTTAAGCTTAAAAGTGGAGAAACCGGCTGCATGATTGTAGCCGGTTTGTGTTTTTTGACTGATTTGCTACCCTTATATGATTGTTTTTTATACACTATTTTCGAAGAAAGCTTGTATTTTTGACAATGAAATGAAATAATTATCTAAAATCTAATATTTCAAATTAATGAAAAAAATAAGACAAAGCATTCTTCTTTTTTTAACTTTTTCTTTAACAACAGTTAGCGCATGGGCCTATAAAAACGGACCTGCCCCCAAAGATTTAGCCGGTTATTTGTTTGTGTATTTTACCGGGAATGATGTAAAAGACGAACAAATCTGCTTCGCAGTGAGCCGGGACGGATATAATTACAAGGCATTAAATAACAATCGTCCTGTGATTGATTCAAAAACAATTAGTTCTACCGGTGGTGTTCGTGATCCGCACATCCTTCGCGGAGAAGACGGACAGACTTTCTATATGGTTGTTACGGATATGACCTCTTCTAAAGGTTGGGATTCCAATAGGGCAATGGTGCTGATGAAGTCTACAGACTTAATCAATTGGTCTTCTTCTGTGGTGAATATCCAGAAAAAATATCCGAACCAGGAAAATCTGAAACGTGTATGGGCACCGCAAACTATTTTTGATCCTGCTGCAGGAAAATATATGATTTACTGGTCTATGCAACACGGGAATGGGCCTGATATCATTTATTATGCTTATGCCAATAACGATTTTACAGATATCGAAGGGGAACCCAAAGTGCTCTTTACTCCTAAGTCTGGAAAATCCTGCATTGATGGTGACATTATTAATAAAAACGGCATCTTCCATCTTTTTTTCAAAACAGAAGGGCATGGTAATGGTATCCGGTTGGCTCTGACGGATTCTTTAGCTTCAGGCAAATGGATAGAACAGCCCGGATACAAACAGCAAACTAAAGATGCAGTAGAGGGTTCCAGTGTATTTAAATTAATAAGCAGTGATACATATATCCTGATGTATGATGTGTATATGAAAGGAAAGTATCAGTTCTGTGAGAGTAAAGATTTGGATGAATTTAAAGTTGTAGACCAACAAATATCGATGGATTTTCACCCGCGCCACGGTACTGTTGTCCCTGTTACCCGAAGAGAATTGCAGCGTCTGACCGATAAATGGGGAATACCTTCCGGATTTGAGATGCCGACCGAGACCAATCCGGTGCTGGTCGGATATTATGCCGATCCGGAAGTGATGTATTCCAACAAGACGAAACAATATTATATCTATCCGACCAGTGATGGTTTTGACAACTGGGGAGGATATTATTTCAAAACCTTTTCATCTACCAACCTGAAAGACTGGAAAGATGAAGGAGTTATTCTTGATTTGAAGAAAGATGTTTCATGGGCAGACCGAAATGCTTGGGCACCTTGTATTATCGAAAAGAAAATCAACGGAAAGTATAAGTATTACTTCTATTTCAGTGCTGCGCAAAAGATTGGTGTTGCAGTATCTGACAATCCGACAGGGCCTTTTACAGATTCCGGTAAACCCGTGATTAATTTCAAACCGGCGGGAGTCAAACAAGGCCAGGAAATCGATCCGGATGTTTTTGAAGATCCTCGCACGAAGAAAACCTATCTTTATTGGGGCAACGGATATGCAGCAGTGGCTGAATTGAACAAAGATATGTTGTCTGTTAAACAGCAAACTATCAAGTTGCTCCATGTTGATAATACCTTTCGTGAAGGATTGTATGTGTTTTTCCGTCAAGGAAAATATTATTTTCTTTGGTCGGAGGACGATACCCGCAGCCCGAATTATCGGGTAAGGTATGGATATTCGGATTCACCTACCGGAAAGCTGACAATTCCACAAAACAATATTGTGATTCAGCGTGACAATAAAAAAGAAATTTACGGTACGGGGCATAACTCGGTACTTCAAATTCCAGGAAAAGATGAATGGTATATTGTCTACCATCGTTTCGACCGCCCGGAAGGTATTCATCGTGGTGATGCTGCCGGATACAACCGTGAAGTTTGCATGGATAAACTGGAATTTAACGCGGATGGAACGATTCGGGAAGTAATTCCCTCGTTGTAAGACGCTAATCGGATATGAAAAATATTACAGAGGTTGTTCCTGTTTTTATGGAGCAACCTCTTGCTTTATATACTTTTCTTTATCCGCTTTTCTGAAGTTGCCTTCAAGAGCTTCATTCTCAAAAAATAGTGTAAACAGCTTTTAGTTCTTGTATTTTGTATATACAGAAATTGATATTTTCGGTGTGGAAATAAAACCTTCTCGTGTAGGTATAGGTTTATAGAGAAGTTTCGTTTCCTGGCTCACTTATTTTTGGACGAATGCGGGCTCTCTTTAAAGTGAAATACGGACTTTGGATAAACAATACGGAAAGCTATGCTGTACTATTTCGCATAAGATACAACAAGGCATCTGCATCCGAAAGGAGTAGAATATGTTTGATTTTGAAGGATTGTTCTTTTAGTTATCCTTTAATGCATAGGTGCGGTCTTTCAGAAATTGGCCATATTCTTCTATGTCTGTGAATTTATTTTGCTCTTCCACGGAAATGGGTGTTCCAAATTTTACATAGATGGTTTTTCCCTTTTTGTTGGTGACTTCATGGAGTAGCCGGATTGTGCGTATACGCCAGTTGATAAAACCCAGAAAACGGTACAGCCATGAGTTGTTTCCCGAAATGTACATGGGGATAACAGGTACTTTCGCCTTTTTCATGATGCGTAAAACAGTAGGTTGCCATTCACGATCTTCTGTTTTTGTTAGGTGGTTGGACGATACTCCTCCGGCAGGAAACAGCCCGAGCGGATGTCCATCGCGTAGTTGTTCCAGGCATTGTTTGACTCCTCCTACGCTTGATTTGAGATCCGACATTTTGTTGTCTTTCGAATACGGGTTTACTCCGATAAAGAAGTTCTGCATCGTGTCAATTTGATTAAGCATCCAGTTGACCATTACTTTAAAGTCGGGCCGTTTGTTGCCCACAACGCTGATGGATATAATTCCGTCGATATGTCCGTAGGGGTGATTGGAGACAGTGATGAAGGGCTTTCCTTCGAACTGATCCAAAATTTCGTAATTTTTGACAACCCGGTTTATTTCCAGTTTGTCGAGCATGTCGTTTACAAATTGGAGTCCTGTGTATTGCTTGGAAGCATCGTATACTCCGTTTACTTTGTTTGCGCCGGAAAGTTTAAAAAGCGTGTTCAGCAGGAAATTACCGAAACGTCCTTTAAAGACCGGATTTAATTTTTTAATTTCGTTTTTGTCTATCAGTTTATCTTTCATTTGGATCAACAAGTGCTTGTTTTTCTTTATATAAGATGAACGAATTTTATTAAGTCCTCATCGGAAATAATGAAATTCGTTCATTTATGGCTTTATTGCATCTTAAATACAAATATAAGATAATTGTTTCTTTTTTGCAAGTTACTCCGTTGCCATATTTTTTTTATTATTGGATGTAGTGAAGGTACCTGTCGTAAAACCGGGAAAACTTAGGCCATTTCATTAAGCATTTTTCAAACAGGAAAATACCCGCTAATGCACATAAAATACCGAGGATGACATCCACTAAATAGTGATGCCCCATATACACTGCCGTAAACCAGATTCCAAACATGAACACAACGATAAAGGAGGTCCAGATAAGGTTTACTTTATCCCGTAAAGCGTAATACAGCGTGACTACCAGATAGGCTGAATGCAAAGAAGGTACTGCTGCAAATACATTGGCGTTTCGTCCATAGATAGAGTGGAAGATAGGAAGTCCTACAAGCTCATCGAAGCGGGCGAGCCCTGCCATGTTGCCCGGTGTGTTGATAACCGGTTGAAATCCGTAGTTCATCGCATACCAGGGTGGAGCAGCCGGGTGAATATAATATCCCATAAACCCGAGTAGATTCACAAACAGAAACACGATCCCGAAACGCAGAAAGTTATCTCTGTGTTTTTTGAAGAACAAGTACAATCCGAACCCAATGGGGATAGGTACCCAACCTAGGTAAAAAATGCCACACAGGAAATCGAGAACCGGGTTGTTATGGAGTTGAAAATATTCGCAGGGAATAAGCGTGTTCCCTCCGGAGGGAATACCGAACAGCGTTTTTTCCAGATTATAGAGGTCTTCCACATCAATCGGATTCACTTTATAATTCGGATAAACACGCATCCAGTCATAGGATATTCCAAAAAGCAGAAAAGGCAGTAGTCCAACAGCCAGCTTTCGGGTGTACGTGTTGAAGCAAAATAAAAAGAGATATAACAGGGTCAGAATAGTGTGTTCCGGCCGATATCCCACGAATACAGCTGTTAATATCAGAAATATCACTGCTATGCCAATCGCGAGCGTTGTCTCTTTTCGTGATGGCAGAGATAGAGCAATCTTCATTTATTTAAATTCTTATCTAATTCGGTTAAAACGCGACGGCAGTGATTCAGGCGTCCGATAGCTGTGATGTTTGCAAAAACAGCAACAAAAACAATTGGAATAACAAAAATCAAAATGGGTTCGAATACAGGGAAATTCAGTCCGTCCACATAAATCTTGTAATCTCCTTTGAAATGGAAGAATATACCGCAGGCAATTGCCCCTAATGCCGTGATGACAACTCTTTCGGGACGTTGCATAAATCCGCCTTTACATTCGATACCCAGTCCTTCCGCTCTGGCCCTTACATAGCTAACCATTAAAGATCCAATTAATGCAAGAAATGCGAAAAGAGAGCTAAAAAAATACCCTTGGAGAATCAGGTAATAGCAAATGCCAAAAAATACGATAAGCTCACTGTATCGATCCAGGACGGAATCAAACAAAGCACCATAACGGGAACTCATTTTCCCGATTCTAGCGACTTGTCCGTCCATCATATCAAAGAGTCCCGCAAAGAGAATGATGCCGCCTGCCCATCCTACGTAATGAAAATCTCCGCGTTCTCCCTCCACAGCTCCGTAAATAAAAACCACGCAGGCTACCATATTCAGTACAAGCCCTGATGCGGTAATGAAGTTCGGCGTGATTCCAACCTTAATCATGCCTCTGACTATCGGATTAATAATCTTATAGATGGTCTGTTGGGCAAAATCTCGTGCTCTCATATCTATTCACAAATTATTTTATTATTCTTATCTTATTCTTTTGTATTCAATTGTTCGGTGCAATCTTCCTTGAATTCCGGATAATGGGCATACTGTTTTTCAGCATCCTCCTGTTGTTGTAAAAGAGACTCTTCTGTCTGAATTTCTGAGGGGATATGCTCTTCGTCCTGTCCTTCTTTGTTGCTGCCGCTTCCTATTTGTTTCAACATAGATAGCCTTTTTTTAAAACGGATATCTTTATATACAAAAAGCCTTTGCATATTGTAGTTCCATAAAAAGCCGACAAGTAAAGAAACAAATAGTTTGCATACGAGGAAAACATCGTCAAATAAGTGCCCCAGAAATTCACGAAGCCATTCAACGTTTTTCAGTAATTCTGTTGTTAGATAGGTGCCATAGGTGTTTAAAAATATGCTACAGATCCATACAATCAGATATTTGACAGCGACAGACTTTTTGTCTACTTCGTAGCTTTTGAATGTCCACTTGTAGTTTACGATGCAGTTGACAATTCCTCCACATACCGATCCCAGAAAGGTGGCATACACATAAAAGAATCTGAATACGTATGCCGCCAGAATGGTGATAGAGAAATCCGTAATGCTGGCTATCTGAGAGGCAAATTGAGCCCGGAGAAACATAAAGAATCCTCCTTTGTGAGCAAATGCATCAATGGCTTTTTTTAACCACTCTGTCATATAATGTGAAATATCTTGGTCATAAAAATTAATACAATGAAACTGTATATTCCCGCAAGAATATCGTCCATCATTACTCCCCATCCGCCTTTGATTGATTCCATCTTCCTGATTCCAAGAGGTTTCAGTATGTCGAAAAAACGAAAAAGCAAAAATGCAACAAATGCATGCATAAAATTTTGGCCATTTGCAGCAAGCAAGGCAATCCAGACACCAACCATTTCGTCAATGACTACTCTTGAGGGGTCTTTTCCCCATTGACCCTCCAGGGCGTCGGCTGATTTTACTCCTAAAAAAGTGAATATAAGAATCGCCAATAATGTGAGTAGGATAAGCAGAACTGAGGAAACACAAAATGATACTCCCAACCATATAAGTGTTGCCAAAAGTGCGCCTGCGGTTCCCGGTCCGTATGGCCAGAAGCCGGAGCCAAATCCGCTTGCTATAATGACATGATAAAGGTGACTCCTTTTCATCTATTTCTGAAATTCATAAAACATGCAAAGTTATAAAAAAATATGAATTGTGGATGCTTGTTTTCTCTTCCGATTTCAACAAGAGTGTTTCTTCAATTTACATATTTTGTGTGCTGGTATTGGCAAAGGTCAGAGCAAATCGCTCTCGTCCTTTGTTAAGTCAACAGTCTCGTCTTTGCCGTTATTTTTCTCAAAATACATTTTGCGTAAAGGGTTGGCTTTAATTTCAGCCGACCATTGCCGCTTGTTGAATATGTCTATGCCCATGTATATGGCAGAACGGAAGGATTCTTCGGAAGCTTCGTTTTTCCCGGCAATATCGTATCCTGTTCCATGAGCCGGTGAAGTTCTGACTACAGGCAACCCCGCCGTGTAATTGACCCCGCTTTCCATGGCTAAGGTTTTGAAGGGCACTAGTCCCTGGTCGTGATACATGGCTACAATCCCATCAAAACGGCTGAATGCCCCCGAACCGAAAAATCCGTCTGCGGCATAAGGCCCGAAAGCCAGGATTTTTTCCTCATCCATCTCTTTTAGTGCCGGGGTAATGGTGGTTTCCTCTTCATTACCAAGCAGCCCGTTTTCACCCGCATGAGGGTTTAGAGAAAGCACAGCAATACGTGGCTTCTGGATTCCGAAATCTTGTTGCAGGCTTTTGTTGAAGGTGCGGATTGTCGTTTTAATTTTATCTTTGGTTAAAGCAGCCGAAACCTCAGAGAGAGGCAGATGGCCGGTAACTAATGCCACGCGAAGTGTTTCATTGGCCAAAATCATCAGCGACTTATCCCCGTTTTCAGCAAACTTTTCTTCCAGATATTCGGTGTGTCCGGGGAAATGGAATTCTCCGCTTTGGATATTATGTTTGTTGATAGGTGCTGTTACCAGAACGTCTATTAATCCGGCCTTCAAATCCGCAGTGGCTTGTTCCAAAGCTTGAAAAGCCGCCTGTCCTGCATTTTCTGTTGATTTTCCTATCTCTACTTTCAAATCGTCGGAACAGCAATTGATGATGTTGATTTTATTCACGACAGCGTCGGAAATATGGGCGATAGTATTGAATGCAATAGGAGGTAGTTCGAGTGCTTTGCGATGATAAGCGGCTACTTTTGACGAACCGTAAATTGTGATGATGCAGGATTCGGCGATACGTATATCGGAAAAAGTTTTCAGAATCACCTCATAGCCAATTCCGTTAATATCTCCGTGAGTAACGCCTATTCGTACTAAATCGTTGTTCATAATGTTGCTTTAATGGTGACTGAATCACACAATTCAGAATGTCGGCATCTGAATTTTACAAAGAGATTCAGCAATTCAATTATTTTCTTCTTTTTGCTTTACATTGGCCAGCATGCCACATGCTGCAAAAATATCTTCTCCTCTGGATGAACGAATGGTGCAGGTGACTCCTTTACTTGTAAGATAGTCTCTGAATTTTACCATCGTTTCGTTGCCGGATGTTTTCAGATTTACATTCGGTATAGCATGGAAGCGTATCAGGTTTACACGGCAGTCAATTCCACTTACTAAACGAACCAATTCTTTGGCGTAGGGAATCGAGTCGTTGAGCTTATCGAACATAATGTATTCGAAAGATAGCCTTCGTTGCTTCGACCAATCGTATTGCTTGAGCAGCTTTATTACATCTATGATTGGGAATGCTTTTTCTGCCGGCATAATGCTCAATCGCTCCTGTGGGAACGGATTGTGCAGGCTGATGGCCAGGTGTGCTGTCGTTTCCTCCAGGAATTGTTTCAATTTTGGGGTAACGCCGGTGGTGGAGAGTGTGATACGCTTAGGGCTCCAACCCAAAGCGTAATCAGCGGTTAACAGTTCAATTACTTTTTTTACACGTTCGTAATTGTCTAACGGCTCGCCCATTCCCATAAATACAAGATTGGTCAGTGCGTCTGACTCTTCCACTGAGTATACCTGATTGATAATGTCTGTTACACTTAAATGTCCGTTGAAACCTTGTTTTCCCGTCATGCAAAACAGGCAATTGAATTTGCAGCCGATTTGGGAAGAGACACAGAGTGTTGCTCTGTCTTCTTCGGGAATCATAACAGATTCTACAGTTTGCTTTTGGTTGATCTGAAACAAATATTTCACGGTTCCGTCTACCGAACGTTGTAAGTCTACGGGAGCTTTACGTCCTACATCGTACGATGCAGACAGTTTGTTTCGGTTTGCCACCGAAATATTTGTCATTTCCTCGATAGATGTAATTTTTTTCTTGTAAATCCAGTCTGCTAATTGTTTGCCGACGAATTTTTGCATTCCGCACGCTAGAGCTACCTCTTGTAACTCTGACAATGTTAAACCAAGAAGATGTTTTTTCTCCGTTCCGATGCCCGTTACCACCGAAGTCGGGTAGGTGAGCGTATTTATGTTTGATTTCTTTTCGATGATCTGTAATTTTTACCAAGCAAAAGTATGAATTTATGAAGAATAAAACAAATGAGAGCCCTGTGATAAACCTGAAAATGTGTGATTAAAAAGAAGGATGTGCCTCCTGGGGCTGCTTTCTGTTTCTCTCCATGGCATTTTTTACCCGAAGGTTGTCTCAATTCGTCGTTTTTGAATCGTGCTATTGGAGCTGGCCTTTTTTCTTTATATTGTCTGGCAAAAACAATCAACGACGCTTTCAGTAATGAGGAAGGTGCTGGAATATCAATGAGGTTGGCTTTGTGCATTGAATGCGAGCCAACCTCATTTGTATTTGAAGAAAACGGTGTAATTATTTATTACAGTCTTTTCTTTATTGCTTCAGTTTCTTTTTCGTAACCAGGTTTTTCAAGTAAAGCGAACATATTTTTTTTGTATGCTTCTACTCCCGGTTGATCGAATGGATTTACACCTAATAGATATCCGCTGATTCCGCAGGCTTTTTCAAAGAAATAAATCAATTGTCCGATGCTGTATGCATTGAGTACAGGTACATCCACTTTGATATTGGGTACGCCACCGTCTACGTGGGCTAACTGAGTTCCCAGTTCGGCCATTTTGTTGACGAAATCAACATGTTTTCCTGCAAGGAAGTTCAATCCGTCCAGATTTTCTTCATCTGTCGGTACGGTCAGCGACTGATTCGGGTTCGCGATGGAAATAACAGTTTCAAAGATGCTTCTTTCTCCTTCCTGAATCCATTGTCCCATCGAGTGCAGGTCGGCAGTAAAATCAACAGATGCGTTGAAAATTCCTTTGTGGTCTTTGCCTTCGCTTTCGCCATAAAGCTGTTTCCACCACTCCGCAAAATAGTGTAATTTGGGGTGGAAGTTGGCCAGGATTTCAATTTTCTTGCCTTTCTTATACAATTCGTTGCGTACAACAGCATATTGCTCAGAAATATTTTCAGCGAAAGGAACTGCGGGAGCTGTTTTTTCTTCCATCAATTTAGCACCGGCTACCAATTCTTTGATGTCGATGCCGGCAATAGCGATTGGAAGCAGGCCTACCGGAGTAAGTACAGAATAACGTCCGCCTACATTATCGGGAATTACATATTTTTTATAACCTTCTTTGCAAGCTAAGGTAAAGAGGGCACCGCGGGCAGCATCTGTAATGGCGACAATACGGGAAGTAGCTTCAGCTTTGCCTACCGATTTTTCCAATTCGGCTTTCAGTATACGGAATGCAAGTGCCGGTTCGGTAGTGGTTCCTGATTTCGAAATATTGATGATTCCGAAGGATTTTCCTTTCAGGTAATCCAAGAGTTCCACCAGATAATCTTCTCCGATGTTGTTTCCTGCATACAGGATTACCGGAGACTTGCGCTCTTTTTGGAGCCAGTCGAATGAATTGGAAAGTGCGTCGATAACAGCACGTGAACCAAGGTAGCTTCCTCCGATTCCGACAAGGACAACCACCTCACATTTTGCCCGAAGGCTGTCTGCTGTTGCCTGAATGTCGGTTAAATCAGCTTCGCTGATAGACGAAGGAAGGCGGAGCCATCCCAGAAAGTCATTTCCTTTGCCGGTACCGTCCAGTAGTGTTTCATTACATTTTTTTGCTGACGCAGCTTGTGCATCAACTTCTGCCTGACTAATAAAACTCAGTGTTTTGCTGTAGTCTAAATTTATGATTTTGTTCATAATCAGTTATATTGGTTTTGGTTGGATTCAATATTTATTCTGATAAATCTTTTTTAGAGCAATACTTTTTCGCGCAATGTTTTTATCTCCTTTGATGCTCCGGAATTTTCATATAAGATACGATAAACGGCCTCAACAATTGGGATATTTACATTGAATTTTTCGTTCATTTCGATGATGCATTTGGTGCCGTAATATCCTTCGGCAATCATTTGCATTTCCAGTTGTGCTGCTTTCACCGAATAGCCTTTGCCAATCATGGTACCGAAAGTGCGGTTACGGCTGAATGTAGAATAGGCTGTTACCAGCAGGTCTCCCAGGTACGCAGAACTGCAAATGCTTCGTGGATGAGGATTCACGACGCTCGTGAATTGTTCCATTTCTTTGATGGCATTCGAGACGAGCACAGCCTGAAAATTGTCTCCGTATTTCAGCCCGTGGCAAATTCCTGCTGCAATTGCATATACGTTTTTGAGTACTGCTGCCAGCTCAATACCGTCTACGTCTTCGGAAATAGATGGTTTTACAAATCGAGTTGAAAATACGCCCGCAAGAATGCCGGCTTTGTCTTTGTCAATGCAGGCAATGGTCGGGTATGTCTGTCGTTCCAATGCAATCTCTTCTGCGTGGCAGGGACCGCCTATAATGGCGATTTTATCCACCGGGACATTCATAAATCGAGTGAAGTAGTCTGTGACTAATAGATTCTCGGGATGAATAATTCCTTTGATGGCCGAAATGATAAACTTATCGCTTATACCGACTTGCAATTTCTCTAAATGAGTCTTTAAAAAGGGTGACGGAATAGAGAATAACAAGGTATCGGATGCTTTCACTACTTCCGTAATGTCGGAATAGAAAGTGATTCTGTCCAGATTGAAATCTACGTTAGTCAGGTAGGACGGATTGTGGCCGAGTTTCTGAAACTTTTTGATTTGTTCCGGCCTGCGCATATACCAATTGATGTGTTTTTGTGTCATCAACAGGATTTTAGCCAGTGCCGTGGCCCATGTTCCGCCTCCGAGTACAGCTATTTTTCCGGGAAAACTCATGGATAATGTCTTTTATTAAGAATTGGCAGTTTCGCTTTTACTTACCCACTCTTTTACTTGATCAACGGTTACGTTGGTATAACCTAATTTATATTTTTTATTCACTCCGCATACATCCTGATGTACTTTCTGAGGATTTACTCCTTTCAGATCCGCCACCAAAAGATAACCGGCTTTGTGAAGAAGAGCAACCCACTCTTCGGAAACGCCAATCTCGGCAAATTTTGCGACCGAATCTTTCAGTATTACTTTTTCCGGGCGCATCTGAGGGAATAGCAATACTTCCTGAATAGAAGTCTGTCCTGTCAGCAACATCACCAGGCGATCCATTCCGATCCCCATTCCCGATGTAGGAGGCATTCCGTATTCCAGGGAACGTAGGAAATCCTGATCGATAAACATGGCCTCATCGTCACCCTTTTCAGAGAGACGTAGTTGTTCTTCAAAACGTTGACGCTGGTCAATTGGGTCATTCAATTCAGAATAGGCATTTGCCAGTTCTTTTCCGTTGACCATCAGCTCAAAACGTTCAGTCAGCTCCGGGTTGTTACGATGGCGTTTGCAGAGCGGAGACATTTCTATTGGGTAATCGGTGATAAAAGTCGGTTGGATGTAGTTGCCTTCGCATTTCTCCCCGAAAATCTCATCAATCAATTTCCCTTTACCCATTGTTTCATCGGCTTCGATATTCAGTTCTTTGCACACTTCGCGAAGTTGTTCTTCGTTCATACCGTTGATGTCGAATCCGGTGAAATGTTTGATTGCGTCAATCATTGTTACTCTGGCAAAAGGAGCTTTGAAACTGATCATATTGTCGCCCACTTTCACATTGGTTGTTCCCAGCACCTGCAGACAAATGTATTCCAGCATTTTTTCTGTGAATTCCATCATCCAGTTGTAATCTTTGTATGAAACATAGATTTCCATGGCTGTGAATTCGGGATTGTGAGTGCGATCCATTCCTTCGTTACGGAAGTTGCGTGAAAATTCATAAACACCCTCAAACCCGCCTACAATGAGTCTTTTCAGATACAGCTCGTTTGCAATACGTAAATAAAGAGGAATGTCCAAGGCGTTGTGGTGAGTAATGAACGGACGTGCGGATGCTCCACCAGGAATTGGTTGAAGTACCGGAGTGTCCACCTCGATGTATCCGCGTTCGTTGAAGAACTGGCGCATGGAATTGAAAACCCGGGTGCGTTTCAGGAATATATCTTTTACACCATTGTTCACAACTAAATCCACATAACGTTGACGATAACGCATTTCCGGATCGTTGAATCCGTCGTAAGTCACACCGTCTTTTTCCTTCACGACCGGAAGCGGTTTTAAAGATTTAGAAAGGACTGTAAGAGACTGTGCGTGCACAGAGATTTCACCTGTTTGTGTGCGGAATACAAAACCGTTGATGCCAATAAAGTCTCCGATATCCAATAGTCGTTTGAAAACGACATTATAGATGTCTTTGTTTTCATTCGGGCAGATATCATCGCGTGTGATATACACTTGAATGCGTCCTTTGGAATCCTGCAATTCGACGAACGAAGCTTTTCCCATGATGCGGCGGCTCATGATGCGTCCGGCTATCTTAACGGGTTTCTGTTCTGATGTCGTTTCAAATTCCTGTTTTATATCTGTAGAAAATGCATCGGTTTCGTACATAGCAGCCGGGTATGGCTCGATGCCCAGTTGGCGAAGTTCTTCTAAACTTTCTCTTCTGATGATTTCCTGTTCGCTTAAATCTAATACGCTCATTTTATTTCTATTACCTTGAGTTTGGCGTTTGTAACATTATTTCCGGTGAATATCGCTTTTTTTAGCACATAATTCACCAATGGAGTGCAAAGTTAGCAAAATATTAACGACTTATAAGGCTTTCATCTATTAAAATCAAATATTGTATGATAGGAACTTTCCTTAAAAATATATCTTTAAAATTCAATTCCGGAGGAGTCAATGAATTTATCCGGAACAGCAATCTATAGGTTTGAATCATTCATTAGTGTCTCATTGAACAATGATTATTAGAATTGGCTTAATTTGATTTATAAGCGTTTTCGGTTTCAGCGATCTCTAAAATCTAAAGAACAAATTCGATGATTACATATAGAATATGAATTCAAATATGTTTGTTATTCAGTATTTTAATGGTCATCGGAAAAAGGAAGATATAAGCTGTAATGACGGTTTCATCGAACAAGCGTGAAAATAATTATTCAATTAAAACCCAATCAGAAATTCCGTTAGGTTTTGATCGTGAGGCAGATTTAATTTTTTTCGAAGACGATAGCGTGCCATTTCAATACTTTTGGTTGTAATATTCATGAGTTCAGCTATTTCCTTTGAGCTGATATTCATTCTGATATAAGCCGCAAGTTTGAGATCGGAAGGGGTTAATCCCGGAAACCGGGAGCTTAGTTTCACTAAATAATTGTCATGCGTCTTATTGAAACTCATTTCAAAGATATGCCATTCTTCATCCGGATTTTTATTTTTTTCAATAATATTTTTGAGACCTTTCAAGTCCGCCTGATGCATGTTTTTGTTCTCTGCAAGTTTGATAACCTCATTGTCAAGCATGTTTATTAATTTACTCTTATAGAGCATTGTCTTTGTTACCCGTGCTAGTTCGGAGGAATGAGATTTTACCTTTTCCTGTAATATTTGCGTTTCCATTTTAGCCATTTCTTTTTCGTGGGCATACATCAGCCTGCGCTGTTTTTTCTCCCATCTCAGTTGTAGATACCTGTAAAATCCCAATCCCAATCCAATTAATATGACCGACAGGATGACTCCTCCTATCCAACCCAAATACCAGGGTGGGAGAATCTTTATTTGTAGTTTCTGCGAATAATATACTTTGTCGCTTCCCTCTACGGTAGCCTTTACCAATAAAGTGTATTCTCCGGTAGATAAATTTGTGAAGGTCGCTAAATTATTTGCGGAAGGAATGGAAAAACTTTCAGAATTGCCTTCCAGTTTGTAACTGTAACGAATATTTCCTTCGTTTTCATAATCAGGTACCGTAAAGCGGATGAATATTGTCTTATGGTTGTGCGGGAACTCTATGAAATGGTTTTGATAATATTCAATTGGTTGTGGGAGCACCATCGACCGGAGCGAGTCATTGAAAATACCGATATCGCGGATAAATATTTTGTTCGTCTTATGTGATGTAGAAGGGTATGAGGTGTTCAGAACGGCAAAACTGTTGGATGTACAAACCATATAAGAGGTAGAACTTACCTTCTTGATGTACTCAAAAGTACTGATCATCTGATTGTAGAGAGACTGCATGTTGTTGTTGACTAATGCGGGATGTTGTTTCTCATAATCTTTGATGAAAAAGAATTTATTTATTCCGTAACACCACATTTCGTTGTCGCTGATTTGCAAGCGAAGAATGTTTTCTCTGGATGGAAATACGCTGTTGAGTTTATCGTCCGGTTTGAAGTTTCCGGTTTGATTATCTAATTTCAGAATCCCTCTTTTTTTGTCAATCGCATAAACCGAATTTTTATAGGAAAAGATTCCATTGATATTCTCTTTTAGGAGTCCAATGGGTGCAAGTTGATTGTTTGTGGATAAAACCTTGTCAAATTCTTTGTCAAATTTAATTTTGTAATAGCCGGCCGAGCCACTTCCCAGATAGATATTGTTGTTGATGTCTTTTGCCAAACTGGCTCCGTCGTATGGAAAAACGGGGTGCTCCTTGACTGAATATTTGTTGTTGTTGATACTTAAAGTGCCTAAACCATTGTAGGATAAGAACAACAATGTTTTCTCATTGATATATAGCCAATGTGTAACTCCACTTTTGGTATAAATAAAATTCCCTTTGTCGTTATTGACAACATAAATTCCCTTGTTGTGAGCACAAAATAAACGATTTCCTACAACCTGAAGTCCCCAGACTTGCCCCTGGCTTTTTTCCATCAAATGGATAGGCAGCTCTTTTTCAGGGTTGTTTAGGTCTGATAACAAACAGTAAAACAATCCCTGATTCGTGGCAAAATAGAGCTTTCCGTTTAACTCTTCTGCTTGATAAATAGAGCCTAGAAGGCCGTTAGGATCAGGAAATGTACGTATTGGACTGTTCATCTGAATGTGAGATATCCCCCTGTCAAGTCCCATCCATAAGTTTTTATTTTTATCTTCAAACAGACTCAATACGGTATTATTGGGCATTCCTTTCGGTTTGTTGATAGATGAAATGACATTTCCGGAATGATCGGTAATCAATAAACCGTTAAGTATTGTACCAAAAGCAAATTTACCACCATCAATAGGTGTCATACTGAAAACCTGATTCTTAATTAAATAAGAATTGCAAGGAAAAGAAGATGGAGCTATTTTGTCGTTTTCTATCAGGTACAAGCCTCTGTCAATTGTTGCGACCAATATGGAACGTTTATCGTAGGCTGCCATTCCGTAAATGCAATCTCCTGTAAATATTTCACCACCGGGTATCCCGCTGAGTCTGTCTTCCTTTATTTCCATTAAACCCGATACTTTGTCTTGGACAAATATGCGCAGACCCACATTGAACATAAATTGATAGCGGTTGGGAGCTGGTATAATGGACACTAATTTGGTGTGTTTATCGTATTTGTAGATGTTTCTAAAACTTTGAAAATAGATATTGTTGTTTTGAATGATTATTTTCCAAATTTCTTCATCTGAAAACTTTAATTTTGAAGCTTTGGACAATGATGTGTATTTTAAACGTCTTGTTAGCAAATCTTCTTCCCAGTACCCAAACTCGTTTCTGATTCCCGAATATATCTTCTGATCATTATCGATGGCAATACTTCTCATGATGGAGGTATTTTCGGGTAATATGTACAACATCCATTGGCTGCCATCATACTCCAGAAGTCCTGCTGAGTTTGCAAAATATAAATATCCTTTTTTATTCTGAGCAATTGACCAGGTTTGATTGGCCGCATTGTAGACCGTTTTATCAAAATATGTAATTTTCGGGACACACATATTTTCCAACTTATTTATATTCCCGGCAGTGTATTGTGCCGGAATTAGCCAGATGAATAGTAAAGAAAGATTGAAAATACAGCTTTTCATGGATGTGATTTATTCAAAAATTAAATGTTTTATCAGTGGTGGACAATGTAGTGTTGCAAATATATTGAAAATATTCGAAGGAAAAATTGGTTTATGTTTTCTGTATTCTAATGTGTTTTTAATCAGTGTTTTATTTTTTAGTTGTAGAGTTTTTATATAGGCGATATTTCTGGGTGATATAGTTTTTGTAGAGGTGTTTAATTTTATTTTATCGTTTTTGTTCACCTATATTTGACAGAATTTAAGAATCACATGATTCCGATAAGGAAAATTTTATGAATTGATGTTTAACCTGCCGGCATTAAGTCTGGCAATAATCTTAACTTATCCTATGATGAAACGATTGGTTTTTATACTTTTTGCCTTTCTCTGTATAGGCAACTTAATGGCTCAAACCATATCCGGAATCGTTTATGATTCCCAAAAGGAGCCTTTGATTGGCGTAACTGTTGTCGTGAAGGGTACTTCTAAAGGTACCACTACAGACGTATTTGGTAAATTTACACTCTCTGATATTGAAAATGCATCAAAGGCTGTACTTGTTTTCAATTATATTGGTTATAAGTCAGTTGAAAAAGTGATTGGTAATAATACTTCTTTCAGTGTTACGATGGAAAATGAATCGGCCAGTCTGAATGAAGTTGTCGTTATTGGCTATGGAACAGTGAGAAAGAAGGATTTGACAACTGCTGTTTCCTCCGTGAGAGGCGATGCTGTCTCAGGTCGTCCGTTAGTTTCCGCAGCGCAAGCACTCCAAGGTATGGCGGCAGGAGTGCAGGTAACAGAAAATTCTGGTAAACCCGGTGGCGGAATTGCCGTGAGAGTGCGCGGTACTACGTCAATCAATGCAAATAATGAACCACTCTATGTGATAGATGGAGTGCCCACTACGGATACAAAAAACTTGGCTGTTGAAGATATTGAATCGATGCAAGTTTTGAAAGATGCTTCTTCTGCTGCAATATATGGTTCCCGCGGAGCAAATGGTGTTGTGCTTATTACGACCAAACAAGGAAAGGCCGGAACCTCAAAGATAAATGTTAGTTCTTATTATGGTTTTTCTCAGTTACCTAAAAAATTGGATGTCCTGAACTCTTCCCAGTACATTGAACTGATGAAAGAAATGGGAAATGATGTTTCCTCTTTATCTGCTTCTGTGAATACGGATTGGCAGGATGAGGTGTATAGAACGGCTACTACTTACAATACGCAAGTGGCTTTCTCCGGCGGAACAGATAAATCTCATTATTATGTGTCGCTGGGAATGATGAATCAACAGGGAATTATCGACCCGACGGCATTCAAGAGATATAATATCAAAATCAACATGGATCAGGAAGTGAAGAAATGGTTGAGAATCGGAACAAATACAGCCTGGAGCAAGGTGAAAAGTAATGACGTCTCTGATAATGCGGATGTTGCAAAAGGTGGTGTTGTGCTTGGTGCTTTAGAAACTCCGCCAACCTTGACAATCTACAACGCTGATGGAAGTTTTACTGCCAACCCTTATCAATCCGGATGGGAAAACCCTGTTGCTGCAATGAAAGGATCTAACAATGAGTCAAACAGTACGCAGTTTTTATCGAATATGTATGCTGAAATGACTTTTGTGAAAAACCTGAAACTTAAGTCTTCTTTATCTGTAGAAAGTAATAATTATGCATATACCAGTTTTACAAATCCTTACTTAACTGCTTATGGGCGTTCTAAAAGCGGTATTGGTGTTGCTCAAACAAAGAAAGATTTTACCTGGCTCATTGAGAATACCTTGAGCTATAAATTGAATATCGATGAAAAGCAAAGCCTGGATTTATTGGCCGGAGTTTCTCAGCAGAAGTATGATTATAAAGAAACCTATCAGGAAAAAAATGGTTACTCAAGTGCAACCATTACTACCCTTGATGCTGCCGGAACCACTGTTGCCAATACGACAGATGCTGCCCAATGGTCTATGGCGTCTTTTATCGCGCGTGCTGCCTATGATTATGCAAGCAAATATTTGGTGACAGCCAGTGTGCGCCGCGATGGGTCTTCTCGTTTTGGGCCGAACAATCGTTGGGGTACTTTTCCTTCTGTTTCTCTCGGATGGAGAATGTCGGAAGAAAGTTTTATGAAAAACACGAAATCATTCCTAAATGACATGAAAGTGCGTGCAGGATATGGTCTGGTTGGAAATCAGCCTGCGGACTATTACGCTTATTATGCCAAAGAAACGGCAGGAGGAGCTTACCCATTTCCTCAAGGTGCAATCTCTTCAATCTCTATTTCAACTTCAGGAAATAAAGACCTCAAGTGGGAGAGTACAAGCCAAATCAACGCGGGGATAGATGCTTCATTGTTTAATTCAAGAGTGAACGTCTCGCTGGATTATTACTATAAAAAGACGAAAGATCTTATTATTCAAAAGACGGTTTCTCCTCAAACCGGATTCTCAAACCAATATTCGAATATTGGAAATGTGCAGAATAAAGGGTTTGAAATATCTTTGAATACAAGGAACTTTGTCAATAAATTTAAATGGAATACAGATCTCTATTTCGGATTGAACCGCAATAAGGTACTTAACTTGGATGGTGCTACATATTATACCGGTTATATTTATGAACGGGATAATGCTTCAATCATTAAAGAAGGAGAACCAATCGGTTCATTCTATGGCTATATTGCTGAAGGTGTTGATTCTGAAACCGGCTTGATGAAATATAAGAAAGATGAGGATGGGAATGATATTCAGACAATAATAGGGTGTGCTCAACCTAAATTTACATACGGTGTCACAAACAGTTTCTCTTATAAAAATTTCGATTTAAATATATTTCTACAAGGTGTTTACGGCAACGATGTCTTGAATGCAACCAGAATTGAAACAGAAGGCATGGAAAATTACAAGAATCAATCAACAGCAGTGTTGAGACGCTGGAAAACCGCAGGAGATGTAACCGATATTCCCGCAGCATTGGCCGGTAATACCTACAATTCTAAAGTTTCAACCCGCTTTATTGAAAACGGCTCTTTCCTACGCTTGAAAGCAGTCACACTGTCGTATAATATGAAAAATGCTTTTCTTAAGAAAGCCGATATTAGTTTGTTGAAATTCTATGTGACAGGACAAAATCTGTTGACTATCACCGGGTATTCCGGTTATGATCCGGAACTAAGTTTAGGAGGAAGCAGTTCCGACGCACAAACAGCAAACGCAGCTCTGGGGATTGATTATGGAACTTTTCCTCAGCCGAAAACCATTATTTTCGGTATGAACATTGAATTTTAACCTGTCAAACACACACAACAATGAAACAGTTATTAAATATAAATAGTAAGCAAATACGTCAAAAAAGTTTTGCAACATTCAGGTATATGTTCATCCTGATGGTATTGACCGCTCCTTTTACTTCCTGTAATGATTTTTTTAATGTTGAAAAATCAACATTTATAGAGCAGGAGGCCTTTACCAGCGACGCTTCCTGGCCTGAATCGTCTATGGCTAGCTTGTACAAGACTTTCCATACAGAATATTATCAGTTTGATATGTTTGTGAATGGAGATGTTGCTTCTGATGTCTGTTATGCCGGTGGTGACAATACCGCTAATTTTGAAATTGACGACTACAATATCTCTACCACTAATGGCAATGTAAAACGTGATTGGGGCTACTTGTATAATGGAGTTATGATTGCAAATTCAGTATTGGAAGGTGCTGACCAATGTACAGTCTCCGGGTTTACCGATAGTGCGAGGACTGTTTTGAAAGGGGAAGCCAAATTTGTAAGAGCGGTACATTATTTCAACCTGGTTCGTTTGTGGGGCGGAGTTCCAATTGTGTTGTCTACCAATATCAATGAAACTCAATACTTACCCAGATCGACACAGGATGAAGTCTATCAGCAGATTGTTGCTGATCTGACAGATGCTATTAGTGCTTTACCTGACAAACAAAATATGACAGGCCGGGCTACAAAAGCAGCTGCAGAAGGGATGCTGGCAAAAGTATATGCCTCGATGGCAACAATTGATTACAGCAAAGTCCTTCAATATTGCAATGCTGTATTGTCTGATTCTCAGTATAGTTTAGTGAGTAATTATGCTTATTTATTTGATGGAAATCACGAAAATTCAAGTGAATCATTGTTCGAAATCCAATTTGATGCAGCAACAGCCGGCGCCTGGGGACCTCAAATGTTTTTACCGCCTTCTGTATCCGGTGATGGTTGGAAAAAATTCAATACCCCCTCTAAAACACTAATTAAAGCTTACGAAAGTGAAAATGATTCGGTGCGTGAAGCCGCCAGTGTTATTTTCGAAAATTGTACCGGATATTATTCGGATGATGTTTGGGGAACATATATTCCTTTTGCTTATAAATTCAAATCGGCTAATGGCTGGAATAGCAGTAACAATATTATTTATCTGCGTCTTGCAGATATAATATTGCTGAAAGCAGAGGCATTGAATGAAACCGGAGATTTATCCGGAGCAAAAACGTTATTGAACAAGATTCGTGAGCGGGTGAAGCTTTCGGATAAAAATCCGGGCACTCAAAGCGATATGCGTTTGGCTATAGAACAAGAACGTTTCTTGGAATTAGCATTTGAAGGTCATCGATGGTTTGATTTGAAAAGAACGGGAAGGGCAGTGGCTGTGATGTCACAATGTGAAACGCGTAAATCAGCGTCTGTTGTGTATGGATCCGCTATAACTTCTACTGACCTTTTATGGCCTATACCGGCAACTGCTATTCAGTTGAATTCCAGTCTCACCCAAAATGACGGATATTAGCAATCTTTTCATAAAAGGGTATGTCGGGAGAAGAGATATCTCCTCTTCTATGCAGGTTGCATTACTTCCTGTTTAGTCGCAGCCAGGGTGATTGGTCGCTTCTGAAATACCCTTTTGGGTGGACTCTGAGGTTTATAGTCGGAATTTTACCTGATAAAGGCCGTAGAGGTATTTAACCGGGGCTTCTTGTTTTGAGATGAAGTTTCTCGCTCAGAGGAAGTACCCGGAACTTCTCAGAAAGAAAATGAATTTTAATTACGAATGTAAAATCAATTATTAGCACATGAGATTAATAAAAAGAAATATTGCTTTTGCTGTTCTGTTTTTTACGTTTGTTGTGGCCTCAGCTCAGCAAAGCGTATCCACTGGCATAGATACATGGAGTGCGACAGTGTATACAACAGCAAAAGATACCTGTTTGCGAATTTCTCAAACGGCAAAGCTTTATTCAAAGAAGGCTCAACAACCATTGGAAAAAGAAGTTTGGGTCTTTGTTGATCCGGCAAAAAAGTTTCAGTCAATTATAGGAATAGGCGGAGCCATCACAGATGCTTCTGCCGAGACTTTTGCAAAGCTTCCGGAGGCAGAGCAGGAGCAACTCCTGAAATCATTTTTTGATCCTCAGAATGGCATCGGTTTTTCCTTTATACGTACAAATATCGGGAGTTGCGATTTTTCCAGTGCCAGTTATTCGTATGTTTCAGATAATGATGTGGATTTAAAAACATTTAGTATTGCTCATGACGAAAGGTATAAAATTCCTTTAATCAAAAAAGCAATGACTATGGCCGGGGGGGCACTTCCTTTATTTGTCAGTCCTTGGTCTCCTCCGGTTTGGATGAAGGATAATAATAGCCTTCTTCATGGCGGAAAATTAATTCAAAAATATGCACAGTCATGGGCAAATTATTATATCCGGTTTATTAAAAGCTATGAGGCTAAGGGGATTCCTGTTTGGGGATTATCTGTTCAGAATGAGCCTATGGCTGTTCAAACCTGGGAGTCTTGCATTTATACAGCAGAGGAGGAACGTGATTTTATAAAGAGATATTTAGGTCCCTCTTTGGTTAAAGCCGGACTCGGAAATAAAAAACTAATAGCCTGGGATCACAACCGTGATTTACTGTATCATCGGGCAAGTATAATTTTGTCAGATCCGGAGGCTGCAAAATATATCTGGGGGTTTGGCTATCATTGGTATGAAACGTGGACAGGCAGCGAAATGCAATACGATAACCTCAAACGATTTAAAGAATCTTTCCCAACAAAACATTTATTCTTTAGTGAAGGATGTATTGAAAAATATGATGCCTCAAAGGTCTCAGAATGGGGTTTGGGCGAACGTTATGGTGAGTCTATGATTACAGATTTTAATAATGGAACCGAAGGATGGATTGACTGGAACTTTCTTCTCGATCAACATGGAGGTCCCAATCATGTTGGTAACTTTTGTTATGCCCCGGTACATGCGAATGTAGATTCCGGAAAATTAGTATATACAAATATATATTATTATGAGGGACAGTTCTCTAAATTTATCAGACCCGGTGCCCGGAGGCTTGCCTGTGTGATTACCCGTAGTCAGTTGTTGGCAACCGCATTTCTGAATAAAACAGGTAAAACCGTAGTTGTGGTGATGAATCCGACTGATAATTCATTAGACTTTAATTTGTTGATTGGTTCGCAGTGTGCTTCTGCAACTATGCTGGCTCATTCCATTTCAACAATTGTTCTTGATTAAAATTGATTATCGTTTCGACTCTAGTCTGATTTTATTGAATTCCTAAGCTTTTTATAAAAACATAGTGAGTTGTATCCCGTCAAAAATGAAAAAATAATCCTATGAAATACTTCTTATATTTCTTTTCTTGTATCTGTTTTTGGACTTGTACCTATGCGTTGCAGTCGCAGTCTGTACACCAATGGGTCACAAATCCTGATAAATCATTGCTCTTTTCTGAAAAAACAGAGCCTTTATCTTTCTCAAATCCAAAGAAAACATCCTTTCCATCGATTGTAATTAATGATCGAAAGATGTATCAGCAGATGGATGGATTTGGGTTTACCCTGACCGGAGGAAGTGCCTGGCATTTGATGAAGATGTCTTCTAAAGCACGTGCCGATTTATTGAAAGAACTTTTTTTATATGACAAGTATAATATCGGAATTAGTTATCTGAGAATAAGCATCGGTGCTTCGGATTTAGATTCCATCCCGTTCTCGTATGACGATTTAGGAGAAGGAAAAGTGGATCCTGAACTGAAAAATTTTTCCCTTGCTCCCGATTCAGCTTATTTAATCCCTGTTTTAAAGGAAATTCTGGCTATTAATCCCCAGATTAAAATTCTGGGATCTCCGTGGTCTGCACCTAAGTGGATGAAAACATCACAAGATACCCGCGGGGGAAGTTTAATGAAGGAATACTATTCCGTTTATGCCAGATATTTGGTTCGTTATGTCCAGGAGATGAGAATTGCAGGCATAAGGATTGATGCTATTACAGTTCAGAATGAGCCTTTGCATCCGGGTAACAATCCGAGTATGTATATGCCGGCTGAAGCTCAGTCGGAGTTTGTTAAATCACACTTGGGGCCAGCATTTGCAAATGCAGGTTTGGATACGAAAATCATTATCTATGATCATAATGCAAACCGGCCGGATTATCCGATTTCAATCTTGAATGATCCGGAGTCCAGGAAATTTATAGATGGTTCGGCCTTTCATCTTTATGAAGGTAAAATTGAAGCCTTGAGCGAAGTTCATAACGCTCATCCCGACAAAAATTTATATTTTACCGAGCAATGGATTGGCTCTCCGAGTGATTTCGGCAAAGATTTATCCGATCACATCAACAACCTTACGATTGGTGCAACCCGGAATTGGTGTCGTACCGTTTTGGAATGGAACCTCTCGTCGAATCCTCAGTTAAAGCCTCATACCGATAGAGGTGGCTGTGACCTCTGTCTCGGAGGTATTACTATTGACAGAGATTCTGTTTCGCGGAATGTCGGGTATTATATTGTAGCTCATGCAGCCAAGTTTGTTCGTCCGGGCTCTGTTCGTATAGAGTCTAACTTATTGCCCGAACTGAATAATGTCGCTTTTCTTACTCCTAAAGGGCAGAAGGTGGTTGTCGTTATCAACAATGGAAAATCGCAAAAAACTTTTTTGGTCAGGTATGGTAAAAAGATTTTTAAAGCCGTTTTAGAGGCTGGAGCTGTAGGTACGTATGTTTGGTAGGCGCTGCCTCTTAAGCGTTTTGGTTTGGGATTATCCAGGTTTAGCATGTCTGTTTGTTGATTTCTGTTTCTTGTACTTCGATCGTTTCATGAGTTTTACAGAAGAGATAACAGATATGCTAAACTTTATTGGGGATAATTATAACATCAATTTGTCTTGTTTGATAAGTAGTTCCATTGGTATCCCATTAAAAAAATAGTTATAAGTGATTTATTTACAGAGAGTATGTGAATTGGTTGTATTCAGATTTATTATAAAAGTGTTGGAATTTAGATTTGATGCTCATGTCTGAGCGTGAATTTAAGACCGTTCACTCTAAAATTACGTGCAATTGTTTAAAAATAAGTAGGATGTAGGTCTTGAACAAAATTTGAATAGGACCATACTGAAGTCGTGCAACAAAATTAGTTTCATGTTTCTGAATTTTGATATCACTTATTTTCGGTATTCTATCTATATGTGCAACTCATAATGAGTATTTGTTTGACACAGGTGTCTTACTTACTCTTTCTTTATTTCGATACTTTGACCTTGGGATGTGTAATTCGGATCGGATTTAAATCCAATATGAATTCGTTTGAAGCCTAATCCCTGCAAAATAGGGCGCATCACTTTCACTGCATTTGCTTTGCTCTCTTTGGCGATTCCCATATTTTGTGCTTGTTTGTAAAGATTTTGCTCTGCCTGTTTATAAGCTTCGTCTACCACTTTATCGGTTTCCCACAAGCCGTATTCCACATTAAAGACTCTGGATTTAGAATGATCCACTTTGTAATTGCAGATCTCCGGATCGGGCAGTATCACGTTTACAGAATCTTTGTTTACAATGATATCTCCGGGCGCAAGTTGCGCCAAATCAATGCATCCGGTCACTTCTCCTACCACTTTAATCGTGATTTTCGAATTAGGCAACCAATTCCGTTTCTTTTCATATTGCATCAAGTCCTGGATGTTGTATTTCACCACCTCTAACCTGCCGAGTTGTTCTATTTGCTGTACGACCATTTCATGTGATACATATACTTCTTCTGTATCTTTATTTTTTGTACAGGATTTGTACAGGAAAAAGGAGAGAATTGCGATAATTAAGAAGAAAAACAAATAGATGATTACTCTTTTCATTGATGTATGTTTTCGTTTGCTCAAAGATAGAAAATGATTTTTATTTTTTGTGGTGAAACGGAAATTTTGAATGAAGTGAAGCTTGCATCTCTTGGAAGTTAAGAAAATCATAAATGTTAATGAAGAAAATTTTAACTAGAATGCGACGCTTTACTTGCGTTAAGAATTTATCTTTGTACTTGGACAAATTTTTTTTAGTACATGGGATATCTCAACGAATTTCATAGAAGATGGATGGAGCGTACACGGGAATCGGTCAGCTCTTGGAACAAGCATCCGATGTCATTAGAAGACAAAAAACGACAACAGGCTCGTTTGGATCAGCAGAAGGCTGCAAGAGAGTCCAAGTTGAGTCGTTAAAACAATTTGCTGATCAAGAAAAACTCTGGTGTGATGATTTCTTACTCTCCGAACTGACTTATCTGAGCAGCGGAGGAGAAAATGAAGTTTATACGAGCGATGTGGATGTCGTCGTAAAACTGAATAACTTCGAATACGCCGGCGATGATATGGAGAATTTTTTTATCAGAATGCGCGCGCATAACCTGTTTTTTTCGAATGTACCTTATGCGTTGATGGGATTTGCATATAATTCTAAATTGGAATTTTGTGCCGTGATTGTGCAATCTTTTATCCGCGCTGTTCGGGAGGCCACCGTGGAAGAAATTTCTCATTACCTGCGTGCTATCGGTTTCACGGAGGATGCTTATGATGAATTTCATAATGAGAGGTATGAAGTTTTTGATGCCGTACCTCACAACGTTCTTTATGGAATAGATAATGAGTTGTATTTTATTGATACTCAAATTCGCCTTAGGTAGTTTCTTGCTTGTCTTGATGATGTAATTTGTTTGTTTATAGTTTTTTAGAGTTGTTTCAGGGGCGTGGCTAATATTTAGTTATAGTTAAATATAATTAATCTGTTGCTGAAAAACCATGTTGTATAACATGTTTATGGAATATCTGTCGTATATTTGCATCGTGATTTAGGAATCACACGTTTTAGGTAAGAAAAGATTAGGTTATCAATTATTTTAGATTTTAGGTTATTATGAGAACTCAAGAAAGCAAGCAGAGCTTGATAGCTTCTTTGCGCTATCAGCTTGAGCGTTACAAATCTGTTCGAAACGGATTTATGTGTCAGCAAGTAAGCAATCAGTTGCGTGATTTGATGGCATCCACAAAGTAACGACGAGGTAAGCTTCAGGCTTACATGATGTAAATGTCCGGTTTTGAATACCGGACGAAAATTGATGAGGATTTGCTCACTGGAAAGTGGGAAAATCTTTTTTTTTGTTTTATTCGCTTTGAATAACCAAGCCGTCATAAGCGAAAAAGTGATGCTCGGGAAGAAGTTTCTCTATTTCGCTATGCAAGCCAATGTCGTGGCTCATGTGAATGAAATAAGTGTTCCTGGCTTTGACACGGGATGCAAATGTAAGTGCTTGTTTCAGATTCTGATGAGAAAGGTGTTCTTGTATACGGAGTGCGTTCACGACCAGTACATCCAGATCCTGAAGTTTGATAAATTCTTCTTCCGGAATGCTACTCATATCTGTGATGTAAGCGAATTTTCCTATTCTGTATCCGAATATTCTTAGCTTGTAATGCATGATTCGGATAGGAGTTATTTCTATATCTTGAATGTAAAAAGGTTGGGGATGGATGTTTTGTAGATCGATTTTAGGAATGCCCGGATATCTGTGTTCTGTGAAAATATATGGCATACGCATCTGTATGGAGGATCCGACATAAGTTTCTGTATAAACGGGGATATCACCAAAACGTCCGAATGGACGAAGATCGTCAAGACCTCCTACATGATCGTAATGTTCGTGGGTAATGAGCACGCCGTCTATTTTTTGAAATTCCAGATTTAGCATTTGCTGACGGAAGTCCGGACCGCAATCAATAAGGATTCTTGTAGAACCATGAGTGACCAATACCGATGAACGTAATCGTTTGTCTTTGGGATCGGCGGATTGACACACTTTGCATTTACAGCCTATTTCCGGCACTCCGGTAGAAGTTCCTGTTCCTAAAAATCTGATTTCCAATTTGAGTTTATTTCTTATTGAGGGGTTATTCAAAAAAGGCTATCTCTTTTGAGACAGCCTTTGATAGTCATTTTTTTTCTGCTTTAGTATAATCTTTGTAGAATCCAAAGATCATCAAATGGAATACCATAAGTTCTTCTCAATGTAGCAGCGTCACCAATAGCGTTGTACTTTTGAATAATCTCACTTCTTTTTGCATCGGCAGATGCTCTGTCGTTATAGCTGCCTACGATAACACGGTAAAGACCCTGTTCGTTTTGTGCTAAAATAACGCTTAGACCATCATTCTGAAGTCTGGCTTTTAATGCGTCTGCATTCGGTTTTACACTTAAAGAAGCAACAACGACACTGAACGATTTCAAAACAGAAGCATCAGATTCATCCACAGCTGTAACTTTCTCACGGCGAACAGTCGGTTGTGAATAGTTTGATTGCGGTTGCGTAGTTGTTGGGGTTGTGACAGCAGAAGATGGACTCTCCTGCATTTCTCTTTCTTTGGCAGCCTGATAGACTGACTTATATGCACTCTGTTTCGGCTTACAGGAACTAAATCCTGCAACCAAAAGAAGCGCCAATCCAAATCCAAAAATTCTATTCATAAAATTCTTTTTTAGGTTCTTTGGGCAAATATACTAATAATCTTATTCCTTCAAACGGATGAATTCATAATAAAGTTCAAATTTGCGGGAAGCAAACGTCAAAAGGAATAAGATCGTTTTTTTTTTGTTAGTCAATCAGATTGAAACCAGTATATGGTACCAAGACTTCCGGAATGCGGATGCCTTCAGGTGTCTGATTGTTTTCCAGTAGGGCGGCCATAATACGGGGAAGTGCCAATGCGCTTCCGTTGAGGGTATGAACCAACTGCGTTTTTTTGTCGCTGTTGCGGAATCGACATTTCAACCGATTAGCCTGATAGCTTTCGAAGTTGGAAACAGAACTTACTTCCAGCCAGCGTTGTTGTGCCGCAGAGAAAACTTCAAAGTCGAAAGTCAGTGCGGATGTAAAGCTGATATCGCCTCCACACAGACGTAATATTCTCCAGGGAAGACCCAGCGCGTCAACAAGCGATTGCACATAATCCACCATTTCCTGAAGTGATTCATAGGAGTGTTCCGGGGTGTCAATGCGTACAATTTCAACCTTGTCGAACTGATGAAGACGGTTAAGCCCGCGGACATCTTTTCCGTAGGAACCGGCTTCCCGGCGGAAGCAGGCTGAATAGGCCGTGTTTTTCAACGGAAGATCTTTCTCTTCAAGAATAACGTCGCGATAAATATTCGTAACCGGGACTTCTGCCGTCGGGATCAGGTATAAATCATCTTCCTGCGCATAATACATCTGGCCTTCTTTGTCGGGAAGCTGCCCTGTGCCATAACCTGAAGCAGAATTCACAACATAAGGAGGTTGTATTTCCAGATAGCCGGCATCTCTGGCTTTATCAAGAAAGAAATTAATCAAAGAGCGTTGCAGACGGGCGCCTTTTCCTTTGTAGACAGGGAATCCTGCTCCGGTAATTTTCACTCCTAATTCAAAATCAATGATGTCGTATTTTTTTGCCAATTCCCAATGAGGAAGTGCTGTATCTCCTAATTGGGGAATGATACCTCCTGTTTTTTCCGTTACGTTGTCTTCTGCCGTTTTTCCTTCCGGCACGGAGTCGTGTGGCGTATTTGGGATTGTTAATAGTAGATTGCGCAGCTTTTCTTCGGCTTCATTTAATGTGATTTCGAATTCTTTGTTTGATTCTTTTAAATCATATACGGATTGACGTGCGGTTTCCGCCTCTGCTTTTTTCCCTTCTTTCATCAATTGGCCGATCGATTTGGACAGCATATTGAGTTCAGAAAGATTGGATTCGTATTTTGCTTGTGTTGAACGTCGGGTTTCATCCAAATTGATGATTTCAGAAATTATATTCTTTGCATCAAAATGTTTTTTTGCCAATTTCCGAATGATTTCTTCGGGATTGTCGTTTATGGCTTTAAGAGTCAGCATTCTATTTTCCTCTGTTTGGGTTACACTAAATAATGATATTTGTATGCAAAAGTATAAATTATTTACTAAATATCTGTTGAAGATAACAATTCATTTCGGTAAACTCGCGGATGCTTCATTTCGTCGAAATGAATAATCTTTTCCTGTTTTGCATTTATTATATTGTAAAAATATACGAATCTCCGGTTTTATCATATTTTTGTTGGTTTATTTGTTAAATTACGGGGAGGAAGTTTAGATTAAGTTATGTTTGGCCCTTTTCGATTGTTTTTCAGGCCAAGAAATCATAATATTTTAATTTTTTAGAGAGTTAATTCGATGAAATTATTCCGTTGGTTTATACCTGTCTTTTTATTGTTGAGCCTGTCTGTTTATTCTCAGACAGATGTTTCCTCTTTGATCCGTCAAGGAGTGCGATTGCATGATAAAGAAGACTACAAAGGTGCTATCGGTTTTTATCAACAGGCGCTTTCGGTTAATCCGAATTCGATGCCGGCTATGTACGAAATGTCCTTGTCGTATCTTGAATTGAAAGACTATGCAGAGGCTTTGAAATACAGTACAAAAGTGATTAATTCTAATTTCAAACCTTTGCAAGTCGATGCTTATGTTGTCAAAAGTACCGCTTTGGCAGCGATGGAAAAATATCAGGATGCAATCACTCTTTTGAAAGAGGCTTTGGTGAAATGTGGCGATGATTATCTTTTGAATTATAATCTGGGACTAAGCTACTTTAAGATACAGGATTCTGCTCATGCAATCCAGTACTTGGGAAAGTCTATTGATAAAAAAATTAATGATGCCGATGCTTATTATACTTATGCTTATGCATTGATTGACCAGAACCGGTATTTGGAAGCCCTGCTTGCCCTGGATTCTTATTTGCTTCTTGAGCCGGACGGAAGCAATTCGAAGGATGTATTTGAAGATATGATGGACATTCTGCAAAATAAACTGACTGTTGTTGCCGGAGAAGACAAACCTGCGCAAGTGCCCGGAGTGGACATGGCACAAGTGGCAGCAATCATACAGAAAACGAAGACGCAATTTCCGGGGTCAGATAAACAAGCGGAGTATCAGTTTTTTCAGGAGGCGACAAAAGGATTACTTACCGAGTTTCAGTCGAAGCAAAACGAAGAAAATGACGGATTATTCTGGAATTATTTTGTTCCAACTTACTCTGATATTCTAGAGTCTCATTATTTTGATGTCTTTTGTCGCTATATCAGCGTTGCGGCCTATCCGGAATCACTCACTTGGTGGAAATCCAACAAAACGCGAGTGGAAGAATTTATAGAATGGTTCGAAACTGCAAATGGGACTGATCAAATGGATGACGAGCAGGGCGAGTCGGAATGATGATATGAAATGAAGTCTGATTTTTATAAATTATGTAGGCTAATTTATTGAAAATATGTTGGTTGTATGTATTGCAGGCAACGCCGATACTCCCAGTGAAATTTAATCGAATGAAATATAATATTTAACACGTGGATTTTTTATCTTTGCAATATATTGATTTTCTTAAGAGTCATTTAACAATAGAAGTGGAATATACGTATGGCAGTCGTTGACGAAAGCAAAATCTTGGGCTTGTTGCAGAGCCCTGAAACACAGCGGGATGCTTTTTCTCAAATTGTACGTGGCTATAGTGAAAAACTCTATTGGGTGATTCGCCGTATGGTGTTGACTCACGACGATGCCAATGATGTGCTGCAGAATGTGTTTATTAAAGCATGGTTGAATATTGACAGTTTTAAAGGAGAGTCGAAACTTTCTACCTGGCTCTACAAAATAGCCGTGAACGAGAGTATTACCTTTCTGAATAAGCAGCGGAATCATCAGGGAATTTCTATTGATGATGCGGATACATTCTTGCTTTCTAAAATGGAGAGTGATGTGTATTTTGATGGCGATGAGATGCAGAAGTTATTTCAGGATGCAGTGTTAAAACTTCCTGATAAACAAAGGATTGTGTTCAATATGAAGTATTTTGATGAAATGAAGTATGAAGAGATATCAGAAGTGCTGGGCACTTCTGTCGGCGCTTTGAAAGCATCTTATCATCATGCCGTTCAGAAAATAAAAGATTTTTTATCTATCAATGATTAAACTTTTTGCGATTAATAAAGTCTATGGTTATGTGTAAAAAAAGAAAGGAGTATGTTATGGATGATGTTAAGAAAAATATGGATGATTTTGTAAAAAATAATCCATTTACGATTCCGGACAATTTCTTTGAACACTTCAATGCGGAAGTGATGGCAAATCTTCCGGAGAAGAAAGCAAAAAAAGTGCATTTTAACTTCAGAAAATATGTTTTGCCATGGGCTGCCGCTGCTGCTGTGTTGTCCGGTGTCTTTTTTACAATGAAAGATGTATTATTTACATCCGATAAAACTCCTGTCGGGGTTTCTTCATCATCGACAGGTAATGAGATGGATTTTGCTTCTTCTGAAGATCGTGACTTCTATCTGTTTCTTCAGGATGATGCGGCACGAAAAGAAATTACTTCCGGTAATTATAGTGAATAAAGTTTGAAAGAAATCTGTGAATGATCGTATTTTAAGCTTAACAAATGGAGAAAAGATTTATTTTATGAAGCGAAAATGGTATATATTATCTCTTTTGTGTTGTATTGCAGTATCAACATTTACTTTATCTGCTCAAAAAACATTTTCAAAAGAGGATTTTCAGAGACAACGTGCTGAATATTTGAAACGAGAACTGGATTTAACTCCCACTGAGGCTGCAAGATTCATCCCATTGAGCGAAGAATTGATGCAGAAAAAATTTGAATTGAACCGTGATTCTCGCGAAAAAGCAAGAGCTATAAGAAATCAAAGTAATATCTCAGATGCAGAATACGAACGGGTTATTGATTCGTGGATTAATAACAGAGTAAAAGAGGCAATGCTTGAAAAGGAATATTATCAGAAGTTTAAACGGGTTTTGCCTATGCATAAAGTTCGGAAATATCAGGAAGTAGATATGAAATTTATGCGTAGTATGATGGACAGACATGACAAATAATGTTATCTCATCAAATGAATAGCAAAGGCGGAGTGGTATGCTCCGCCTTTGTTGTACAGATATACGCAGGGCCCAAGTTTTAAAGAAACTTTGTCGGTATAATTCTTCGTTTTAAAATTAGTCTCGAGTGTTTATCAAATTTGATCTTAGAACGACCTTTCGTTCATATCAATAATTGACTATTCCTGGGACGTTTTGATTTCGCCCAACAAATCTATTGCCGGCGAACGTGACATTGCACCCGGATTAATTCCTGATTTTCCTTCAGGTATCTCTAGTTTTTTCTCATCGAAGTAGCGTTGCCAGTCTTTGTCGACCTGATTTGAATCGGGTTGTTTGAAGGTCATTACATTCAGTTCAAACAGAGGCCGGTTGTTGTTCGCTTTTCGAAAGATATGATAGATCAATTCTGAACAATAGAATTTATCATTTTCAAGAATAAATCCATCGTCATACTCTTTTCCGATAAGTACTAATGCTTCCTGAAGAGCTGACGGAATACTGTTTTGATATTCCGATTTGAGCCTCCCCACAATTGTCAAAGGCAAACATTTAGTTTTGTTGTCTGGTTGCAGGAATGTCTCAAGCGGAACCATTCTTACGCGTGGAGGGGTAGCTTCTATAACAAATATACTGTCTGTCCCTTTCGGGATATAGACAATTCCTACATGTGTAAATTGATAGGAGCCTGCACTGCGGGTGACATTCATGATGGCACTGCTGACACTCTCTTTTGAACATGGTTGTCGAAAAAGCAAATCTCCATTTTGTAAATTGATTGCCCCTGCCTGATTCAGGCTACACACAGAAAGCAGAAAGAGGACGAAATTTTTCATGCTTTTCTGTTTATTTAAAAGTGTAATTGAATCCGCCCATCGCCCAAAATCCCGGTTGAGGAACGTTTCCTAAATCATAATAATATGTGTTGTATAAATTATTGATATTGACAAACAGGTTCAGGACAGATTTCGGTTTGTAATTGATTCGTACATCCAACGTTGAAAAGGCCGGATAACGTTCTGTACGAACATATACGGCATTTTCGTATTTGTCATAGGTACCTTCTCTTTTCTGGCACCTCCAGCTCCATGATGTCCCTAGTTTATTGTTTATAGGCAGATCCAAACGAGCTACAAATTTGTCTCGCAGGTAGTTGAGCGTATAGTTTGAGATCATATCTCCCGAATCAGAGCTTTGATGCTGTTTGGTGTAATCCAGTTGGAGGGAAGTCCCACTGACAAGCATCGGTAAGAATTCTTTCAGATTGAATTTCAGACTGGCATCAAACCCGATTGTATTGATTTTTGTGTGATTCACAGAGTGCCATACAGTGGAATCAGCACTGGCTTTCACCCAGTCGATGATATTTTTCCCTTTCATGATGTATCCCGTTATGTACCCTTTTATAAAATGGTTACCATAATTCACTCCGGCTTCATAAGATTCAGAATATTCCGGTTTTAGCTTGGGATTGCCTATGTGTGTTGAATTGGTCGTGTAAAACAGCTCTGTAAAAGAAGGCATGCGAGTGGCTTTGCTCCATGATGAAAATACTTTCCAATTCGAATCGATACGATATGCAGCATTAATCGATGGGTAAAACTTGTAATTGCCGGACAAGGCTGTGTTGTAGTTTGCCAAGACGCCTGCGGTCAGAGTAAACTGATTTAGAATGACATTATGCTCAAGTGCATAGCTGATATTGGTGCGGCTGTAAGAGTGTGTGTATCTGCCTACAGCTTCGTCGAGCAGATTCCCGAGCAAGGTGCTTAGCACCGATTCGTTGCGAAATTCAGATCCAAAGCTGGTAATTCCGTATTTTGAAGAATATTGGAGGTTCAGATTTGCTCCGTAAACATCTGTTTGGTGATAATTGAATCGCTTGAGGGTCGGTTTATCTTTAATAAGCTGGAATTGGTCATTGGATCTGTTCCAGTAGACGGAAGGAATGAATTTTAGTGTTGTACCTGTTTCTCCTTTAATGGAGGCAAAATAATTTCTTGTTTTCTCATATTGATTTGGATACATTGCGGAATAGAAGGTGTTTGCTCCAAAAGCTTTATCGTCATATCCTGCCTGGAAATCTATTTTCGATTTATCGACTAGCCAATGCGACTGCCAGAATAGGTTTCCCTGATGATATTCACTGTTGTCGCGATCGCCGTCGGCACGTTTGTATCCTGCAGAAAGTTGATGTGTGGCCGATCCGCTTTTCAGCGCTCCATTGGCTTCCGTATTTAAAAGCCCATACATTCCGCCTTGAATGCTTGCGTATGCCTTATGATCGGGGTTTTTACGTGTAATAATGTTGATTCCTCCTGAAAATGCAGATGCTCCGTAGATGATGGAAGAGGGGCCGTGGATAATCTCGATTCGTTCGATATCAGAAAGGTTGATAGGTAGATTCAGGCTGAGATGTCCTGTTTGGGGATTGGAAATATTAATTCCATTGAGAAGAATGGCTGTTTGGTCGAATGAGCCGCCACGGATGGAAATATCTGCTTGTACGCCGTGTGCTCCTCGTTGCTGAACGTCTATTCCTGCCACATAATTCAACAGATCCTGGACGTTTTGGAAGGGCGATCGTTGAATCTCGTCACGGGTGATGACAGTAACTACTTTTGCCGTCAGATCTGCTGGTAAAGTCACTCGAGATGCGGTGACGGTGACTTCTTCGAGTTCCTGGTCTGCGATTTTTTGTTGTTGAGGCTGAGTGGTTGTGTTTTGTGCATTACTGTTCGCTGTATTTGCAAACAATAGGATTCCGGTCGCAACAACTCCGGTGTTTACCACCTTGTGCAGGCTGTTGAAAACGCTGTACGATTTTCTTGAGAAACGCTTGAATCGCGTAGCCTGCTTTCTTATTTCATGTTTTTTTTGCATGATGAATTGAAATTGTTAATAAAATAAATTGTCGCGGCAAAGGTAAGAGATATTTTATTTCAGAGACATCTTTTTAAATAGAAAACTACACAGAAAATCAAATTTTGTGCAATGATTATACCTAAAAGGAGGTATTGTTCAAGGATTTTTATTCCTCTATTTTTGAAACTTCAAATAATTGTATGTAACGAAGCATGATTTTTATTAAGTTCCTCAAGACAATAATTAAAAAACAGTTGCGTCTCATACCTCCTAATAGTAAGAATTAAATCGAATGAAAAAGGAAAAGGTAAATTTTCGTCAATTGGGATTTTCCACGCGAAGCATTCATCTGGGAAATGATATTGACAAAGAAACCGGAGCAATCCGACGCCCAATAACAATGGCAAACAGCTATGCGCTGCCCTATGATCCGACAGACGTTAATTGGAGCGAGGCCGGAAAAAAATTGTATACACGCAACGGTGGAGCCAATCAGGAATACTTGCAGGAAAAACTCGCCGCACTTCATGTAACGGAAGATGCTGTAGTGCTTGCTACAGGAGTTGCAGCTTTGCACAGCGTATTTTTTTCGTTTCTGAACACGGGTGATCATATTGTTGCCGGTCATATTTCTTATATTGCGGTATATCGTCTGTTAAATGAATATTTGCCCGAAAAATATAAGATTGAAACGACATTGGTTGATTCAACTAATCCGCAAAATGTAGCTGATGCTATCCGTCCCAACACAAAGCTTATCCATATTGAAACTCCCGGAAACCCCATTGTTAACATCAGCGATATTGCTGAGATTGCAAAAATTGCACATGCGAACAATATATTATTATCAGTAGACAATACTTTCGCTTCTCCTTTCAATCAACTCCCGTCCCTTTTAGGTGCGGATTTAGTGGTAGAAAGCCTAACCAAATACATTAATGGGCACGGTGACGCAATGGGCGGAGCGGTGCTAGGCAAGAAAATCCTTATTGATGAAATACGGCGGCAGGCAATGATTAATGTGGGTGGCGCTATCAGCCCTTTTAATGCCTGGCTGATTATGCGTGGAGCTGTGACGTTGCCTTTGCGGATGCGGCAACACAATGCAAATGCCCTGGAAATAGCAAAATATCTGGAAAAACATCCGAAAGTAGCCTTTGTTTCTTATCCGGGATTGAAAAGCCATCCTCAGCATGGAGTGGCAAAAAAGCAGATGTCCGGAGGATATTCCGGTCTTATCTCATTTGGATTAAATGCTGATTTTGATGCACATAACCGGTTCGTTGAAAACCTGAATATAATTACCTCTGCTGTCTCGTTGGGGCATGATGAAAGTCTGATTGTCTTTTTGGGGCCAAACGACGAGCGTCAATACCTGTATCCCGATATTTTCAAACATGGATTTTTTCGGTTGAGTATAGGACTTGAAGATGCTGACGATTTAATTGCTGACTTGGAACAAGCGCTTCAGGATATTTAAACCGAACAGTTGGGCGTGATTTATTTTTCAGGTGTTCGGGTGAGTCTTTCGGTTAGCGAAAATCACAGCTTTCAAACCGTCGTGGATGGACCAAATTTATTCTTTGACCTTTCCACTTGCGGAATTTGTTCTGTAGGCTTTGAACCTGCAGAAAACTGTTTGTGGAATCGATAAACGAATGTTGTCCTTCTAAAAAGCAATTTTCGTTTCCTTTGAAAGAAAATCAAAGAATATCTTTAGTTCTTTATTTTACATTCTTGTGTGTCAACGGGATATTTCTTCAAAAAAAAGATATCTTTACCCGTGTTTCAACCAGCTATTGTGGTTTGCTGATTTTAGAAGAGAATAGAACCTTTTTATTGGCAAAGTTGGCATATGGAAAAATGACCCGAATGGAAAAAAATAGAAATAAGGCTGTCCGGATTTTTCTCTCCGGCGTGGAAAGTGTGCTTCCCGATAAAATGATATATAATACACTAACGTTGGAGAAAGATAGGCTTTCCATTCAGGGGAAAAATTATCTCTTGGACGAGATAGAGCATATATATGTGTTGGGAGCAGGGAAGGCTTCCGCCCTTATGGGGCAGGCGGTTGAGGCAATCTTCGGAGAACGTATTTCGGGTGGAGTCATTATTGTGAAATATGGACATGACTGCCCGCTTCAGCGAATAACTGTCCGGCAGGCAGGACATCCGACACCGGATGAGGCCGGTTTTAATGCAACAAAAGAACTGGTTGCTATTGCTGCTCAGGCAGAAGAAGAAGATCTGGTTATTTGTCTGTTTTCCGGTGGAGGCTCCTCATTGATGGCTGATTATCCGGAAGGTAGTTGCCCTGAAGATATTAGCCGGTTGAATGCTTTGCTGCTGCATTCGGGCGCAGATATTCATGAGCTGAATGCTGTCAGGAAGCATTTGTCACGAGTGAAAGGTGGGCAATTGGCCAAAACTATTTACCCGGCAAAGGTGATTTCCTTGATGCTGTCGGATGTGATTGGTGATCCGCCGGATGTGATAGCTTCAGGGCCGACGGCCCCCGATAGCAGTACTTTTCAAGAGGCGTGGAATGTGATTCAGAAATATGATTTATCTACCCGAATTCCGGATTCTTTAAAATCGTATTTGCTGAAAGGGCTTGGCGGAAAAGAACCGGAAACTCCGAAAATCGACGATGATGTGTTCAATCGAGTGGATAATCTGATAATCGGAAGCAATCGTTTAGCTCTGCAAACAGCTCAGCGAACAGCTATCGAGCTTGGTTATAAAACGGAAATTATCACTTCCTCTCTGGCTGGTGATGTAAATGAAGTGTGTGCTGATTTACTCTCCCTTATTCAATCCCGGAAGGATGAAAAATCTCCTTTGTGTATCTTGTTGGGCGGGGAACCCACCGTGAAGGTAACCGGCAGTGGCCTTGGCGGTAGAAACCAACATTTGGCCTTGTTATTGGCTCAGCACATATCCGGATTTGAAAAAGAGATATGCATTCTGGTAGCCGGAACGGACGGAACGGATGGCCCCACAGTTGCAGCCGGAGCTGTGATTGACCGGGAAACAGTCTGCAGAGGCGAAAAAAAAGGACTCACCTTACAGCATTATATTGATAACTTTGACGCATATCACTATTTCAAGATAATTGACGAATTGCTTGTTACGGGCTCTACAAAAACAAATGTAATGGACATGATAGTGGTATTGATAGGGTAGAAGAGAGGCATATAAAGATACTTTTTATCATTTTCATGCGTCTAAAAAAATAAAAGCTTGTCCTTTGTTTGAACAATTTATATTACTTTTGCACGTCAAAGAACAACCCTATTTATGGAAAATGTAAAAATTAAAGATAAGGAATTCGCCTTATTTATCCCAGAGAAAAAAATATTGGAGCAAGTCGACCGTGTGGCCGAGGAAATAAATAGAGATTTGGCAGACAAAGACCCCTTATTTATCTGTGTTCTGAATGGTTCATTCATGTTTGCTGCGGATTTAATGAAAAGAGTTCACATCCCTTCTGAAATTTCGTTTGTGAAGCTTTCTTCCTATAGCGGGATGTCTTCAACTGGTAATTTGAAAGAAATTATAGGGTTGAATCAAAACATTGAAGGCAGGAGCATCGTGATAGTGGAAGATATTGTCGACACCGGACATACGATGGCGTCGATGGTAGAACAACTGAAATCTAAGAATCCGGGTGATCTGCGCATTGCAACGCTTCTCTATAAGCCCAATGCTTTGAAAGTGGATTTGACACTCGACTATGTTGCTATTGAGATTCCTAATGATTTTATTCTTGGATATGGTTTGGATTATGATGGCTATGGCCGTAATCTGGCTGATATTTATAAAATTGTTGAATAAAGAATCAGGGGCATATTATAGTCATCTACCGATTGACAAAATTATTATTCATACATAAATCATGCTTAACATTGTAATTTTTGGAGCTCCGGGCTCAGGAAAAGGTACTCAAAGTGAAAATCTGATTAAAAAATATGGCTTGGCACATATTTCGACGGGAGATGTTCTTCGCGCAGAAATCAAAGCCGGCAGTGAACTTGGAAAACTGGCTGAAGGGTATATCAGCAAGGGACAATTGGTTCCGGACGAAGTCGTAATCGACATGCTGGCAAAAGTTCTTGACAGCAAAAAAGATGCAAACGGAGTGATTTTTGACGGATTTCCCCGTACCATTCCTCAGGGAGAAGCATTGGATGCAATGTTGGAAAAACGCGGACAGAAAGTGTCGGCGGTAGTAAGCTTGGATGTCGAAGAAGCCGAATTAGTAGATCGCTTGTTGAAAAGAGGACAGCTTTCCGGCCGTTCCGACGACAATGAGGAGACTATCAAATCGCGTCTGGATGTTTATCGAAACCAGACATCTCCGCTGAAAGATCATTACAATAAACAAGGTAAATTACACAGCATTCATGGAATGGGCAAGGTAGAAGAAATCTTCGACCGCATTACAAAAGCTGTAGATAAAGTAAAATAAACTGCCAATATGCTGATATGCCAATGAGACAATATGCCAATTGATTATCATTTGCATCAGCCTCAGGATTTTACTATTTTCAAATTAGCAAATTGGCAAATTAGCACATAAATAAAAATGGCGGAAACAAATTTCGTAGATTATATTAAGATTTTTTGCCGTTCGGGAAAAGGTGGACGTGGTTCCACCCATTTCCGACGGGAGAAATATATCCCCAAAGGGGGACCTGATGGTGGTGATGGCGGTGACGGAGGAAGTATTATCCTGCGTGCCAACCGGAACTACTGGACACTTCTCCACCTGAAGTATCAACGTCACATCCTTGCCGGACACGGTGAGAGCGGAAGTGGACGACTGAGTAGTGGAAAAAAAGGAGACACCAAGATTGTAGAAGTTCCTTGTGGAACCGTTGCCTATGATGCCGAAACCGGAGAATATCTTTGCGATGTTACGGAAGACGGACAAGAAGTCGTTTTGTTGAAAGGCGGACGAGGCGGAAAAGGAAACAATTTCTTCAAGACGGCAACCAATCAGGCTCCCCGTTATGCGCAGCCAGGTGAGCCTTACGAAGAAAAATACATTATTCTGGAGTTGAAAGTGCTGGCAGATGTTGGTTTGGTAGGATTCCCCAATGCCGGTAAATCCACATTGTTATCTGTGGTTTCTGCAGCTAAACCCAAAATAGCTAACTATCCTTTTACAACCATTGTGCCGAATATCGGAATTGTGCCTTACCGCGACCACAGGTCGTTTGTGATGGCTGATATTCCCGGTATTATCGAAGGTGCGAGTGACGGGAAGGGATTAGGTTTACGTTTTCTGCGGCATATAGAGCGCAACTCGTTGCTTCTCTTTATGGTACCTGCCGATGCAGACGATATCCACAAAGAATATCAGATTCTACTGAATGAGCTGGTGCAATACAACCCTGAACTTCTCGACAAGAACCGGGTATTGGCTATCACCAAATCGGATATGCTTGACGACGAGCTCAAAGAAGCTTTGGAAGCAGATTTGCCTGAGATTCCATATTTGTTTATTTCATCCATTGCGAATCAGGGTATTCAGGAACTGAAAGATTTGTTGTGGAAAGAGTTGAACAAGGACGGAGAACATCTCAAAGCGGCAGCATCTATTGTACATCGTAAACTTGATGTCAAAAAACTCGAATTCGATGAGGACGATGAGGAAATTCCTTACGATGACGATGATTACGACGAAGAAGAGGAAGAGGGATACGACTATTACGAAGAAGACTGGGACGACGATAAAAAATGATAGTTCAGAAAAAAAATAATAAAATGTTGCTGTTTGACCATTTATCGGGTTGCAGCAACATTTCTCATTTTATGACAACATGCCAGGGCGGCGTGAGTAAAGAAGAGTATGCATCTTTCAATCTGGGAGAATTTGCCGGAGACAATCCGGAAAACGTGCTTCAAAACCGGGAAATATTAGCTGCTGAACTCGGTCTCTCCCTGGAACAGCTTATTTTTCCTTATCAAATACATCAGGACAAAGTGCTCCGGGTGGATGAGGCATTGATAAATCTTTCTCCTGATTCGCGGAAAGAGGCTATGTCCGGTTATGATGCGTTGGTCACGAATTTGCCGAATGTATGTATTGGTGTTACTACTGCCGACTGTGTTCCCTTATTGGCATTCGATCCGCGGAAATGCGTATTGGCAGCTGTTCATGCCGGCTGGCGTGGAACGGTGGCGTGTATTGTTTTAAAAACAATTGATGTCATGTGTCGTGAATACGGCTGTTTGCCTGAAAATATTCTGTTCGGTATCGGAGCAGCCATCTCTGTGGATAAATTTGAGGTGGGAGAGGAGGTTGTTGCGGAGTTTCAAAAGGCAAGTATCGATTTGATGTCCGCATCCTACCGCCATCCTAAAACCGGCAAATGCCACATCGACCTTCAATTGGTAAATAGAAATCTATTGCTGGAGGCCGGTATTCCAGACAAGAACATAGAAATTATGCCTCTGTGCACACAGAGCCGGGCCGATTTGTTTTTCTCGGCGAGAAGACAGGGCGTGAAGTCGGGGAGGATGGTGACGGGAGGATTTATTCGGGAGTAACTTCTGCAAATAATCCTTTTTTATTCATTCCATCAAAAACTTATATAAATATCATTTACCTGCTTTATACCTTATTCGATTATACGGGTTTTGGAAATCTATTCGAAGGTATATTTGGTTAGCCTTCTGTTGATTATCAATTGTTGATTACTCTTCTTTATAATTTGCATAGCTCTTTCTAAAAATTTATTGTATCCTGTTCTACCTCCGATTACTGTGTAAGGATAGACTCGTTAATTTTTTATTCTTTCTCTTTGGCTGCCGGCTACTATCGGGATAATAAACTTCTTGTCCGGGCATGCAGCAATAAAGCTTCCGGACAGACTAACTCAGGTTATTTATCAAGAAAATAGACAAAAAGAGAAAATCGCGATAACTTCATTGTTTTGTAAAGACTGTTGAACTCTCCGGAATTTATTTTTTTAAAGCATTTATCAGAACAAAAGGAATACTAAGAGTTATTTTTCCCAATAATTCGGCCTGTTTATTCAATTTTGCTTCAACGATGTCAAATATTTCCTCCATTCTATCTTCGGGCAATAAGTTTTTCCATGAATTCATAAATGCCAAACGTATGAAATAATGATTAAGCATCGTGGTTCCATCCGTAAAATAATAATTGAACTGGTCAAAATCCAAATCTTGTATGATAAAGCCTCTCTTCTGAAGTTTTTCAGTAAATATATTTACATCAGGTCTCTTCTGTTGTATGTGGCGATCTATAGCTTCAACTCTTTCTGGAATATCAAGTTCGGACATTGTTTCTTTTAGTAAATCATAAAATTCAAACATAGTCTTACTTAAATTCATTGTCTGAACAAATTGCCCGCCATTCTTGATGACGCGGGAACATTCGTCAAAAGTTTTATTTATATCCGACACGTTGTTTATGCCGTTATTACTCACTATTAAGTCAATACTTTGACTTTCTAACGGAATCTGTTCCGCTACACCGTCAATGATTTTTATATTGCTGATTTGATACAACTCCGTTTTCCTTAAAGCTTTTTTCGCTGCTTCTTTCCATGGATCAATTCCATATACAACAGACGAATTTCCTAGTCTCATCGCAATTTCAGTGAGAGGAAAACCTGCTCCAAAACCAATATCCAATACTGCGATATGAGGTTTATAATCGATTTTTTCCAATAACTTCAACCCGAATGGTGCTGACCAGAACGGCAACTCATCAAAACCCTCTATGATGTTTCTTGAGGGAATATTGTCTTTTAAGTATTCTTTTGTCATTGTTTTATATATAACTAATTGCGAAAAATAAATTACGTACTTCGAAATTAAAATATAAACTCATTCACTATCATTCTATTAAAAATTTTGATTATAGCTTATATCCTACCTGTTTTTGATTATTTACGAGCTGTTTTAAAGTAAATGGTCTTGAATTTATGCTTTACATCAGGTTTAGATTTTTTATTTTGTAAATTGCTGAAAAACAAGAAACATCATTCGTCAGATGAAGTCAATTACAAATGAATATTTTTATGGGATACGAATAGAGCTCTCTTTAAAAGTAGATGTCGTATTTCCATGCATCATTTTTAATAATCGCAAAACTCACAAAATATTTTTTAGAATATTCTTGCTCATCAACAGGGGCATTCAAAGGTAGGCTGATTCATATATCAGACAAAGAAAAACAATGCAAATGTTCGGAATGTAATGCATGTTTCCTTTAATAAAAAATGTTGATTTGATTTACTTTGAGGTATTTGTCGGCAGCTGGATGTTCTTTCATCTGATAAATTATTGTAGTTTTGTAGAAACATAAAAATAAACTGAACAATGAAAAATACATTTGGTCTGCTTTTTTTAGCTATGGGATTATTCGCCGGCAGCTCTTTGCAGGCTCAGACCACTGTAAAAATGTCTGCAGTGAAGGCTAATAACTATGGCGTGACCTACTCTTTACCCAAGACTTTGTTTACGATTGAGACAACTGTGAAGAAAACAACCCGGACGGCGGGCGAGTTTTATCAATATGCAGAAAGATATTTGGGTGTAACGAATGCTATTAAAGAGAACAGTATTGAATATTCTCTACAGAAAGTGAATGTTCAGTCAAAAGGGATACCCGATAAAAGCAATTCCTATTTAGTCGAATTTCGTTCAAACACGCAGTCTCCTTTCGTGACACTGACCAAAGATGGATTGATCTGCGCAATAAACAACGATGCAGTGATTGAACCTGAGAAAACTCCTGAATTGGAAATCGCTGTTGCGCCTCAACTACGACCCAATCCTCGTTCTTTCCTGTCGGAAGAAATAATGTCAGCAGGTTCCACAGCGAAGCAGGCCGAACTGATAGCCAAACAGATTTTCAAGCTACGTGAAACACGAAATGATATCCTGACCGGTGATGCAGACAATATGCCGCCCGACGGAAACGCTTACAAACTGGTAATTGGGCAACTTACAGAGCAGGAAAAAGCCTTGACGGAAATGTTTGTCGGACATGAAGAATCTGAAAACTCTACGAGTGAAATGACTATGATTCCTACCGATAGAAATATTGATAATCAGGTGCTGTTTCGTTTTTCTAAAAAATTAGGCATTGTTGCTGCCGATGATTTGGCAGGCGCTCCAGTTTATTTGTCACTGGTGAATAAGACTCCTGTGGAAAAACCTATCCTGACAGACAAAGAAGCTAAAGCGCTGGCTGAAAAAATGTCAAAAGGGATTATCTATAATATTCCATCGAAAGCACTCCTGGAGCTTACTTTTGAAGGGCAGAGTCTTCTAAAAAAAGAAGTAGATGTGGTGCAATTCGGAACACAGGATGTTTTGACAGAAAAAATGTTTGACAACAACAAACAACCTATTCGCGTTATTTTTTATCCCGATTTAGGCGCTGTAAAACAAATTATCCAATAAACTCAAAGACAAAACTATTAGATGGCTACCGAAATTGAACGTAAATTTCTTATAGTAGGTGATTTTAAATCAGAAGCTTTTGACCACAAGGTGATAAAGCAAGGATATATTATTCCGGAGGCAGAGGGACGCAGCGTGCGTATCCGAAGAAAAGGAAATAAGGGATTTATCACTATTAAGGGGCCTACTTCCGCGAACGGATTGAGCCGCTATGAATGGGAAAAGGAGATCGCTTTGGAAGAAGCCGAGGAACTATTAAAGCTTTGTAACCCGAACTATGTCGACAAAGTGCGATATCTGGTCAAAGCTGGTCAGCATACTTTCGAGGTAGATGAATTCCACGGTTTGAATGAAGGACTTGTTATGGCGGAGGTTGAGCTGGGTAGTGAAGAGGAGGAGTTTATGCGTCCGTCCTGGCTTGGAAAGGAAGTGACCGGAGACGCTCGCTATTACAATTCCTCATTGGCACGTTTCCCTTATCTCGAATGGAAAGATAGTGAATGATAGAATCCAATGTTAAGATACATGACCGTTTTTCGTTTGAAATCAAATTTTCCTTGGTTTCAGACTCTGTCGGGCATGTCGAAAAAGGTGAATTCAGTATCAACAGTTGGATATTTATACCCAATAGTCTCGATATAAACAGGGATTCATATCCCAAAGAGCAATTCTTCAAGGATTTGAAATCCAATATTCGTCTGATGACTCCCGTTTATTCACTGGAGGAACTTATCGGCAATCATCCCGAAAGTCCCGGGCAAAGGCTAAGTAAGGCTTTGCGTGAGTTGCTCGAAGATCCGGCCTCAGATGAAAAAGGAGCGTGTTTTGTACACCAAACCAAACTTTTTGCCAATATTTGTAAAAGTGCGATCCGCAATCAGGTAAATTTTATTATCTCTTGCTCCGATGCTGAAGCTCTCAAGCACACAATTGTCTTTGTAGCCGATTTGCGGAATATTCTGCAATATTTTCGGAGCCTTTATCCCTTGGTTCAAAGCACCAATTTCAATAGGGAATGGAGTGAAAATTTTGCGTATGCAGACAACTTTATTAGTAATGTCGCTGAGCAGCATGCATTCCGGCTGATGAAAGGATTTCGGCAACGGAAAATTTACGACAAAGCCTGTCGTATTCTCTTGCCATTGCTCGAATCGGAACTTGCAGAGCGGAAGAAACGAAAATTTCCGGTCATTCATCGGGATAATAAGGAAAATAATAGCTGGGTGGTTATGCAGTGGGGTATTTTGAAAAAACTTATCGAGAGCGGTCTCTTTCTGCATATCAAAATGAAAAAAGACGGAGCGGTTGTAGAGCAATTGCTTTATAGTATTGCTGCGGGGATTTCGATGCTCTTTGCTACGGTGGTGACATTTACAGCTCAGAAGCATTATGCCTCCTATACATTTCCGTTGTTTGTGATTTTGATTGTGAGTTATATGTTTAAAGATCGGATCAAAGATTCGATGCGGTATTATTTCGATTCGCAGTTGGGAAAGAAATATTTCGATCGTAAACGCCGACTTAGCACCCGGGATGTTGTCATCGGTGAAATAAAAGAGTCGGTCAATTATGTTTCAGAAGAACACCTCCCAGCCGAGGTGGTGGCAATGCGAAGACGTTTACCTATTGTAGAAGCGGAAAATAAAATTTACAACGAACAGATTCTTTTATATAAAAAGCTGGTAAAACTTTCTTTTGCGAAACTGATCGAAAAGGACGGGTATCATTATGCTGGAATTAATGATATCACGAAGTTTTATCTCGTGCATCTGACTCAGAAAATGAGTAATCCGGAGATCGACCTGTATTTTCCCGATTCCCAAAAAGGATATATCTGTTTTGAGGGTGACAAAGTCTATCCTTTACATTTTATATTCAGAGGAGAAAGTCAGGGACAAGTCTTCTTCCGAAAATTCCGCCTGTTGTTTAACCGGGATGGTATAAAAGAATTAGTCGAGATGTGACCCCGGAATTCAATGTCTGGAGATTTGCGGAAGAAGACTAAGGTTTCAATCATTCACCTGTTTTTATATTTTTACAATCATTCTTTTTGTATCAATCAATTTGCCATCTACCAGTAGGGAATAGAGGTATATGCCGCTCGTTTTGAATGAAGAAGTGTTGATGCTAATACTGTTTTCCTCAGAAGCAGGTAATGAAGAGATTTGTATCAGAGCACCTTTTTCATTCGTTATCATAAGCTGAGCCGAAGAGAATGCATCAGGAAGCTTATACGGGATTGTTGTTGATTGGGTACATGGGTTCGGATAATTCTGAGCCAGAGAAGCGGTTGCAATAGTTGATCGGGATGTCGCAATCGCTGTATTACCCAACATTCCACTAGGTAAATTGACGTTTAATGCATTAGCCAAATAATTAAGCTGGTATTGCAGTGTGGATACCTGGGCTGTTAAATCAGAAATAATGGAATCTTTTTCCTCGTTTACACTGCTTAATTCCTTGATAGCCATAACCAAGGGGCCAATAAACTCGGAGTATCTCAATCCGTAAGTTGTATTATCCGTTTTGTCAATGCCTCCGAATTGATACCCGATGGAGTCTGCCACCGATTTCACATTCTGAGTTAAGAATCCAGTGTGTGTCTCGGTAGAATTGGGAATATTGAATGTGATCGGAGTTAGATTCGCAATAAATGACAATCCGGGCACATTTTCCGTCTGATTTGTCTTTTCCTCGTCTTTGAGAAGTGTCGACCATCCTATTAAGCCACCTACACTCGCGATTTCCTTATTCCCGATTGTGACCGAATTGCTGCGATTGGCGGATGCTCCATATCCGATAACTGTTGCGTTGGTCAGGCTGGTCGCATCCAAGTCGGCTCCATATCCAACTGCTGTGTTGTATGAACCGGAAGTATTGGTTGCCAGGGCATAATATCCCAAAGCGGTATTTCCGTTTCCTTTTGTGTTTCCTGATAGCGACCAGGCTCCATAGGCGGCATTGTATTGCCCGGCATCGGTGTAAAGTAGAGAGTGGTAGCCGTAAGCGCTGTTACTTTCGCCGGAACTGAGTGAGCGCATTGCTTCCCATCCGGTAGCGGTATTTTTGCTTCCGTGCCCCCAGGCTGTGAATTCCGAAAGATTATCCCCACACCAAAGTGCTCTTGTACCGATAGCCACATTGCAACTTCCGTCGAGATTTCCGGCTAATGCCTCGTCGCCGATAGCTGTGTTGTCGTTCCCGGAAGTATTGGACCATAACGAAGCATTTCCAACTCCTGTATTGTGTGAACCCGAAATATTGCTGTAGAGTGCTCCTGATCCGCATCCCACATTTATCTCTCCCGTGGTATTGCTTTGCATGGCCTGAGCACCCACTGCTGTGTTGTAGGTTCCGGTCGTATTGTTTAACAAAGCTTTTGCCCCGATTGCAGTGATGAGTGAGCCGGAAGTGTTTTGTTCTGCAGCATAAGTTCCTAAGGCTGTGTTGAGCGTTCCCATGTTGTATTTTAGGGTCGAAACTCCGATACCAATGTTCCGGGAAGTGCTGCCATTTGCTTGAGCCATGGAAGAAACTCCAATCGCAATGTTTTCCGAACCGGATGTATTCGTGTCTAGTGCCCAGTAGCCGATAGCTATATTGCTCCATCCGCTGCTGTTATTGGTTAGTGCCTGAATGCCTAAAGCCACATTCCGTCCTCCTGAAGTCGGATAATTCAACGAATTATATCCGAAGGAAACGTTGGCATAATCCGTATTACCATGTCCGGAATATCCCGCAGCCTTGTTATTAACTTTAAATGTTAAAGGGACTGCATCTGTTGTTCCAATAAAGTTGCTTGCACTTAATCCTGAATTCCCACTGGTAGACCAAGTCTGCCCATATCCGGATAAAGAACTCAAGGCTACAAGCATGCAAGCGTAAATCTTTTTTTTCATAGTCATTAAAATTAATGGTGCTGTTTTATTTTCAATTTATCTATTTTATTTAATCTCACATAGAAACAAGGATAGATCCATGACAACACACGCAAATAAAAAAAATATTTGTGTTAATTGTTGTAAATCAGAAGGTTCTGTTAATGTGTCAGATTAGAATAGAAAGATTGAAAAATAAACCGCTGTTTGATTTTCCCTCTTCTCGAATTAAAAATATACGGACGAATTTTACCTCCTCCGCTATCTACTTATACAAATATAACAAATAAATGTCGTAAAACGGAGGTTAAATTAAATTTATTTAAACATGGGGTGTCTTATCCCTTGTTTGTTATGGAGATAAATGTCTGATTATATGGGAATGTGTTTAAAAATGTAAATAGCTTCGTGAAGGTTAATTATAAATAGGAATATCTGTTCATGTTTTTATTATCTTTGCCTGCGAAAGAGAATTCTTTCCGTGTATCTTAGTATTAACCACGTAAAAAACGAAGAAAAAATAAGGCTCGACTCTGTACCTACAGTGTTGTCTTCCTAAGTATTTCTCCTTCTGAATTTACTTGTCAAGAATACATCGGAATCCTGTAATTCTTTTTCAAATTGTTTTTTATTGCGTAGTGGCAATCATACCTTGTTTCACATTCTTTTTTTTGAATGAATGAAACACGTATTTTATATAAAATTGAAAATGAAATATAACGAATCGGCTTTAGTGCTATTTTCCGGCGGACAAGACTCCACCACCTGCCTATATTGGGCATTAAAACATTTTTCCGAAGTAAGAACTTTGTGTATTAACTACGGCCAACGACATTCCGGAGAGATTGAAGTTGCCCGTGGAATTGCAGAACGTGCCCATGTTCCCTTTCAGGTATTGGATGCTTCGCTTATCAATCAGATTGCCGCGAGTGCTTTGACACGAGACGTTGAAATGGATAAAGAGAAGCCGGCTGATAGTTATCCCAATACTTTTGTTCCGGGACGGAATATGATGTTTCTTACATTTGCTGCTGTCGTGGCTCGAAGCCTGGGCATCCGGCATTTGGTGACAGGTGTTTCGCAAGCCGATTATAGTGGATATCCTGATTGTCGCGACACTTTTATTATGTCAGTCAATACCAGTCTGAACCTGGCAATGGACGAGCAATTCAAAATTCATACGCCGCTCATGTGGATCAATAAAGCGCAGACATGGCAATTGGCTGATGAACTTGGAGCTTTTGATATTGTGCGTAAGGAAACATTAACTTGTTATAATGGAATTGTTGCGGATGGCTGTGGAGAATGTCCTTCTTGTAAATTGCGTAAACATGGCTTGGATGAATATTTGAAAATTAGAAATAATCAATAAGATAAATAGTTATGAGTGAAAAAATCTCCGGCCTGAGCCATTTGGGTGGTAAAACAGAATATAAGGATAATTACGCGCCTGAGGTGCTGGAAGCCTTCGATAATAAACATCCTGACAATGATTATTGGGTCGCATTTAATTGCCCTGAATTTACCAGCCTTTGTCCTATAACCGGACAACCCGATTTTGCGACTATCCACATCAACTATCTTCCCGATGTAAAAATGGTGGAAAGCAAGGCGTTGAAGCTTTATCTTTTCAGCTTTCGTAATCATGGGGCTTTTCATGAGGACTGTGTGAATATTATTATGAAAGACTTGATAAAACTAATGAACCCGCGTTATATTGAAGTTATCGGTATCTTCACGCCACGCGGAGGTATTAGTATTTATCCCTATTGTAATTATGGCCGCCCGGGAACCGGATATGAGGATATGGCGCGGACACGCCTGATTAATCGTGATCCTCAAAGAGGATATCTCCTGTAAACATAAAATGTTCTTTTTCTGTATTATACGTGTATCTATTTAGTGCGCAGATGTAAATAGGAGACTGATTTTCCTAAAAAATGAATACGATAGTTGTTTTCATGCAAAAAAAGACCTATTTTTGCATCCGCATTTCGGGATGTAGCTCAGCTCGGTAGAGTACACGTCTGGGGGGCGTGTGGTCGCAGGTTCAAATCCTGTCATCCCGACTAACTGTAAATCAGGCATTTATCTTTTTAAGGTGAATGCCTATTTTAGTTAAAATGCTATTTTTTTCAACTATATAAATAACAAAGTACCCATATATTACCTTATCTTACCTAACTTTAGTGCAAATTTGGTGCACAAAATATAATATATTATGGCAAATATAAAAACCTATATCTCGACATTAAAAGGGGAAAAAGTAACGGAGCATATCCGGTGAATTAAGTGTAACTCATATTAGACAACTTTATGTATCTACGCATTTTTCATCATTAAAAGAGAACCGTTCTGGAGATAAATTCAACCGAAAAGAGCCCAGCCGGAATATGAAAATGGCTTATTAGCATCGATGCTTCGTAAGGTTCAAATGAAAATATTTGCGTTGACGTTCCTTGTATACTCGCAATCGAATAGCAAATAAACTACCTGAATTGGTAAGGTTGTGCCTTCTTACATAACTTATCATTTGTCAATACATTTTTTAGTCGTAAAACCTCTTTTTTTGAGATTTCTTCGTCTGCTCTATAATACTCTAGCGAATGAGAAATTTAAGATTCTCTACTTATCTCTGGTAAAATGTATTTGACTTGCTGTTAATAAACCAAAAGATGCTGATTGTAAAGTAATATCGATTATGATTTGTTGGCAAAAATGGCAATATTATGACATTTATTGATATCGTTATGATTGGCAAATAATAGCTTGTTTAGAGCTAACTGAGCAAATCCATAAATCAACACCAGACTCCTTTTGTAGAAATTACTACCTTTGCTGAATAGACATTAAGAAGTATGACAGACATTCAACCAGGCAATTACAACCAGTTCTTTATTGAAATAAAGGAACGAATTCGTGTTGCCCAATACGAAGCAATGAAAGCTGTTAATAAAGCAATGATTCAGCTTTATTGGGATATTGGTAAAAGTCTATCAGAAAGGCAAAAAGAATTAGGTTGGGGTAAATCTGTAGTAGAGGCATTATCTGTCGATTTGCAAAAAGAGTTTCCCGGAATGCAAGGTTTCGGAGCAAGAAACATCTGGTATATGCAACAATTCTACAATGAATATCAAGGAGATGAAATTCTGCAACCATTAGTTGCAGAAATTAGTTGGAGTAAGCATTTGGTTATAATGACTAAGTGTAAAGATGTACAAGAACGCCAGTATTATATTCTATCCACGAAGAAATATGGATGGACAAAAGATGTACTAACTCATAAAATAGAAGCCCAATCCTTTGAGAAATATCTTTTAGGGCAGAATAATTTTGAAAGCTCCTTACCTGAACAGATCAAAAATCAGGCTATTTTAGCTGTCAAAGACGATTATACTTTTGATTTCTTGGAATTAGATGCAGAACATTCCGAATTTGAGTTAGAGCAGGCATTAATAAAGAATATCCGTTCATTCCTTATTGAATTTGGTCCGGATTTCACTTTTATGGGAAACCAATACCGTATTGAGATTGACGGAGAGGAATATTTTATCGACTTGCTTCTATATCATAGAAAGTTACAATGTTTAGTCGCTATTGAGTTAAAAATAGGTAAGTTTTTACCTGAATATAAAGGGAAAATGGAGTTTTATTTGAATGTTCTTAATGACAAAATAAAGCTACCTCACGAAAGCCCAACTATTGGAATTATAATTTGTAAGTCGAAAAAGCGCACAGTTGTAGAATATGCACTTAAAGACTCTAATCAACCCATTGGAGTTGCTACATACAGCCTTACTACAAATCTACCTAATTCGTATAAAGAGCTTTTACCAGATGCGGAAGAAATAGCCAAGAAGTTAGATAAATTTATGGATTAATTCCAACTCTATAATATTATTTAGTGGGACACATTTGGGACATGTGAAATGAATACAGATAAAACTGAATAAATAGAATTTGTTGTAAATTAATGAGATAATATGTGTGGCGATAGATAAAGATAGATGAAAGACCAAATATATCTCTGGGGGGCGTGTGGTCGCAGGTTCAAATCCTGTCATCCCGACATTGAAAATGAAGCACTTATCAGGTAACGATAAGTGCTTCATTTAATTAAAACGGTAGGGCTTACAACAATAACATACTATTTATCTACTATAAAACGCAATTCTAGCGCAAATTATTATGGCATTCATTTTCGTTTTGTTAAGGTAAATGCGGCTTTCTGAATCTTATTATTGTAAGTATCCCCAATAATTTCCTGTTATTCTTTATTTCTCATCGGTTGGTCGATAGCCGGTCGAATTTTAGCTTTCAATGTCCATGTTCGCCGTGATCCATGCTCATGGATGCCAGGTAAAAAGCATTGTTTTTGACAATTGTCACCCCATTTTCCAGTTTGTTTACCGGAGTTATTTGTGTATACCCCAATTCGCTGATACCGGTTAATACTTCGACCCGTTGGAAGTGATACATTTTTACCTCTTCTTCGCGGGCTTCTTTTTCCAAAACGAATATGTATTTTTTCCCTTCATTACTGATGATGGCATCGTTGGGGACAGCATCTGTTTTCTGTTTTCCGACATTAATCAATCCGGTGACATACATACCGGGAATCAGCCTGATATCCGGTTTGCTTTGAATTGTTGTATGAACCGTAATGGCTTTTGTGTCGCCCTCAAACGATTTGTTGATTTCGTAAACCACTCCTTTGAGGTTGGTACCTTGCTGATTCGTTAATACGATGTTTACTTCCTGGCCAATTTTTACCATATTGATGTCCTTTTCGAAAACTTTCATATCGCAATGAATACCGGAGTTGTCGGTGACGTTCATCAACGGGGTTTGCATATCGACATAACTTCCTGTGCTGATATTTATTTTACTTACGATTCCTGATATGGGCGTTTTTATGGGAATTCGGGTTACCATATTGCCGGCAGATACTTGTGCCGGGCTGATGGAAATCTGTTTCAATTGTTTCTCCAGTCCAATCAACTGTGCTTTTGTTATCTCGAAATTTGCAGATGCCTGTTGTAAGGTTTTCTCGACGCCTGCTCCTTGAGACGATAAGTCTTTTTGTCGTCGATACTCTTGTTCAGCTATCAGAGCTTCTTTTTTTCTTGTCAGGTAATTTTTCTGTAACTCTACTATTTCTGTATTCTCCAGATAGGCTACGGTTTGTCCCGCTCTGACACTTCGCCCTTCGATAACCGTTATTTGTCTAATGATTCCGCCCAAAAGCGAAGTGACTTCTGCCCTTCGTTGTGGATCTAAAGCCATTTCTCCGTTTACCCGAATCACGCTGTTAAGGTCTCTCTGCTCTATTTTTCCCAAGCGGATATCCACAGCTTTCATTTGTGACTCGGAGATTTCTACTTCCACCGATTCTGTGTGAGATTCCTCAGTTTTTTTTTTTGCGTCCTTTTTTTCTGTTGGAGCGTTTTTATTGCATGCTGTCAACAGGATAAAAAAGAGAATGATGAACGATATATGTCTTGTTTTCATACGATTATTGTTTTTTTTTCTACTAGGTGGTCTGAAACTCGCTTGATTTTTTTATCATTGTTCTCAATGATTTAATAAAAATCAGGCTTCGTTTCCTATTCCCGTTGATTATTTATTTCCTTGCAAATAGTTTAACAGAATGATTATCTGATTGTAGTTGTTGATTGCATTGGTATATTGCAACTGAATTTCGACGGCAGTTTTCAGATTCTGGATATACTCGATGTAGTTTATTTCTCCTTTTTCGTAGGATATTTGTGAAATCCGGGTTATATCTTCTGCCTGCTTATTCCCGCGGGTTGAATAATAATCTAAAGCATTTTGCGCTTTAGTATATTCATTCAGATAAGTCTGGTAGTTTTTTCGCATCGTAAGCATGGCATTTTCCTGTTCAAGCCGGGCTATTTCCACTTCTCTTTTAGCTGCTTTGGTCTTAGCTCTTTGTTCTCCAAAGAATAAAGGAAGGCTTATACCGACTTCAAAACCCATGAAATTGCCTTTGTCGAATCGTTCGCGTTCGATATCGTAAGGATTGAATCCCTTGATTAGAAACTGGTTCTTCAACGCGATATTGAATCCGGGCAAATATCCTTGTTTGGTGATACTCAGATTTTTCTCGCTGACTATTGTTTTGTTTGCAAAAACTTCTCCAAGCGGTGTTTGTCCGGGATTAAATTCTTTCAGGGGAAGTGCTGTTTCCACTATTGTCAGAGAGGATTCAGCAGGCTCTACATATTCTTCGGTATTCATCCAGCGTTGCATCAATAGTTGTAAACTTTGATAACTTTTTCCAGCCTTTTGCAATTCAATTTTATTTTCATTACAAAGCCGTTCTGCATTCATCTGTTCAAGGCGGCCGGCCTCACCCGATTTCAGTTTCGCATTAGCCAGAAATAAAAATTTACTGTAGATGCTATCTTGTTTTTGCAATATTCTGATATTCTCCTTTGCATAAAGTAGTTGGTAATAGGTCGCTGATAGTTCCTTTACAAGCTCATTGCGTGTAACTTCCAGATTGCTTCGTTCCAAATTTGTTTCCGCTTTTAACAAGCCTTTACGGGCGCTATAGATTGTTGGAAAATCAAAGCTCTGGCTGAGCGAGAGGCTGTTATCCGGACTTCCTCCTGATGTTGGATCCTGACTTAAAGAGAAGTTCGTTTTTTCAATATTAAAAGCGGTTCCCTGTAAATCTTTAGCCCTCTCGATGGATATTCTTCCCGATTTCATTGTCAGGTTATTCTCTATTGCAGTTTGAATGCATTCCTGCAATGTCCTTGGTTGCTCTTGACCAAATGCGGCTGATTGCAGGACAAGAGTTATTGCTATGGCCGACAGTATTATTTTTATTTTCATACAATTTTATTTTTACTGAAAGAGGTTGCATGCAACGTCTCTACTCGCTATTTTTTAGTAAATGTTTTATAAATGGAGGGTAATACAAGCAATGTGAGTATGGTGGCTGTTAATAATCCTCCGATAACTACTGTTGCAAGTGGCCGTTGTACTTCGGCGCCATCTCCAGTGGATAAGGCCATAGGAAGGAAACCTAATGACGCAACAAGTGCTGTCATAACTACAGGACGCAAGCGAAGCATACATCCTTCAATTATTCGCTGTCGAATATCTGTGATTCCCTCTTTTCGGGAGATATTAAACTGTCCTATCAGCACGATTCCGTTTAATACTGCTACTCCAAACAGTGCGATAAAGCCAACTCCTGCCGAAATGCTGAAAGGCATGTCCCTCAACCACAACGCCCAAATGCCTCCGATAGCCGAAAGCGGTATGGCTGAAAACACAAACAGCGATTCTTTGACACTTTTTAGTGTTGCATACAGCAGAAACAAAATAAGTAGTAAGGCCAGAGGAACAGCGACCATCAATCTATCTTTGGCTTCCTTGAGGTTTTGGAATTGTCCTCCGTATGTATAATAATATCCGGTTGGCAATTTAAATTCTTTGTCTAAAATATTTTGAATTTCAAACACAGTACTTTGTACGTCACGTCCTCTTACATTAAATCCGACATATATTCGTCGCTGTCCGTCTTCGTGTGTCACTTGAGCGGGCGCATCCGCGTATTTAATTTCGGCTACCTGAGAAAGGGGAATTGTTCCTCCCGATGCAAGCGGCAGATATAGATTTTCTAAAGCCGACAAGTCGTTTCTCAGGTTATTATCCATTCTCAGTACGAGGTCGAATCGTTTGTCTTCTTCAAATACATATCCGGCTTCATTTCCTGCAAAAGCAGTTCTCAATACCATATTGGCATCTTTAACCGATATACCGTATTTGGCTAATTGATCACGATTATAAATGACCTGGACTTGCGGCAATCCGATTACTTCTTCTACAAAGGGATCGCTTACTCCGTCCACTTTTTTAATGAGAGCGGCCATTTTCTTGGCAGAGGCGCTAAGTATTTCGAGGTTATTTCCATAGATCTTAATGGCTACATCCTGTTTGATGCCGGTTATCAACTCATTGGTGCGCATCTGTATAGGTTGTGTCATTTCAATTTCTAATCCGGGAATTTCTCCAACTGCTTTTTCCATCTTTTCCATCAATTTTTCCTTGGTGGAGGCTGATGTCCATTGTTTCTTCGGAATCAGGGCAATCATCATATCTGCCCGCTCAACAGGCATCGGGTCGGTCGGGATTTCCGCACTCCCAATGCGTGTTACCGCTTGTTTGACTTCCGGAAACTGTGCTTTCAGTATTTTCTCAGCCTGGGTACAGCTTTTTATCATCTGTGACAAAGAAGTGCCCTGAGCCATACTTATTTCTGCCGCAAAATCCCCTTCTTCCAGGTTCGGGATAAATTCCCCTCCCATCCGGCTGAATGCGAATACACTCACAGCGAACAAAGCAACCATACTTATAATTAAGGTTTTGCTCCAATTCAAACTTTTAGTGATAATAGGGCGATAGAAGTGGTTGAGTTTGTCCATCAGCCGATCTGAGATAGTACGTTTGTGTTCCGTTCTCTTGCTTAAAAAGAGCGCACTTGCCATCGGTACATAGGTAAGGGAAAGAATAAATGCGCCCAATATCGCAAAGAACACTGTCATAGCCATTGGTTTAAACATCTTACCCTCGATGCCGACCAGCGTGAAGAGCGGTATGTAAACAATCATAATGATAATTTCACCGAATGCTGCACTGTTTCTTATTTTAGACGCAGAATTGAATACTTCCTTATCCATCTCAGCCTGTGTCAGCAACCGCCCTTGGTAGCGATCTTTTATGACTCCGATATGATAACAAACAGCTTCGACAATAATAACTGCCCCGTCGACAATCAATCCGAAGTCAATGGCACCAAGGCTCATCAAATTTCCACTAACACCGAATACCCGCATCATACTGAATGCAAAAAGCATCGATAGCGGGATTACTGAGGCAACGACCAGTCCTGCTCTGTAATTTCCTAAAAAAAGTACCAGGATGAATATGACAATCAAACCGCCTTCTATCAGGTTTTTGGTGATTGTGCCGGTGACTCTGCTAACCAATTCGGTACGGTCTATGAATGGTTCAATAATTACGCCCTCGGGTAACCCTTTTTGAACCTGTGCGATGCGTTGTTTTACATTTGCAATTACCTGCTGGAAATTTTCTCCTTTCAACATCAGGGTGATGCCTGCCACAACTTCCCCCTCGCCATTTCGGGTCACGGCTCCGTAGCGAGTAGCACTTCCATACTGCACTTTAGCCACGTCCCGAACAAGAATAGGTGTTCCGTTGACTGTTTTAATGGGTATTTTTTCAATATCTTTCAATGATTTGACAACACCCAATCCCCGGATGAAATACTGATTGCTGTATTGTTCAATGTAACTGCCTCCTGTGTTTTCATTATTATTCTGGAGTGCTGTATACAACTCCGGAATTGTAATATTTGCTGCGTTGAGTTTGTCGGCATCGATCGCAACTTCATATTGTTTTACGAAACCTCCCCAACCACTTATTTCGGCAACACCTTCCGTGCCCGAAAGTTGTTTTCTGACAACCCAGTCTTGCAGGGTACGCAAATCCGAAATGGTGTATTTATCTTCATACCCTTTTTTTGCGCGGATTGTGTAATGAAATATTTCTCCCAGACCTGTAGATATGGGAGCCAAGCTAATTTTACCCACTCCCTGAGGGATGATTTCTTCGGCCTCTTTAAGTTGTTGGCTCACTTGCTGCCGCGCCCAGTAAATATCCGCATTTTCTTTGAAGACGATTGTGATAACGGACAAACCGCTTCGGCTGATACTTCTTCTTTCTATGACTTTGGGGATATTAGCTAACGCCATTTCCAAAGGCGTTGTGATGTATTGCTCTACTTCCTGAGCGCCTAATGAGGGAGCTTGTGTTATTACCTGCACCTGATTGTTGGTTATGTCGGGAGTAGAGTCGAATGGTAATTGAGACAGCGAGTATGCACCCCACAGGATAAGGGCTACAGTCATGGCTCCAATTACCAATTTATTCTCTATCGAGAATTTAATTAGTTTCTGAAACATAATTCGGACAATAAAATATAACAATAGATTTATGTGATATATCCGTTTTTGGGTATATCAGATGAATACAAAAAGCTATACTTTAAGCCTTTGGAGGTCGCCAGAGGCTCTCCAGATAAGAGGTGGTTTGGTTTTCGTTATAAAAGGCAATTGTCCGGCCGGATACGATATTCCTATTTCCCAAATCAAGAGTATATCTTGTTATAAAATGAGGATTGTGGCAACCGGAACATGTGCAAAACGGAGTGCAATTTTCCTCGGTGGAGCCGTGTTCATGATGAGTGACGGAAATCTTCACTGTTTTATTTTCACCAGAATCCGTGATCTGTATGTTGCATCCGCATGGCAGCAGCGCAAGAAACAGAAGATAGATGCTTATAAGAAAAACAGTTGATTTCATACGATTTAATTTTTCTTGTCAGATGGTATGGAATTCACCTGAACTTTAAATTATTATTTGGGGCGATTTCATAAAAATCATTCCTCGTTTCGTATAATTATTTATTCAGCTACAAATATAAATAAAAATTTATGCAACTTAATTGCAAAAGTTACAACAAGTTGCTCCCGTTATCCCAACATTTTTCATTCATACGACACAAATTTTGCATTGTTGTGTTTGTTTTTTTACCTTAAATTGTTCTCAACGGATTCATTCGGTGATGAACAATACCATTTACTTCGCGGCTTATTCACCGGTATTTCCGGAAATCATTTGAGTAAAAAATGTTAACAGAGACTGAATGTAGATAAAATAAAACAGAACAATTTCTGTTCCTGACATTCTTTGTATCTTTATATCGGGCTAAAAATAAATAAAATGAGTCTGTTGTAGATGAAGAAAGGTAAAATCTGTATCGTAGATGATAATAAAAATGTGCTCAGTGCACTTGGCTTGTTATTGAAAAACTATTTTGAAGAAGTGACACTGCTTTCTTCTCCCAATACTTTATTGAACACACTTTCACAAAAGAAACCGGATGTCGTGTTGCTGGATATGAACTTTTCAGCAGGCATTAATTCGGGAAATGAAGGCTTGTTTTGGTTAGGAGAGGTGAAAAAAGTGGATGCAAATATTTCGGTTGTCCTATTTACCGCTTATGCAGATATTGGGCTGGCAGTGAATGCATTGAAAAAGGGAGCGAATGACTTTGTGGTCAAACCCTGGGATAATGCAAAACTGTTGGCAACATTGGAATCGGCAATGGAATTGAGCCAATCTAAAGGAGAAATCCGGAAACTGAGAGAGAAGCAGGACATATTGAAGGCGGAGCTCAATAAGGATGCTGATGTCTGTTGGGGAACTTCGGAAGCGATGCAAAAGTTGTTGGCTGTTGTTCGGAAAGTAGCTGTGACAGATGCCAATGTGTTGATAACCGGAGAAAATGGTACAGGAAAAGGACTGATTGCAAAGATGATTCATCAACTTTCGGGGCGCCATAATGAGACTTTGGTTAGTGTGGATATGGGGACTTTGTCGGAATCGCTGTTTGAGAGCGAGCTGTTCGGGTATGTAAAAGGCGCTTTTACGGATGCGCGGACTGATCGTGCGGGCAAATTCGAAGCCGCCGACAAAGGAACGCTTTTTCTGGATGAAATAGGAAATCTCGGGGCAAATCTTCAATCGAAATTGCTTACAGCTTTGCAATCCCGTCAGATTGTGCGGATCGGCAGCAACAAGACAGTGCATGTGAATATTCGTTTGATTACTGCAACAAACTGCGATTTGAAACAAGCTGTTTTTAACGGAGAATTCAGAGAGGATTTGTTGTATAGGATCAATACGATTCAGATTGAAGTGCCACCACTGCGTGACAGGAGAGAGGATATCGCCGTTTTAGCGGCTTATTTTCTGCATCGTTTTTCCCACAAATATAAGAGAGGTCAAATGGTATTTCATCCGGAGGCGCTGGCTAAACTGCAGACCTATTCCTGGCCGGGAAATGTAAGGGAATTGGAACATTGCATTGAAAAAGCGGTTATTCTGAGTGATGATGCTGAGCTTCGGACTTATGACTTTGGTCTGAACAATTCGTTGACCAAAAGTGAAATATTGGAGTCTGTAACATTGGAAGAGATGGAGAAGGTTTTGATTGAAAAAGCATTACGGAAATATGACGGCAATATCTCGGCCATTGCAGCGGAGCTTGGTATTTCCCGTCCGACATTGTATAGCAAAATGAAGAAATTCAATCTCTCATAAACAGCTCATACGAAACATCAGCCTCATACTCTAGAAAAATATGTTTAAATCCATCGAATATAAACTCGGAATTCTCAGTGTAGTACTTGTCGGTTCCGTTTCGCTATCCACCTATTTCCTGCTTCATGCGGAGTATGTTTGGGGTGGTATCGGCGGCATCCTTGTTTGTGCGATTTTATGGAACATGTATAAAGGATACAGCAAGTTCAACCAGAATATACTCTTCTTACTGAATGCCTTGGAAAACGGAGATTATTCATTTCGTTTCTCTGAAGATCGGCTTTCACCGCGTGAGAAAGAATTTAATTCCACGATGAATCGAATTAAAGATATTCTGACGGAAGCAAGAAAGACGGTTATTGAAAATGAAAAATTCCTGAGTATTATTTTGGAAAATGTGTCGACAGGTATTCTGATTGTAAACGAAAGCGGAGTCGTTATTCATGGCAATCATTCGGTTCGTCAATTGCTGGGAATGCCTGTTATAACCCATTTGAAACAGTTGAAAATTATAAATGAAACTTATCCTGAGCTTTTTCTCGGAATGAAAACTCAGGACAGCCTTTCCATAAAAGTGCCGAATGAGCGGGAAGAAATGCAGTTGAATGTACGTTGTTCGATGGTAAATGTTCATAACTCGGTATTGAAAATCCTTTTGGTGAATAATATCGGGAATGAATTGGAAATGCGGGAAATGGAGTCTTGGATTAAACTTATCCGTGTAATGACACACGAGATAATGAACTCGATAGCTCCGATTACATCTTTGTCGGAAACGATTCTTTTTTCATATAAAATGCAGGAAAATGGAAACAGGCAGGACGAACTTACCCAAAATACGCTTGAAGCCTTGCAAACCATCCATGCGACAGCAAAAGGGTTGATTGGTTTTGTGAATTCCTATCGCCGGTTTACAGGGATTCCCCAGCCCCAAAAAATAAATATTAGTTTGAATGCACTGGTGGAAAATATAATTTTACTGGAGGATGAAACCCTGAAAACAAAAGGGATTCATCTCGAAGTGCTTTCGGAAGAAAAAGAAACCCTGATTGAAGCGGATGAATCACAAATTTCACAAGTGCTCACCAATCTCGTGCGAAATGCGATAGAGGCGGTTGCTGAAACCGAAAATGCTTCCATTAAAATAAAGATCATACAAAAAAATGATAAAACCGAATTGTCCGTTGCAAATAATGGACCGGCTATTCCGCCCGAGATTCTTCCTCACATTTTTATTCCCTTTTTCACAACAAAAGATTCAGGAAGCGGTATAGGATTGAGCCTTTCCCGGTATATAATGCGGCTTCATGGCGGAAATCTGAGGTATTATTCCGAAAATGAGTGGGTCGTGTTTTGCCTGTTGTTTTAGCTCTTGGTTGATTGATCGGGTTGTGGGATGAGGCTGCATGGAATACGACGATTTATGGGGCGAATGAATTGTCCTCAGGTATAGAACATAACATGACAAAATTGAAGAAGTGGAATTTAGTAATGAGATATCTAAAATGAAATAAGACCTGATTTTTATTAAATTACCTACTACTGTGATTTGAAAATCAGTCGAGTTTCCTACTAATAAAAATTAAATTGCATGAAATTTTTTCACAAATCAGGGGCTATATTTACTATAGCCATATTATTAACTGTTGTTGTAGCATATTTCTTTATTCTGCATAATAAGACAAAAGATAGAAAAATAGAAGTTGAGACGAAGCTGACTCTAATTAAAGAGGGAAAAACCTTTACATTGTCTCAAATCAATCTCACCGACAATTGGGACTCTGCACTTGTTATTGCCCCATACAACATGGATGGTGCAGACAGAATAAAAATGGGTCAAGCAATAAAATCGAATATAAAAAGGATGGCATTGGGTGATGAAGGCAATTGTACCCTTGTTTTTACAAAAGGAGGCGAATTGGTGTCTTATGCTTTTGTACCCAGAACTAATTGCGCTGATTTTTCAAAACTTAACAATATCCAGATTTACCGAGACGAGAAGCTGTGCCTCACAAGGGATAGGGTTGTTAAGAAAGAATAGTATAACTCAGAGTAATAATAAGATACAAATCTGCTTTTTTATTTGTGTATATTATTCTGTTTCTTTTTATTTGAGTTCATTCATTTATAAATGTAGGAAACAGTACCCGAATCAATATCCCAATCATTGCCTCCCCTGTTTTCATTATCGGTATGTCTGCTATTCAGGCTATCTCCGTTTCTTCTTTCATCGCCGTCTGAGTGAGGGTTATCGCTGTTACGTCCATTCCTGGCATTCCCACATAATTGTTTTATTTATTATCGGTATTGGTATAGCGGTCATCATCCGATCACATCAAATCACTATATGGATACGAGGAACTTCCGCTTTCAATGTTGCTTCCCGGTGGATCGCCACACCCTTCATTTCCACCAAACAGTTCTCATGATTCCAATATGATAATTACTTTCTTTATGTAAGTAAATGTTCAAAATGAGCTGTAAACAGGCACATCTATATTATCTTAAAAATAACTGATATATAAAGCAAAGCACATGAACCTAATTTGATTAAACGACTTACCATCATCTATATTTGTAAGAAAAAACAAGGCACTTATCTCAAGCGCCTTGTTTCAAAATGTTTAACTAATTGGGTTTATAGCTCTATTGTCTAGAGTTATTCATTTTATTCCTGCTGAATGCTTTCTACGGGATTGATTCGCGAGGCACGGAGGCTCTGGCAGCTCACAAGAAGTACCGATGCCGACACAACGGCTATTCCTGCTCCGGCGAATATCCACCAGGGAAGCTCCGTTTTGAATACGAAGTTTGCCAGCCAGCGATGTGCTGTGATTATCGATAAGGGGGCTGCGATAACAAAAGCAACTCCAATCCACACAAGAAAATTCATATTGAGCAGTTGTAGTATATCCATTTCGCTGGCTCCGTTTACTTTGCGGATACCGATTTCCCGTTTTCTCGCTTTCACCATAAAAGACATGAAAACAAGCAACCCCAGCAATGTTACCATCAAACTCAGAGCTGTGAATATATTGACGATTTGTTGAGCCCTTATTTCGTTCCGATAAACAATTTTATACGTATCCGAAAGGAGGGAGTATTCGAATGGAAAACCGGGATTTATTTTCGACCATACTTTCTTCAATTCGGCCAATCCGATCTCTGATTTTCCCGGAGGGAAACGAAGCATAAAGCAACTGGTGAACATTTTTCGCTGAAGGAACAATAGGGGAGTAGTATCTTCAAAAACGTTGGAATAGATGAAATCCGGAACAACAGCAGAGATTCTGCCTGTCGGAATATAATCCAGCGAGAATTGATCTATCCGTAAGGTTTTGCCGATAGCTTCTTCGGGAGAGGAATATCCTAATTCTTTTCGGAGTTTCTCATTGATGACATATTCATCCTGAATGTTCGTTTCTGTTTTTTTGCCAGCAAATTTGTCTTCAAGCATTTGATTTTCCTGATCTATGGTTAGCTTGCCTTGTGCTGGCAATGTTCCGGCAATAGGGTGGATGTTGAAAAACGGAAAAAAGTCTGTGCCTGTTACCATTACCGGGCAAGGTGTACCTTCTTTATCCCTTTCTTTGAATAAATTCACTCCGTCGCGAATGGCATTTCCGGGAAGCTGCATCGCTCCGCTTACCATTTCGATATTGGGTTGCTTCTCGGCTTCCTGCTTCAATAGCTCGAAATGAGAAATTACGACCGGGGGTTGTTCTTGCATCACCAAGATGCTATCTCTGTTCGCCCCGATTTGCTCTTTTGCAATCAAATTCATTTGCTGATGCATCACAAAGGACTGAATCAGGATGAAGAAGACAATGGTGTATTGTACCACCAACATGTATTTGACCCCAGAGTAACTAAATCGCTGATTCTTGTTTTGATTGATACTTAGCTTGCTTTTTTTTATCAAATCGGCAAAACAAGGAAGTGCGGAGACTACCACAACCGATAACAGCAAGCCGAATGATAGAAGTAATATCTCTGGTATGGAAAGAAAATCAAGAGGTAGGCCAAACCATCTGCTGGTGATTAACGCAATGGCGGTGCCTAAAAGAAGCGATGAAGTTCCCAGAAGTAGAGATACGCTAATTTCTGCACGAAGAATATCTGTCGGGCCTGCTCCGTTGATTCGTAGCAGGAAATAATGACGCCGATTGGATGTGAAGATGACATTTGAGTTCAGCCAAAGATTGAATAATACTACAACAAGCAACAACAGGTTGACGGCAGCAATAAGATATACATAATCGATGTTGCCGTTCGGCTCTATTTCTCTGAGTACCCGGCTGCGCAAATGGATGTCGGTGAGAGGTGTCAGAGAGGCATCGACTGTCCTTATACCTTGATTTTTTTTCAGATAATCCTTCGCTAAATTCTTACTAAGTAATTCCAGATCTGTATTCTTTGCGGTTTTCA
>JASGFJ010000006.1:0-121065 GCA_047605645.1 Dysgonamonadaceae bacterium | reverse complement strand
GGAAGGAATAGGCGCAGGACGAAAATTGATCTATATATACAGGAAAAGCCTGATAAACGTAGAGACACCTTAATGTTGTCCGCCACATTCTACTATTTATAAAAACATATACAATAAAATATCTCGTCGAAAAACAGATTCGATTCAAGGTTATTTTCGCGTTCTTTTCTTGTTGGGTAACAGCGCCTAAACGAGCAATAACAAGTGCCCTTAGGGAGAAATAAAAATTCCTCCAGGGAGGAACGAAAATTCCCTTAGGAAGAAACGACAGTTTCCTTAGGGAGGAACAACAGTTCCCTAAGTAAGGAGAAACCACCCTCTTAACAGCAAACACGAATCCATTCAATAAAAAGCAATTACCCCGTTAATAAGAAATAATAATTCCGTTAGGAAAGAATAACAATTCCCTTAGGGAGGAACAACAGTTCCCTAAGTAAACAGAAACCACCCTCTTAACAGCAAACACGAATCCATTCAATAAAAAGAAATTACCCGGTTAATAAGGAATAATAATCCCTTTAGGGAAGGAACGAAAGACAATTTATTTCAACAACGCATATCCGGCATGAAGGTTTATTTATTTCTACCGACGGAAAGTTTCCAAGCATGTGTACCTACCTCGTTTCGTTTTTACTTGCTGCGACCGTTTTTACCCATGTTGCCTGTCATCCCTTCAGTATCCGGCAAATCAATGGCAGCATACGTCAACCACCGCTTTGTATTCTGCTCAAGCACGCCATTCCTTTCAGGTACACGAGGTAGTCTCATGTTCAATCAATAGTTTATTTATCAACAAGATTGACTTTATTTTAAACTATACTAAGACATCGCTGCCGTATATTTGTATGTGAATATTTACGATAAATACCACCCCCAAATACCGGCAGTAGAGACGTTGCATACAACATCTCACTTACCGGTAAAAATTAAATCGAATGAAAAACAAAAGCGCAATAACAAGCCTCCTGTTGCTATGTGTATTGAATGGGATAATCCTTGCTCAAAAGCCTGTTCTGAACATAGACCTCTCCGCAAAAGGGAATGCAATAAGCCCGTTACACTATGGAATTTTCTTTGAAGATATAAATCATGCCGCCGATGGCGGATTATACGCAGAATTGATTCGAAACCGCTCTTTCGAAGACGATACAAACCCTCTACACTGGTCTAATTTTCTGACAACAGGGGCTTCTATCACCACATCGGTTGAAACAACAGGGATGTTGAACGGTTCACAGAAAAGAGCATTGAAAATGTCCGTTATTACGGATGGAAAAAACGGGTCTAAAGCCGGAGTTTACAATGAAGGATACTGGGGTATTCCCATCACAAAAGGACAGAAATACCGGTTAAGCTTCTTTGCCAAATGCAATGCCGGCTACAGTGGTCGTCTGAGCGTCTCTCTCGAAAATGCAGCTGCTGATGTTTATGCTGCAGACACTCTCTATGCATTAACTACCGAATGGAAGAAGTATTCCTTCGAGTTGACCGCAAATGGGAGTGATGAAAAAGGAAGGCTTGTCATTGCCCTGAACACCGGAGGAACTGTGTGGCTTGACGTAGTATCCCTCTTTCCGCCTACATTTAAGAATAGAGAAAACGGCATGCGCCCCGAACTGGCTCAACTGTTGGCCGATTTAAAACCGAAATTTATGCGTTTTCCCGGAGGATGCTTTGTAGAAGGGGATGTACTGGCCAATCGTTTTCAATGGAAAAATACAATTGGAAACATAGAGGAACGGCCGGGACATTGGAATCTGTGGGGATACCGCAGCTCCGATGGGCTGGGTTATCACGAATATCTGCAATTATCAGAAGATTTGAAAGCCGAACCTCTTTATGTCATTAATATTGGTGTGGCACACAACGACTACCGGTCGGTGGATAATCTGAACGAATACATCCAGGATGCGCTGGATGCAATAGAGTATGCCAATGGAGACGCATCGACTCCTTATGGGGCAATGCGTGCCGCCAACGGACATCCCGAACCATTCAACATGAAATATATTGAAATCGGGAATGAAAATTATCACAACAACTTGTACGAGGAGCGATATGCCTTGTTCAGGAATGCCATCAAGGCAAAGTATCCCGAGATACAGCTTATCGGAAATGTAGCAGCTTGGGGAACCGACAATCCGACCTGGCCTTTCTCTCAACAAGTGGATTTTCTCGACGAACATTACTACCGCAATCCGCAATGGTTTATCAATCAATACCACAAATACGACTCATACGATAGAAACGGACCGAAGATATATGTTGGAGAATATGCAGTAACCTCCGAATGTGGAAAAGGAAACCTGAATGCAGCATTAGGCGAAGCAGTGTATATGGCTGGTATGGAAATCAATTCGGACATTGTCTCTATGAACTCCTACGCGCCTATTTTTGTGAATGACAACGACCGGACATGGAATCCCGATATGATTGTACTGAATGCTTCATCGGTGTATACCACCCCGTCTTATTATGTGCAGAAACTGTTTGCCAATAATATAGGAACTGTAAACCTGCAAGTGAAAGATTCGGTCAATACACGATCCGAGACTATCACCGGGAACGTGGGACTGGGCACCTGGGCAACGACCGCCCAATACACAGCCGTTACGGTCAAGGCTGAGAACGACAGCACGGTTTTCTCAGATACTTTCCGGGATGCATCCAATTGGACAACATCCGGCGGGACATGGAACGTATCGGCAGGAACATTCAGCCAAACGTCTTCCTCCACCGACTGTCGTGCAGTGAGCGCGAAGGTTACGGTTCCGGTATATACTTATTCGCTGAAAGCTAAAAAGAACGGAGGAAACGAAGGTTTTTTAATCATCTTCGGGTACAAAGACAGCAATAACTTCTATTGGTGGAATATCGGAGGATGGAACAATACCCAGCATGCCATCGAGAAATGTACAAATGGCACAAAGACAACAGTTGCCTCACAAAGCGGCAGTATCGAAACCAATGTATGGTATGACATCCGCATTGAGATTTCCGGAAATAAAGTCCTTTGCTATCTGAACAATGTGCTCATACATTCCCTGGAAAACGAAAGAATACTTTATACTTCTGCTTCGATGGACGAACAAAACGGAGGTATTTACCTGAAAGTAGTGAATCCATCCGACACGGAAGCAGAGACTGTTATAAGATTTAAAACCGGAGAACAGCTGACAGGACTAACAGGGACCGTGAATGAAATGAGTTCTTCTTCGGGAACAGATGAAAATTCGTTTGAGACTCCACTGAAAGTGATCCCGGTTGAGTCTGACATACTCGTTACGGGAAAAGAACTGAACTTTGTTTTTAAAGCAAATTCAATAAACGTATTCCACCTGATTCCTCAATACAGTACTTCTATTCAATCGTCAGAGAAAAAACAAGGTGTACGGATATCCCCCAATCCGGTAACAGACTTTATCAGCTTCAACGGACTTGACGAAACAGCCGGGGAATACAATATGGAAATTTACGATTTGTCAGGACGAAAAATACTCAGACGGCAGGTGAGCTTCTCCGACAACATAGACTTATCTTCTCTGCCTTCGGGAATATATCTTTTAAAACTGAAAGGCAAACAAATGAGCTATTCTCTGAAATTCGTCAAGCTCTAAATTCCATTTTAGAGCATTCAAAATAGCAGCTCTTAACACGGGGGGGATATTGACACAGACCTGAAGACATTCCTCTCGAAAGGGGCGCAACAGGTAAATAGCTTGCTCGAACAGGGGGAAAATATGTTCAAGCATGAAGCCTGCTTAGACAGAAATATGCTCCAATGAGTTGGAGCAGGTAGAGAATATGTTGAAACCAGGCAGGTAGAAGTATTCTTTTGAAAGTCGCTTATTTACAGCGAGACAGGGTTTAACACCCTCTATTGGGGCAATCTCAACCGACTTTACAAAAAACAGCCAAATGCAAGTTTGAACGATTTATCAACATGATTGATGTTTTTTTAAACTCTTTATCATTAAGAGCTCATTATTTTTGCTTTGTTCAAAAAAAACTAAAAGAGTTCTACCGGATCTAAAATATCAGTTAAATACTTCTTTTACTTCTTTCCGGACAGCGTGAATCTAATAATCGTTTTTTCTTAACAGCATAAGCAAACTGAATCTCAAAAAACATATAACCCAAAATATCAAAACCTTTTTTTAATTATAATGAATAAATATTTTCTTTTTTTTCTCTTTCTACTCGGATATATATATTGTAATGATTTAAAAGCACAAACGCCCGTATTGAGGTATGCTTTTAATCAGATGGGAGCATCTGATTCTATCTTTGATGAAACGGGAAATGGATACAATGCGAAATTAGTAGGAAGTGCGAAAATTAAGAGATATGGCGAATTCGGTCTTTTAAGTATCGGTACCGAATCCGGATATGTAGACATGACTGCCCGCGTGGGAAATATCATTAAAGACCTCACGAATTTTACAATTTCGACCTACATCTATGTTGATCCCTCTGTCAATCTATCCAATAATGGCAATTTCCTCTGGACGTTCTCCAACTCTTCTGACATAAGCGCCAACCCGATTGGATGTATGTTTTATACAGCAAAAGACTCACGCTATGCCATTTCTCCAACCAATTACCTCGCAGAGAAAACCGTGAGTATAGCTGCTCCGACAGAACAGGGAAAATGGAAACACATTGCGTACATGCAAAAAGGGACAACCGGATATATTTTTATCGATGGCGTCCTCACTAAATTTGGGGCCATAGCAACCTCCCCCAAAACCTTAGGAGCTACCTCATACAACTATTTATGCAAATCTCCATATTCGTCCGATGCATTGTTGCTCCATTCAATGCTCTATGATTTTAGAATCTACAATACCTCAATAACATCGACTCAGCTAGCTGAGCTTGCCACCCAAAGAGCGGCACTCGATAGTATCACCTATTCGGAACTAGTCGATGAGGAGATACAAGACCTTTCTTTAGGCGATTTGAGTACAATTACGGAAAACCTGGTCTTGCCGTCCTCGGGGAAAAATTCGACAGTGATAACATGGAGCTCTTCTAACGAATCCGTTCTTTCAAATGCAGGACTTGTAACTCGTCCTCGTTATGGAGAACCAAACGCAAATATTGTGCTAACTGCGACCATTACCAAAGGAACCATATCCAAAAGTAAAGTATTTAACGCAACAGTCATCTCCCAATATTCCGACGCACAAAGTGTTCTCGATGATACACAGAACCTGTCTATGGAAGGAAACATCGAAAACTTACATTCAAACTTATCACTACCTGCTGCCGGAAAAGAAGGTTCTCTCATCACATGGCAATCCAGTTCTCCGAATATCCTTTCCGATGCCGGAGCAATCATCAATCGCCCTCAGAAAGGGACTGGAAAAGTATTGGTGACACTCAAAGCAACCATAAGCAAAGGGGCAGAATCATCTGAAAAATCATTCGGCGTGTATGTGGCTGAAGACGAGGGTTTCTCGGCTTATCTATTTGCTTACTTTACGGGGAACAATACTTGGCAGGAAGCAATACGTTTTGCCGTGAGTGATGATGGATTTACCTATAAAGCATTGAATGAAAATAATCCGATTATCAGTTCTTCCGAAATAAGCTCAACCGGCGGAGTCCGGGATCCGCATATTCTTCGTGGAGAAAACAATGATTATTATATGGTTGTCACAGACATGGCATCCGCTAACGGATGGAACTCCAACAGGGCAATGGTTCTTATGAAGTCTACAAATCTGACCCATTGGGAACATGCAATTATTAATATTCCTCAAACTTATCCTGAATTTAGTAGTGTCGATAGAGTATGGGCTCCTGAAACCATTTACGACCCTGCTGTCGGAAAATACATGGTCTATTTCTCTATGCGCAAAGGTCCGGATGACTATGATAAGATCTATTATGCCTACGCAAATGCTTCTTTTTCCGGGTTTGAAAGTGCACCGCAAGTCTTATTCGACAACGCGGGATTATCGACAATAGACGGCAATATCGTTTATCAAAACGGGAAATACCACCTGTTCTTTAAGACCGAAGGCAATGGGAACGGAATCAAGAAGGCCGTATCTGAAAATTTAACCGGCGGATACGTTCTTTACGATAAATATTTGCAGCCAACTACCGTCGCTGTCGAAGGAGGATGTGTATTCAGACTGTACAATACTGATGAATGGTTGCTGATATACGATATGTATACAAGTGGAATGTATCAATTTACAAAAAGTACCGACCTGGAAAACTTTTCGGTAGTGACAAACCCCGTTTCATTTGATTTTACCCCAAGACACGGAACAATCATCCCCATTACAGAAACCGAGAAAGAAGCCTTACAAGAAAAATGGGGAACTAGCGGTATCCAACAATCGGCATCTGAAAAAACTCCGAACATAAGTTATAGCGCAGAACAAAAATCACTCTCGATATCTTTGGGCGAGATGTATCCATTGTCTCAATGGAGCCTATCTGTATACAACATGCTGGGGATGATAGCAACCAAGAAAGCACTCGAAACAACAACATCTCCCCAACAGGTAAAACTCCCGGAGCTGAAGACCGGGATTTATATGGTGAATGTGTATGCAAATGGCATTCGCGTAGGGACGAAAAAGATTGCTGTAAAATAAACGGGGATTATTCTCTGAGTACCCCCAAAACCGATAGACAATTCTATCTATTAGAACCTGAAAAGAACAAATTCCGTAAATATTTTCTGGGATTTACTATTATTAATTTTAAATAAGCAAGTATGAAAAACTATTATTCTCTTATTTCTGCATGGATAACAAAAAAGAGATTACTTTTTGTTTTCTCAATGCTCGTTGTCACATCAATGTATGCCGCCGGCATAGATACAACAACAGGATTGGTCGCCCATTATTCTTTTGAGTCGGTATCCGGTTCTACCGTAGCGGATGCTTCGGGTAAAGGCAATAGCGCCCAATTACAGGGAGCTGCGACTGTAACTTCCGGGTACCAGGGCCAGGGAGGACAATTTACCGCACAAGCCGACTACATGACCTTGCCTGACGGCATTGTCAAATCATTAACAAACTTCACCATCAGTTCATGGGTCAACCTTTCTGCGGTAAATCAATGGTCGCGTATCTTTGATTTTGGCACAGGTCAGGATTACTACATGTTCCTGACTCCGAAAGCTAGTTCGGGTGTCATTCGTTTTGCTATAAAAAATGGAGAAGGCGAACAAGTGGTAGAAGGAAAAGCTCCTTTAACTGCCGGAGCGTGGGCACATGTTGCCATAACGTTCGCTTGGAACGAAGCTACTCTCTCTGGAGTAATTAAACTATATGTAAATGGAGAACAGGTCGGAACGAATCCCGCAATGACAATAGCTCCTTCTCTATTGCCAAGCACAACTCTAAATTACATTGCAAAGTCTCAGTATAGCGATCCGGCTTTAGATGGAACCATAGATGAGTTCAGAATCTATAACAGGACCTTGTCCGGTTCCGATATTATGAGCCTTGCCGGCAAGCCTGAGGCACTGATAAATGCCTACAACAGTTTGAATGAAGCTGCAATTCTCAATGGAAATGCCAATCTCGAAAATGTAATATCCAATCTGAACCTTCCGACTTCTTTATCCGCCTACCCGGCTGTCGCTATCGCGTGGACTTCATCTAAAAGTGCCCTTATCGGTTCGGATGGAGTCGTAACCCGACCTGAAGCATTCGATGCAGCTGCCAAGTTAACAGCTGTTCTATCGATGGAAAGCAACGGCGTAACATACACACTGAATAAGGAATTTACAGCTACAGTAAAATCGAAGACTGCAGTCGCTGAACGACTTGTTACTTTTGATTTTGACAGTAATAACATTTCGCTTGACAATGGAACTATTAAAGTCACTGACAAAGAGAGCGGATTTGTCGGAGAAGTGAAGAATGATGCCCGTATCAGAACCATAGGAAATGCAAACAGTGAGCAGTTTAATGTTCTTGATTTAGGGGAAGGTACCGGTTATTTCGATATGGGAACCGAGATAGGAAAAGCAATCTACTCATTGAGTAATTACACAATGAGCGGATATTTCAGAATAGACGAAAATTATACAAAGCTAGATGATCCGGGGAACTTCTATTGGACTTTCTCTAATTCTGATGATGCCGATACCGATAGAAATGGGTATATCATCGGAAGTCTGAAAAACCAAGCGGTCAATGTTAGTTCCGGCTATTGGAATTCGGGAGATCAGTCTGTCGGATTAAACGAAAATGCAGCAAAAGGCGCCTGGCATCACATCGCTTTCGTTCAAGAGGGAAATGTAGCTAAAATCTATATCGACGGCATTGAAAAAAAATCAAATGCAGCCATGACCAACCTCCCTTCTACGGCTCTTCCGCGTGAAGGATTTACAGGTACATTATACAATTGGCTCGGTAGATCGAATTACACCAGTGATTCTTATCTAAAAAAAACATTATTATATGACTTCCGTATTTTCACCGTCCCCTTGACTCAAACCGACATTGCCCTTGATGTCTTGGAAGTTATGGACAATATCGATAGATTAAATAATGCCTATGCCGAAAACCCGGATTACATAGCAACAGAATTAACCACAGAAAAAGACAATCTGAATCTGGGCGACTTGAGTGCTGTTAGAGAAAATCTATCTTTACCAACAAGAGGAACGTTGGATCCGGCTATTAATATTACCTGGAAATCTTCCAATACAAACCTGATCGATGCTTCCGGCATTGTCACACGTCCTGACTTCTACAATTACACAGATACACTAACAGCTGTATTAGTGAAAAACGGCCAGGCTGTAACAAAGAAATTCTATGCAACAGTAGTCGCTAAAGACGGAACGCCGTTTACAAACAATCTACTGGTTAAATACGATTTCTCTCAGGTATCAGGAACGACCGTAACCGACGTTGCTGAAAAACAATTCAGAGGCGAACTTAAGGAAGATGCATCCATTGCTAAAATGGGAACAACTACTGAATATAAGGTATTGAGCCTGGGCGATAGCATCGGATACTTCGATATGGGAGAAGATGTCGGTAAGATTTTGTACAACCTGCAAGACTTTACAATTGGAGCCTATTACCGTATCGATCAGGATTACGATGATTCAAAATTATCTACTAACGGTAATTTCTTATGGAGTTTTTCAAATGCGACAGATATTCTTTCTAACGCAAGCGGATATTTAATTGCAAGCCTCAAAAACCAGGCTGTGACCATCTCGCCAACAAACTGGAATAAAGAGGAAACTGTTGCTTACCAGAAAGCCACCAAGGGTAGCTGGCACCACCTGGCATACACCCAAAGCGGAACAACAGGAACCATCTATATCGACGGAATGCCTGTAGCCTCAGAAACAGTAACGCAATTACCTGCAAACACGTTGCCAAAAGAAGGACTTCTGGGAACAGCTTATAACTGGATAGGACGTTCGTGCTACAAAGGCGACCTGTATTTGCGTCAAACCCTGGTATACGATTTCCGCGTCTATGACGTTGCACTGACCGGGGATGAGATCCAAACATCAAAACTGAATGTAGGAAATACAATCACCGCATTGGACAGAGCTTACGAAGAAGGTATTACCAGTTCGATTGCCTCGGCTGTTGCCTCTCCTTATCAACTGATCACAGGAAAAGGAACACTCCGTATTACAGGACTAAACGGAACGGAAAAGATTCAGGTGCTGGATTTGTCGGGCCGGAATGTAACAACGACAAACCAAGAAACTATCGCTTTGAAATCAGGACTTTATATTGTCAAGATTAATAATTCGATATTTAAGGCCTACGTTAAATAGTTGCTTGCAAACCGAACATGGATAAATATCTTATCAGGAAATACCTGATGAATAGTTATAAACACTGATATATCAAGAAGGAGGTTGCTCTGATTGATGGGGGCAACCTCTCCTTCTGGATATCACTATAGTTATGTCAATATTTCTTCATGATGATGTGAAATATTCTCAAATCATAAAGTTATTCATGACATAGGTGAGTATCAGTTTGCCTGGCATCTTCCTTACACACATGCCAAATAAAGATAGATGTAGTGTACGGGAAGTTTACAAACCTGAAATTTAATCGTGAAAACTACCGGCTCCAAAAACCGGACAACCTGACGATGCCTTAGGGCTATTCATTGAATCATTTCCTTGCAAGAACTTCCCTTTTTTAGAGTAATAGCAATACACAAAATCTACTTTTTACATATCAGGTAGAAGTTCTCTTATTTATGAATCAATCTAATTATTTACAAGACGAAGCATGATTCTTATTAAATCATCTATAACAATGATTTAATAATCAAGCAGGGTCCATATTACCTAACAGTAAAATTAAATCGTATGAAAAAAAAGTACTTAAGCAAAAGCCTTTTAGGCTTCATCGCAATCTGTTTGTTTTCAATTACAAAATTGAATGCGCAGACGTGGGAATCTCCGACTCCGGATGGTAGCATTGTAAACTCCGGGGAAAGCTATTATGTATATAATATAGGAACCAACACCTTTCTGGATCGGGGCGGAAAGTGGAAAACGCAAGCTATTACAGCAGCCCACACCGGCTCTTTAATTACACTAACGGCTTCCGATACCGAGTGGATATTACAGTATGAAAGCAGCTCAAAAACGCTCTTTCCATCAGGTACAAGCGGAGAAGTTTATACTGATAATTCAACAAACAACACATGGCAACTAGCATTAACGGATGCCACAAAGAATCTGTATAGTATCCAGATCAATACTGCCTACTCCGGATACAATGCCGAGCAATATCTGGGAACTTCAAAAGAATTAGTCAGTACAAATACCGGATTGGTACACGATGTGAAATATAATAGAGCTACCACTAACGGTGTAAATAATCAATGGATCTTTTGTACGGCAGAAGCATTGGCTAAATATCAGGCTAAAGTAAATTTAGATAGATACATGCAAATTGCAAAGCTGACAAGCGATCTTGATCTGACTGCATATATCGACACCTACAATACAGGTACTGCTACTGCAATATCTGAAGCTGCAAGCACTCTTAACGCCGCATTAAATCCGCAGGACAAGACCTCTCTTCTTGTGAATCCGTCTTTTGACTCCAACCCGTCTACAGGCTGGACAACATCAAATTCGAGTTATGGGTATAACAACAATGAAGTGGAATATTGGCAGAAAACATTTAATTTTCATCAGGATCTAACCGGACTTCCCGCCGGAATTTATGTATTGAAAGTACAAGGTTTTGAACGTCCGGCAAGTTCAAATACAGCAACTGCTGTGACTGCCTATACAAATGGATGGGATGCAATATCTTCCCGTTTCTATGTTACCACTTCCGATTCAACGCTATATCATCCTATCCGTTCTATTTTTTCAGAAACGACTGCTTCTGCAGGAACAGAAATCAATGGCATCAAGTATCCTAACTCTATGGGAGAAACCAACACAGCATTTTCAGATGGATTGTATGACAATGAGATTGGATATATCAAAGTAGATGGAACAGGCATCATGACTGTGGGTGTGGCTAATACGTTTATTAGTTCAGGTTCAGGAGATTGGGTTTTATTTGACAACTTCCGGTTGTATTATTACGGTGCGTATAAGACTCCTTCATTGGCTGCATCTCCCTCATCCTTATTGCTAAGCGAATCAAACTCGACAGCTACAATTGCTGTCGGTGGAACAAATCTATCCTCCGCGATTTCGCTCTCATCGAATAATCCGAATCTTTCATTTGAGCCAAGTACTATTTCCGCTGCAAATGCCAACGGAAACAACAATATTCTTGTCACACTGAATACGACTACAGCTTCGACAAGCCTCACCGATACCATTTTCATCACGACTGCCGGTGTGGAAACATATAAAATTCCGGTGGTAACCTCTATCGATTCCGAATGCTTCGTGGCTAGTCAGGGTGGTACAAACCTGGTTCCGGATCCATTTATGCTAGATGTAACAAAATATTCGACAAGCTGGGGTGCCTTCACGAGAGTGATTAGTGATGAATCTTGTGGCGCTACCTACGCTAAAGTGAGCGGACAAAGAGCCGGTTCTTTGACTTTCCCTATCGAATGGCTCCCCAACCATAAATATCACCTATATGCGAAAGTGAACACCAATGAGGATGGTTTTGTATTCGGAATGGGGAACTCTTATGCAGGAGATGGAGCAAATGCCGATTACGAATATAGTATTTCCAATACAAATGGTAACTGGGTGAATGTAGATGTGGAATTTATTGCAGGTGCTAATGCAGGTACCGGCAATGTATGGTTCAACAACTATGCTTCAAATTTATCAGGCATTGGATGTATCGACAATTGGGAATTGTATGATTTAGGAGTAACGAGCGGAATCAAGGACGTTTCCGATGCCGGTATTTTGATACAATCGCAACCCAATGGCGTGAAAATCACATCTTCCGACAAAGTAAATATTAAAATATACACGACCTTGGGTAAATTAGTTTCTAATTTTGATTTGCAAGGAACAACATCTGTTTCTTTAGCAAAAGGATTATACCTGATCAATGGAATAAAAACAATAGTAAAATAATAAAAGTGTTTGTTTAAATAGTCAAAACGGGGTAAAGATAGGTTGTCTTTACCCCGTTTTTGGTTTTAAAGAGCGCTACATGAAACGAACTTTATTGAACTCCTTATTTCAGATTATAGGATATACCTATTTGACCGTATACGTTTTGTAACTTGAAATTAATCGGATTAGCGCCTCGGTAGAAGATGTCGGTCAGTCCCCAGGTCATATTCGCGAAAAAACCGATATTCCGGTTCATTTTAAATTTTCCACCGACAACAACACCGGCATCAAAATCCCGGATATCATCACTAAAGTCGAAAGTTGCAGTCATTCCTTCATCAATCACTACCCGGTCGCCATCGTCAGTAAGCAGATATCCGTCTGAAATATCTCCGTCGAAGGTCGACTTCAAAGTACTGGCACCATAGAGCCCGGCCGTCAGCTCCCATTTCGGATGAATCGTGTAGCGCCCAAACAAACTGATAGTAGCATAGAGCATATTCACGTTAGTGGTATTACGTCCGACAAAATCCCCTTCGACAATTCGGGGATCTGCAGATCCTTTTTCCGAGACCGTTACTTTGGCATGCATATACTTCACTCGATCACTTACCCGCATTCCTTTACTATCGAGCGACAGGGAGGATCCGATAGCCCATCTGTTATTTTTTTTATCCAGATTGTAGGTGGTACGGATTCCTATATGCGGATTGATCTTCGGATTGTAAGATTCTATTTTACGTACTTCACGCGGAATCGGAACAGGCATGGCTCCTCCAATATTAAATCCCACATCCAGATTCCATTCAAGTGCAGAAGCAGCGCTTTCTGATTTGGATGTTTGCAGGCTATCCTTTTGTGCCGAAAGAAACATTGTCGTTACACAAAACAAACAAACGACACTTGCAGTATATCTTATTAGTCTTTTCATTCTCTTATTTTATAGTTTCACAAACAATCTGTACCTCATCTACATTTAACGTGCTGCCAACGGCTCCCCGATACTGATCTCCGGCCTTGCTTGAGGCAAACAAGATAGCTAACTTGTAATCATATTGATTAAAGTCAAGCTCCTCGGTATAGACAAACGGGATAAAAAAACGGGTATATCCGCTACTTGCTGCCCGATCGGTTCGAGACGCATTTTCCTTTTTCCAGTCGGCACGCGCTACGATACGGGCGTCATCGGCTATCGTAATTCCATCCAGATACTCATTGGCACTATTGCCTTTAGTAACCTTATACAGCACCGCATACATGGCTGCCTCATCAACGATGGTATCACTGTGCACCTCCACCGCATCTTTCCCACTCCCTTCCAGGTAAATAAAAGGTGTTCCTGGAGTATATTTGTAATAACCGGTGAAAACCAAAGGTTTGCCGGCCTCTTTTTGATGCGGTTGCCCCAACCGCACACTCTTTCGCGGATCTAAAATATTGAGTTTGAATGTTCCGTAGAAAAGCGAGCCACTGAATATCGGAACTTTGATAGCCCCGATATTCACATTTCCCTTTAATGTCTGGAGACGTGCAGAGCAATGTCCCTGGTAATAATCGGTAGAGTCCGGAGTTGTCGGAAATTGTTCCTTCGAATAAATGGCAATTCCCGAATTACCCGAATCCCAAAGCTTTACCAGTTCTGTGCCGCTATTGCTCATTAAATCATAATACCCCGATTTAGTCAATTGCCATTTCTCAAAATCAAATTTGAGTGAAAGTGAGGAGGGTTGTATGACGCTAACAGAATAGATACGAATAAATGATGAATCCTGTGCACGGACTGTATATTGCACAGAACCGTTTGAAAAGTCTTGAGCAACTCCCGAAGCCGGACTCACAGTTGCTCCCTCCGGCAACCCTATAATAGGAGTCAGATTCGTCAAATCAGCATCATTCTTTACCATCACGGTAATCGCATGGTTCGAAATAGTCGGTGTTGAGATATACGCATCTCCTTCTATCCGGAAGGATTGAATGTCTGTTTCCCGATGCAAAGGCTCTTCTTTAATGCAAGATGTGGTGGTTGCTGCTACAAGCAGAAGCAGGCAGATAAATTTATAAAACATTATTTTTGATTTTTGTAAAGACTACAAAGGTAGGGCACAGCAGAAAAGCGCGAAAGCTTTTTTATATATATAAGCTTAAAAATAGCGTCATTTACGATATTTTAAAACACAAAAACCGGAATAAGCGGAGTTTTATAATGACAAATTAACACAAATAGTAAAAAGAAGACTGCTCGAAACCTCGCTGCAGAGGGTATGGTATACTTTACTATCAGTAGGTGTAAGAACAGATCTTGAACTGCTCTATAACATTTCTCCGCCGCCTGCACCCTCCGAATGAAAGCCGATAGAAGGACAGCGTTTTAGCCTGTTTATAACTGATGACAGCTTCTTTTTCCTGGTTCTTCGTCTCTTTTCAATAAAGCCGGTCTCGACACCACGGTTGCGGATTCGGTTGTTTGAGTCAATTCTCCTTCGGAATACATGAGAAGTAAACCTTTATTTGTAGCCATATTCGGCGGTGCCGGTATCATAATTGATATATTCAATCAATCATAAAAAACAGAATCCGAGCATATGGAAAGAAACACACATTTCGCTCATCCATCTCAAAACGCTTATACACAAATAAATCCGGCAACTCCACCCTCCCACTCTGCCCGAATGCTTTTACTGTAAAAACAAAACAGTTGGCGACTTCTTCTTTTCATGCAGCTTGTCCGGCAAACAGCAATTAATTTTGTTATCCGGATTCAATTATTTTTATTCATTCTAAATTTCATGTCTTACCATGCCAGTATTACATAATAAAATTTCGAACAAAGAGCTGAAAGAGCGCTTGATGCAAGAAACCGAACCTCGCATCACAATTTCATTCTACAAGTATTTCCACATATCGAACCCGAACGAATTCAGAGACAATCTCTATCTGAAGTTTGATGCATTAAAGGTTTTCGGACGTATCTACATTGCAAATGAAGGTATTAACGGACAGATATCGGTTCCTGAAGCTAATCGGGAGGCCTTTCGGGAGGCGCTCTATACCGCGGCACCGGAGCTCAATGGTATTCGTTTGAATATAGCAGTGGATGATGACGGAAAATCATTTTGGGTGTTACGAATGAAAGTGCGTGACAAAGTTGTAGCAGATGGAATTGATGATCCTACATTCGACCCCTCTCAAACGGGAAAATATCTTAAAGCATCGGAATATAATGAGATTGCAGAACTAGAAGATACTATTGTTGTGGATATGCGCAATCATTATGAATACGAGGTAGGGCATTTTGAAAATGCAATAGAGATTCCGTCAGATACTTTCCGCGAACAGTTACCGATGGCCGCAGAGATGCTGAAAGACCAAAAGGAGAAAAACATCGTGATGTATTGTACGGGAGGTATTCGTTGCGAAAAGGCTAGTGCATACATGCTGCACAACGGATTCAAAAATGTCTATCATTTGGAAGGAGGCATCATCGAATACGTACGAAAAGCACGGCAGGAAAACCTTCCGGTGAAATTTGCAGGAAAAAACTTTGTCTTTGACGAACGCCTCGGTGAACGGATCTCGGAGGATATCATTTCTCGCTGCCACCAATGCGGAGCTCCTTGCGACACGCATACCAACTGCCGGAATGAAGCCTGTCATCTGTTGTTTATCCAATGTGAAAAATGTGCTGCTGAAATGGAAGGCTGCTGCTCTAATGATTGCAAATCAGTCATGCATCTTCCCGACGAATACCGAAAGAAACTGCGACAGGGAAAAAACAACGGACAAATGATTTTCAACAAGTCGAAGAATAATCCGCTGAAACAAGCTCGTTTTACCCGGTAAAACCAAACACATCGTATATAGCCGAAAGGGAAAGGACTTTATTTAATCCTTTCCCTTTTTCTTTATTATAATATAGTAGGTAGAATTCGGCATGATACTAAACAAAAGGAGGATATCCTCGCTTGGATACCCTCCACACTTCAATGAATGGTTCAGCTTATTTTGCAGCTTTTCCTCCCCCACTATTCGAAAAACTGCTGTCTGAAACCTGAAGCGTCTATTTGCTGTAAATGATGAAATTATCGTCCTCCACCAGAAGTTGTTGTCCCTACGGTTGTCACCTTAGCACTAATTGTAAATGAATTAGTCACAGATGAAGGCTTAGTATATGTTGCTCCTGTATAATATCCATGAAAGTCTGTTCCACCTGTTACCGAACCTCCTTTGTAAATAGTATACGACGTATTATTTGCCAGTGCCGAACTGCTAAACAAGAGTGTCATAGAAGAATATGTCCGGGGCAATTTATATGTCATCACTTCCACTCCGGCACTTGTCTCAATGCGGAATATCTGATCGGCTGTAGCCGAGCCGCCGTAAAGGACAGTGTATTGCGTACTTGTTCCGCTAGTAGGTGTGCTTGTCGAACCTCCGGTACCTATCAGTACCCCTCCGGTAATGGTGAATGTATTGTTATCACAGTCAAAACCTTCTTCAGGAGCAGTCGTACCGGAAGAGATAATCACTCCTCCTGTAATCGTTAATGTGCCGTTCGAATCAATACCGTCGTTACCGGATGAATAACAATAAATGTTTCCGCCATTGATGACAATTGAAGAAGAAGCATTGATGCAATCATCGTATGCCTGCACATTCAATGTTCCGCCATTAATAGTCAGATTTTTTTTGCTTTCGATGCCTTCGCCGCCATCTTGAGCGGTGCTAACAGTATATGTTCCACTATTAATGGTGACATTTCCGGAGCTTTTAATCGCCTTCGGATTTGCGTAATCCGCATTATTCCCATTACCTGAGACCAGAAACTTAGCTCCGGTTGTTTTTGCCGTTACAGTGGGGCCACCGGTAGAAGTCGACTTTCCCATAATTAATTCGCCATCAGACGAAATTCCTTTCCCTGCCAATCCTGTACTTGTCACAGCAATTGTTCCGCCATACAGATAGGTAGCTCCATCGACAGAGACACAAGTTGCGGAATATGAATCGGTTGTACCGGAAGTATTGGTGTATTTTGCACCTCCACCTGAGGTAGAAATAGTTACCGTACCCGAATTCATAGTAAAATTGCCATCGGCAGAGATGCCTTTTCCGGCGACTCCGGTAGAAGCAATAGTTACCGTTGCTCCACTTATTGTCACATTTCCATCTGATTTAATACCGGCGCAATAAGAAGGATCATATCCTGAACCGGAGGCCTCCAGATAAACGCCACCGCTGGTCGTTATACCAACAGTACCTCCTGAAAGAACAACTTCTCCCCCTTTTATCGCTTTGTCTTGTGTTCCGGAAGCAGTGAGATTAAGTGTGCCGCCTGCCACCGTAATAGTTCCATCTGCTTTCAGTCCTTTGGTGTCATCCACAGCATTTGTAACGGTCAACTTACCTCCTGAAATGGTGGCATATCCATCTTCTGCTTCAATGCCATCACCGGTGGGAGTGATTGTCAATGTTCCTCCGGTCTGCACATAATTCGTTGCGTGTATACCATCTTTATAAGCATAGGAAATAGTAGTAGTCCCTCCTGCTAAGGTAAATGTCGCAGCTGAAGAAATAGCATGCTTAGCATAGCCTTTCACAATCAGATTTCCGTTTCCTTCTAAGGTAAGATTTCCGGCACAATAGATTGTACCTTTTGCCGAAGAGAAATCGGTTGAATAAGTACTGTTATCAATCAATCGGTTATTGGTTGTTCCAACCAGATGAATTGTCGCATCAGCACCAGAGGTAATATTTATTGCCGGACCGTCACTGTTCATCAGGTTCAATCCATTCAGAATAATACCAAAAGCATTTGTACTGTTCACGGTAAATACTCCGTCGGTATTCGTTCCTTTTAACACATAATTCACCGCCGTACTGCTTGTTGAGGTCACCGTGACATCGCTACCACTGACAGCCACCGCCACACCACTGCTCGAATAAGGATTACTCGTTACTGTGGCACCGGATGTCGTATATGTAATTACTACTGCATTGGTGAATGTAGAGTCAGTCGAATTCGTATCAAAAGACGTATCCGTATCGTTCGAATTAGTTTCTGTATTGGAAGAACTGCTATCATCTTCTACTATCGAACTCGTTGAACAGGCATTCAAAAAGATTGTCAGCAAACTAACCAGCACTAAGTTTAAGAAAAACAATTTATTTTTTATCATAAATCTTCGTTTAGGGGGATTAATACTTTTATTTTAAATTATATGTGTAACCCAGACTTATTACAAAACGATTTGTCGGTTCATCCGTGTTGATTTCTTTATCATATATACCGGAGAAATCGAGGAAGCTGCGTTTGTTGATTTTATAACCGGTGCCAATGGTATATCGCAGACCTTCAAATTCGTTCCCCTCCGGATTATTCAATTGATAGAATGATTCAAAAGAAGCAAATGGAGTAAATCGCGACTTAGGAATATTATAATCTACTTTCAAACGGTTTCTCCACACAGAAGATGGGTTTATTCGATATGTATCTATCTTTCCACTTGCTTTAATGCGATCGGACTCATCTTTCGTGGTTATCTGAAATCTTTCTCGTAAACTGAAAGAAAATTTATTCCATTTATACTTCCCCTGCGTGTAGAGAATAAAGCGGTTACGTGGCTGAAAATCGGAATATTTCAAGTCGTGATAATATTGAAACTGATATGCTCCGCCGATGGATAAAAATTTCATCACTTTATAAGAGCCGCCTAACTGTAAGCCCCAACGCGACACCTGAGACGAATTATCTGTCGTCCGGTTTTCAAGTTCTCCTTCTAGTGATAACTTCTTAGATAAGCTTTTATTTACTCCAATGCTTGACCATACACCAAAATCGTTGGTTGTCTGAGCGAAAGAAACAGCCGGGACAAACAGCACACTCAAAACTGTATATAGAATGTTTTTTCTCATAATAGTGAATGTATCTCAGATTATTCTCCAATAAATTCAGATGTTTTTCCGATGGAGTCGGCAGTGTTCACTCCCCCCTCACTCAGATAATATATTTTCACGAATGCAATATCTTTGAGAAAATCGACCTGTCCAACCTCAAATCGTCTGATATCCAAGCCTGTTCTATCTCTCAAATCTTCAATCATTTCTTGGTAACACGAAGGTCTAATCAAACCTATTTTCTCATAAATCACCAGTTTTGTAGAATAATGGCGTATAAAAAGTGTTGTCTCAAGCAACCAAAACATTAAGACAAATAGTAGATTAGTCATTAACAATTCTGTAACTGTTATACGTTCATTACTCAAAGCATTGATAACAGAAATACCAATTATCGCAAATAAGTAGGTCATTTCGCGGACAGGAAGTGTATCGGTTCGATAACGCAAAATGCCGAAAATAGCAAACAGTCCGAGCGCAAAGCCAACTTGCAACTTAATACTTTCCAATAAGAAGATCATCAGGAAGATAGTGGTACTCACCATGAAAAAAGTGAAAAGGAAATCCCGCCTCTGTGTTTTCTTGTAATAAAGGAAATAGATAATTATTCCTGTGATTACAATATTTAAAGCAAAACGAGACAACAAAGCAAGAAATGCTTCAACATGGAAAAACTCATCCGATAGATTCATAATTTATAGGAGTTATCTTATTCAACATTATTATTTTTGATTTCAACTTATTCTTTTTCACAGCATCTTCTGTCAGTGCAACACCAATACAATATTTGCTAAGACTCGACTGCTTCAAATGCATTCTGGAGAAAAAATCCAATGCAGGCGAATTGCTATCGGGAGTTTTTTTCACCTCAATAATCGCTATATTGGGAAGTTCTGCTATCTGATTTGAACCATCATTTTGAAATCTTAAGTCTAAATCGATGGTCATTCGTTCTGTTTTATTCTTATTGACAAGCGTTATCCGACGATAATAACTCCATATCTTCGGTTCAATAGCGTCACTTGTATACGGAGTATTCCCCTTTAAAAATATTCCACAACCGTCATTCTTAATATCTTCGGGACGTTCCTGGCGAATACGTATCTTTTCTGTCACGCCTTTATTGGATTTGGTCTTTATTTCCAAAAAACAGAGATGTGACTCTTTGTATTCACGCGTTCTTATTTTTTGCCGATTCAGTTTGCCATTCATGTGAGCCAGATACATTTCATATCCGGGCGTATCATAATATAATGTTACATAGTCACAGAGGCGATGGCCTAAGACTTCCTGAGCAAAATATTCTCCTTCAAGCTGAGTGAGTATTTCTTTGAGTTGAGTCACTGTGACTACATACTTCAAATCGACCCGGCTCATCAGACGAATATGACTCATTTCCTCAAGAGATATTTTTTGAAAACGACTTAAATCCAAATTCGGCATAACTCATTTTATTACCTAACAATTACAATAAAAAGAACTTTGTATAAAAAACGCCAATCTGCGGACAAAATTATACATTCGGATTTAGCGAAATTACCAATATCCGGGTAGAGCGGAAAATCAAAGGGGTGAAGCTCCCAATAGGCAAGTTGAAACGGAAAAATAAGATGCAATTTTTTTTCAGACAACCCCAAATAGAAGTTTCAGAGTTGGATAAACAGAAGAATGAGCATTGAAAATTTAAACAGGAGATTTTCAGATAGTACCCTGAAGCCAATTTTTAAACATAGAAACACGTTCTTTGCTGACAACTATTTGTTCAGGAACAGGAATTAACGGAACAATAGCCAATCGACTGCCCTCCCACATAAGTACTTCCTTGACCAGTTTACGGGATATCAGAAATTGACGGTTTGCTCTAAAAAATTGATCCGGTGCCAATACGGACATTAATGAATTTAAAGCTTTTTCAATGGGATAAATTTCCCCACTAAACAAACGAGCATATACTTTTTCATTCTCTGATTGAAAATACGCTATATATTCGGTTTCGATAGGGATAATCCGATTTTGAAAAAAGGACAATAAGGTTTTTTGAAATACATTTTCCTGAAGTAAGCGCGGAAGAAGCTCTGAATAGTTTTTGGGGGAAGAAGAGTTTAGTTTTCGCAACTTCTCAAGGGCTTGCCCCACTTCTTCCGGATCGATAGGTTTCAACAGGTAATCTATCGAATTTACTTTAAATGCTTTAACAGCATATTCGTCATAAGCCGTTGTGAAGATGATATAGGACTTGACATCAACCAAACGAAAAATATGGAAGGAATCTCCGTCGGAAAGATGTATATCCATAAATATTACATCCGGATGCTCGTTTTCGGTGAGCCAGGACACACTTTTCTGAATACTATCCAAGGTCGCCAGAATATCGATATCCGGAGCCACCTCAGCTATAATTTTTTTCAGGTTGCGTGCGGCAGCTGTTTCATCTTCAATAAGAATAGCTTTCATTGGCATGTAAGATTATTGAGTCAGAGGTACTTTTACAGAAAAGACACCTCCTTCCTCAGAAACAATAATTTGAGTATTAAACAACAACATACATCTTTGATTCAGATTCTTCAGCCCGATACCATTACTTTCAGCAACAATAAATTTAGCTTGTATCGGATTGCTTACTTCCATATAACGCCCATCATCTACAATGCGAATCAATAATGAAAGAGGAAAATCGTCCGTCGCAGAATTATGTTTTATCGCATTTTCGACTAGCGGCTGCAATGTCAATACAGGCAAACGATAATCCATATATTTCTCTTCCACACGGAATTCAAATCGCAACTTATCTTCATAACGAATATTCATCAGATAGATAAACGAAGCAAGCATATCTATCTCCTCCTTTACGGTTGCCAGGTTTTGCTTACCCGAGGAGAGCATATAGCGGAACAACTCGGAAAGCTTATGCACGTACTTTAACGACTTTTCCGTCTCCTTCTCCCGGATCAGGAAAGCCAGGGAATTCATCGAGTTGAAAAAGAAATGAGGATTCAGCTGTGTTACTAATGAGGCACACTTCACTTCCAGGTTCTGAGTCTTGAGACGTTCGTTTTCAACCATCATTCGCTGCTGCTTCACTATGAGAGTAAACAAATATACCATCAGATAAGTATTCAAACTTACAAAATAACATTTGAATAAAACCAATCCGTTTAGAGGCCACAACAAAAAGTCTCTCACTATCATTTGATGCAATAAAGCCCAAAATGTTCCTAACAAGAGATTCAGAAACAGCAGTCCCCAATAAAAAAACACCTTCCTTTTTAAACAAGGAAGAATTTTTTGAATACAATAAAGATTGAGATAAAAAGAAAAAAGACTGATAAAGAAAAAGAAACAAAATTCCACAAAAAGAATCAAGCTGTTGAACTCCTTCCTTCCAGGTCCAGACATACCTTTTCTGTTCTCTGAAGGGCGGAATTCATTTGCAGGTCTTAGCGGACGCCTATGAAACCCCTCTTCATGGAGATGTCGTGGAGGCTTTCCTTGCTCCTCCCGAGGCCTATCATTAAGAAAAACAGCATTTTTATTGCCTTCTTCAATCATCAGAACAACATCGGGAAAAATAAGAAAAGTACTGATTAGAAACGCAACAATCGGGGGGATGAGTTTCAGTTGCATAAAAGATTTTTTCATCCGTTTAGCATTTATAATCCGGCAAAAAGAACTAGATATACTGTATAGTTTAGATTGGTGCAAATGTACAATTCTTTTTCAGAGAAGGACATCCGTCAATAAAAAACTTTACGAAAAGACACGATATGACATCAATCCTAGCATTTTATACAATTATTTGCATAAATAAAGACGTTTACCGACCGAAAGCTGTTATCTTTGTCACTAGTAGGCTATAAAAGAATTATTATTTGAATCACAAAAAACAATAAGGTTTTTCACGAATATGAATTTACTATCAGTTCTGCTTCAAACCACAGCAACGCTGACTGAAGCACCATCCACACCACATGTAGAAGAAAGTTATTTTGATTTATTAATGAAAGGCGGATGGATTCTTATCCCCATTTTTCTTCTCTCTCTGCTTTCAATCTATGTTATTATCAACAGGAGCATGCTCATCAGAAGATTAGGAAAAAAGGATCCGGTTTGGTTTTCTAGAGTATGGGAACTCGTTCAAGAGAAGAAAATCGATAAAGCGGTCAAATTCTCCCTGGAAAAACAAACATCTTCCTCCAAAATAATTGCTGCCGGACTGAAAGAAATTAGCAACAGCGAAAAGGAAATTGAAGAAGCAATGCAGACCGAAGCCCGTCAGCAAATCGCAATACTGGAGAACCAGATGAATTACTTAGGAATTACAGCCGCTATTGCACCAATGTTAGGTTTTCTCGGAACAATTTTTGGCGTAATTAAAATTTTTTACAATATTTCGGTAACAAACAACTTAAACATTGCCAGTATTTCTGACGGCCTCTATCAGAAAATGATTTGCTCAGGAGCCGGTTTGTTTGTCGGAATCATTGCTTATGCCGGATTCTATGTTTTGAACGGATGGATCGATAAAGTGGTAGTAGCTATCGACAAAGATTCGAATGAAATCATGAAAGCAATCCGTTCATATAAAAAAGAAGAACATACTGCTGCATAACGAAATACTAATTTGACGGACGAAATCCAAACAGCTATAAATCAATGAAAATAGAACGAAGAAAAAACAGGTCAGCCGAAGTTTACACAGCATCATTGAATGATATTATGTTTTTCCTGCTGCTCTTCTTTCTGATCATTTCCACGTTGGTAACACCGGCAGCTATCAAGGTTGCGTTGCCAAATTCAAAAACATCCACCGAAGTGGTTACCAAAAAAAGCGTACAATTAGCAATCACAGCCGACCATCGTTATTTTCTTAACGACAAGGAAGTCGTATTTGAGGAAATAGAACCCGCTCTCCGGAGCTTAGTCGCACAGAAGAAACAGAATGAAGAGATTAATGTACTTCTTCAGGCGGATCGAACCCTCAACATTCAGGACATTATCAATGTCATCGATATAGGAAATACAGCCAAGGTAAAGATGGTGCTTTTCACACAGAAAGAGAAGTAAGAAACATCTGAATAAAAATATAAATAGAAACGAAGGGAAGATATCTGTTTTCTCTTCGTTTTTTTATGCAGTATTATCTTCCCAATGCCGATTTTTCGAACCTTAATTTCTGTTTACAGCGATACAGCACAGCAGAAAACAGGTTCAATTTATACCTGTTTTAGAATTATTAATCCTTCTCTAAAAGGAATTTTGACAAATCAGCTGTTATTTACCTTACTTAGATTTGACAAAAAGGATGAAACAGACAAAACTCTCTATACTTGAACTGGCCGTATTGAAAGAAAACGGCAACTTCCGAAATGCAATAGACGAAACAGTGAAAGTGGCCCAACATGCCGAGTCATTAGGGTATTCTCGAATTTGGCTCGCAGAACATCATAACTCGGCAAGCATCGCTTGTTCTGCAACTGTATTACTGATCGAACTGGTCGCCAGCCATACCCAACAGATACGCGTCGGTTCGGGGGGGATTATGCTGCCCAACCATGCTCCTTTGATTATAGCCGAACAGTTTGGAACCTTGGAAACATTATTTCCCGGACGCATCGATCTGGGATTAGGAAGAGCTCCGGGAACAGATCAAGCAACTGCACGAGCCATCCGCCGAAGAAACATGGAAGCACATTTTGATTTTCCCGAAGATGTACAGGAGTTACAACGCTACTTGAGCAGAGAGGGAGATTCTCCGGTTCATGCTTTTCCCGGAGAAGGAAGCGAGATACCGCTCTGGATTCTGGGTTCAAGCACCGACAGTGCATACGTAGCAGCAGAAATGGGATTGCCATATACCTTTGCAGCTCATTTTGCCCCGTCACAAATGGACGAAGCTTTCCGTATTTACAAAAATAGATTTCGCCCATCCCGGCAATTAAAAAAACCATACGCAATGGCATGCGTAAATGTGATCGGAGCAGATTCCGACGAAGAGGCTCAATGGCAAAGCACCAGTTTGCAAAGACTGTTTTTGAGTATTATCACAGGAGACAGGCATCCTTTGATGCCCCCTCATTCTATTCCAAACTCATTTACACAACATCCGCAAGTGATGCAGCACCTCAACATGATGACAGCAGGAACCTTTATCGGTTCGGAAGAAACCTTGCGGAAGAAACTGAATCAATTTATTGATAAAACAGAAATAGACGAGCTGATGATAACCTCCTATCTTTTTAAGGAAGAAGATAAACTGAAATCTCTGGAAATTGCCTGGCAAGCACTGAACCGATAAGTACAAATATTCAATGATAAAAAATAGACAGGAAGTATTCTGTATTAAATATAGAATACTTCCTGTATGGATAGTGTATCAAAATAAGCTATTGAAACAAAGCATGATTTTTATTAAATCACCCACAACAAGAATTAAAAAGTCGGGCGAGTTCCATACTGCCTAACCGTTAAATCAAATCACAGGAAAGAATACTCACAATTACTCTTCCTGATTTAATAAACCCAATTTCTTAAACAACCAAAGCAGCAAGGAGAGAATCACCCCGACGACAGCAGCCAGCGCCATTCCTTTCATCTGCACAGAACCGATATTTATAGTAGCACCGGACACTCCGACAACAAACGTAACTGCACCCAAAACCATATTACTGTTCTTACTGAAATCGACGCGCTGTTCAACAAACATCCGAAATCCCTGAACAGCAATAACTCCATAGAGCAACATGGTCATTCCTCCGAGTACGGCAGTTGGAATACTGGATATAGCAGCCGAGACTTTCCCTATGCAAGAGAAAAGAATCGCAAAAACGGCAGCACCGCGAATAACCCACACTGAATACACTCTTGTTATAGCCATCACTCCGATATTCTCACCGTAAGTAGTATTAGGCGGAGAACCGGCAAAACCGGAAATAACATTTGACAAACCGTCTCCCAAAAGCGACTTATCCAATCCCGGAGTTTCCATCAGGTTCTCACCCGTCACTTTACTGGTAACAATCAGATGACTGATATGCTCTGCCAAAACAACAATACAGGCCGGAGCAATCACAATCAATGCCTCCAGATTAAAAACAGGAGCTGTAAACTCCGGTAATTTAAACCAGGGAGCATGGGCAATAGCTGCCGTATCGACCATCCCCAAACAAAGAGCAACGAGGTAACCGCAGACCACTGCAATCAAAATGGGAATTACCTGCATAAATCCTTTAAACATAACACTTCCGAAAATCCCCACACACAACGTAAACAGAGAAACAAACACGACATGAGGTTGGGTCACAAAAGGAGCTACAACTTGTCCCACTGCGGTTGGGAAAGGAGCCAAGCCTGCTTGTTGAGCCGCCACTGGAGCCAATTCCAAACCAATAATAGCAACCACGGCTCCCATCACAGCCGGTGGCATCACAACGTCAATCCAGCGAATTCCCCATTTTTTCACAATCAAAGACATACAGATAAAAAACAACCCGAAGAAAATAAATCCGGTCTGCGCATGGGCGAAATCGCCTGTCGAACTTATGATTAACAGAGTCGGAGCTATAAATGCAAAACTGGAACCTAAATAGGCCGGAATCCCCCCTTTGGTAACCCAGGAATAGAGTAAAGTGCCAATTCCATTCATCAACAAAGCGATGGCGGGATTGACACCTAACAAAATCGGAACAAGAATGGTGGCTCCAAACATTGCCGTAAGATGTTGTAGACTCAAGGGAATGCTTTTCAGGAGCGGCAACTGCTCATGAATTCCGATAGTTCTTCGATGTGACATAAGATATGAGTGTATTATAGCGTTAATATTTACTTTCAGGCATCTACATTCTAGCAAAACCTTTTATCATTACACGAAGAAAAGAATAGTAAATTTCTACACGAGCTGGCTGAAGGTTCTCCGATTTTTCAGCCTATAAAAATATAAAATCTTTCTTAAAAAGAGTAGCCATTATAAAAAGATTTTAGGTCAAGAGTTATATCATGCTTCCGAATCATAAAAATAAAGTATAATACCCGATTATTCACCATAAATTTTCGCAGATGAATACAAAATATCATTAACTTAGTGGCATTATAATGAATTTTGGCAAAATCAGTTTTTAGGGAGTTCCTTTCTTATCTTTTTATTAAAAGCTTTTATTTCACAAGACATTGGCGCGATTCGTTCCGGCATCCGTTCTTTTGAAATTAGGAGATACCATGGTACTCAACCCAATATTCAGACAAAAATTTATTTATTTGTTTTCAGTTTTCATTAAAGTCAGAAAGTATGGCTGCAACGGTTAAGATTGACTTTACATATTTACCTGCAATTAATTTTGCAATTATGCAAAACAGGATCTCATTTGTCAGAGAGTTTATTATCGAAAACATGACAGATGTAAATATCAATCACATTGCAGTCACATTACAGGCAGAACCTGAGTTCGGAGAGCCTGAAGTTTTCAGGATCGACACACTGAAAGCAAGAGAAAAAGTACGCATAACAGACAACTTGTTTCACTTCTCCCCGTCATTTTTTAACCAGTTAACTGAAAAATATGCCGGACACTTCCAGTTATCGGTCTATTCGGAAGAAGAATTGCTTTACTCTCAAATATACCCTGTCGACCTCCTGGCTTTTGACCAATGGCCCGGGGTAAATGTTCTTCCTGAAATTCTGGCAAGTTTTGTCTTGCCAAACCATCCGTCGCTTGCCCCCATCATCAAACGAGCCTCCGATCTTCTTGAAGAATGGACCGGCAATGGTGCTATGGATGAATATCAAAGCAGAAACCCGAATCGGGTGATAAAGCAGATGGCAGCTATTTATGCTGCTATAACAGAATTAAACATCAGCTATTGCACTGTCCCTGCAAGCTTTGAAGAAGAGGGGCAACGCATAAGACTTGCTGATTGTGTGGTTACTCAGAAGCTGGGCAATTGCCTGGATATGTCCATGCTCTATTGCTCTTGTCTGGAAGCTGTGGGTATCCATCCCATTATCATTGTCATTCAAGGACATGCCTTTGCGGGCGGCTGGTTGATACCGGATACATTTTCTGACAAAATCACCGATGATCCGAGTTCTTTATCAAAAAGAGAAGCAGACGGCATCAATGAAATCACATTGGTCGAATGCACTTGCATGAACACAGGACATCGAGCTGCTTTTGACAATGCAGTGGAATTAGCGGCTGCACGACTTCCCCGAAATACGGAATTTATGATGGCTATCGACATTAAGAGATGCCGGTTTTCAGGAATTCGACCACTTCCGGTAAAAGTTTTCAATGGCGAACACTGGGTGATTGATGAAAATTCTTTTTCTGAACAAAAAAGCCTTCAGGAACAACCTCAAAATGTGAATCCATACGATCTGGCAGGAATCAGTGAAGATGTAAACGTGACCAAGCAACTTCTTTGGGAACGAAAGTTGCTTGATTTAAGTCTGCGTAACAATCTATTGAATATACGCCTGACAAAAAACACATTACAATTCATGTCGACTGACCTCGACCAATTTGAGAATGCTTTGTCCGACGGTACGGAATTCCAGATACTCTCCCGTCCTACCGACTGGGACAGTCCGCTCTACGAGAACAATATTCACGAGGAAATCGATGAAACGAGTTCTCTTAAAGAATTGGTACGAGCCGAACTTACTCAAAAAAGAATCCATTCCTACCTGAATGACAACGAATTAATAAAAACGTTAACGCATATATACCGCTCCTCCAGAACCGCATTGGAAGAGAACGGTGCCAATACGCTTTATATTGCTCTGGGACTACTCGAATGGTACGAGACACCGAGCAGCATCAAGCCTCGCTATGCTCCAATCCTGCTTCTTCCTGTCGAAATTGTCCGGAAATCGGCCAACCGCGGATACGCAATACACGGAAGGGAAGAAGATTCGATGATGAATATTACCCTGCTGGAAATGCTACGGCAAAATTTCGGAATCACGATTAACGGACTCGAGCCACTACCGGTCGATGAAAGCGGGGTGGATGTGAAACTTATATTTTCAATCATCCGAAACTGCATTCGTGACCAAAAAAAATGGAATGTCAGGGAACAAGCTATGCTGGGAATCTTCTCCTTCAATAAATTTATCATGTGGAACGATATCCACAACAATTCGGATAAACTTATTGAAAGTCCTATTGTTTCCAGTCTCATCAGCGGAAAAATAGAATGGAATATCGATATTTCGGACTCCGATGCTTCCAAGATGGAGAAGGAAGTCACTCCGGCAGATATCCTACTGCCTATCAGTGCCGATTCATCGCAACTCGAAGCAATCTTTGATGCTTCGCAAGGGAAAAGTTTTATTCTGCACGGACCTCCGGGAACAGGCAAATCACAAACCATTACCAACATCATTGCCAATGCACTTTACCGGGGGAAAAAGGTGCTGTTTGTTGCAGAAAAAATGGCTGCACTTTCTGTTGTCCAGAACCGTCTTGAAGCATTAGGGCTCGCCCCTTTTTGTTTGGAATTATACTCCAATAAAAGCAAGAAATCTTCGGTTTTGAATCAATTAAAAAATGCAACAGAAGTTGTCAAGACTCAATCTCCACAAGCTTTTCAGGAAGAATCCGAACGGTTATTCTCGCTTCGGACACAAATCAACAGGTATGTAGAGGCTTTACACCAAAAACAAAATTCGGGATTTTCTTTATACGACTCTATCACATATTACCTATCCACAGAAGATGAAACAATCAGATTTCCTCAAGAGGTAATACAAAACATCAGTTCATCGCAGGTAAAACAATGGGATGAAACTATTGATTCATTAATCAGTGTTGTTCAGGCATGCGCACATCCATATCATCATCCGCTGACAGGAATTTACATAAGCACCTATTCCTCTATCTTAAAAGAAGAAGCGGAGCAATTACTGGACGAGATGTATGCAGGTTTTACTCGAATAGCTGAGTTGGATCGCTATTTTCAAACCTATATCGCCCGCGAAAATCCGGAATGTTTCACCTACGCTCAGGCAATTACCCTGAGAGATATTCTTCAGGAACTTTCAGTTATTCCGGAACTAACTCCTTTTCTTCTCAAATATCCCCGATTGCAAGAAGCACTCGAAGAGATGCAGGAAGTTCTGCCTCATGGTGAGCGAAGAGATGAATTGAAGAAATCCATATCAGCCACTTATCAGGAATCTGTACTCGATCTTCCTGACGCAGCACTATTGCTGCAACAATGGCAAACAGCCGATAAGAAATGGTTTTTACCTAAATATTTCGGTCATAGAAAGATAAAAAAACAGCTAAGTGCTTATCATAAGACAGGTTCTCCGGATACCACTACCGTAGCCGAATCGTTATATGAAATCATTGAATATCAAAAAGAAAGGAATATCTTAGAGGAAAGTACAGAAGAATTTCCTTCTTTATTTGGGAAATACGGCAAACGGAATAAGGAGAACTGGCTCGAGATCAAACAAATTATTGAACACACTCGTCTGCTGGACAATTATATTCTACAGTATGCAAACGGAGCGATGTATGCGGCGACTGTCCGGGAAAAGCTGGCTCCTTATTTGCAAGAAGGCATTCTTTCATTCCGAAAACCAATTCAGCAACAACTGGATGAATATCTGTCTCTGTTTTCTCAAGCTGAAAACAATATACAGACTCTATACTCTTTATTAGGAGTTGACAAGAATACTTTTTACGGCACAGCAACTTCACCAATCCCCTTTTCCATGATATTGGAACAGTTAAAACGGTGGAGAGCACATACCGGGCAACTGAAGGATTGGTATCAATGGCTCATTGTCAAAAAGAATACAGATGATGCCGGTATTGGATTTTTTGCCGAAGCCTTCTGCGACAAAAACATATCTATTCTGAATGTAAAAAACATTTTTAACAAAAGTCTTCATAAAGAATTGATTGAATATACCATTGAGAAAGACGAAAACCTGCTTCTTTTCAAAGGAAAACTCTTTGATGACACCATTGAAAAATTCCGGAGCCTCTCTCAATATTTCGAAGAACTGACCAGAAAAGAACTCTTCGCCCGTCTAGCCTCTAATGTTCCCGATTTCACCAGGGAAGCGACTCAAAATTCGGAGGTAGGCATTCTTCAACGCAATATTCGAAATAATGCACGAAGCACATCCATTCGGAAATTATTCGACCAAATCCCGATACTTCTGCCGCGGCTTTGCCCCTGCATGTTGATGAGCCCGATTTCCGTATCGCAGTATATCAACTCTGATGCCGAAAAATTTGATTTACTTATTTTCGACGAAGCTTCGCAACTCCCCACATACGAAGCCGTAGGCGCTATCAGCCGAAGCGCAAACGTAGTGATAGTAGGCGATCCCAAACAAATGCCACCAACTAATTTCTTCGCGGTAAACAATGTGGATGAAGACAATTACGAAATAGAAGACCTGGAGAGCATACTGGACGATTGCCTGGCTTTGTCTATGCCCGAGAAATACTTATTGTGGCACTACCGAAGCAAGCACGAAAGCCTTATCGCCTTCAGCAATTCGGAATATTACGGCAACAAACTTTTAACCTTTCCTTCACCGGACAACATCGAGTCGAAGGTTAGCTTACTTGCGATCAAAGGGTATTACGACAAAGGAAAAAGCCGACAAAACAAGGCGGAAGCTCAAGCCGTAATCGATGAAATAGGCCGGCGTCTGAATAACCCTGAACTTCGTCAGAAAAGTATTGGAGTGGTCACATTCAGTTCAGTACAGCAGACCTTGATCGAAGATATGCTTTCCGATTATTTTATCTATCATCCCGAACTCGAAGCTCTTGCTCTGGAAAGCAGGGAACCGATTTTCATCAAGAACCTGGAAAATGTACAAGGAGACGAACGAGATATTATTCTTTTTTCCGTCGGGTACGGGCCGGACAAATCGGGAAGAGTCAGCATGAATTTCGGACCTCTAAACCGTATCGGTGGAGAAAGGAGACTAAATGTGGCGGTATCACGAGCACGTTATGAAATGCTTATTTTTTCAACTCTCCGCTCCGACCAGATCGACCTCAACCGTTCTTCCTCCGTCGGAGTTGCCGGCTTGAAACGCTTTCTGGAATACGCCGAAAGCAGAGAGCGAACACAATGGGAGCAATCGGTTTCGGGAGTAAACCAAGAGGTAGAAATAGAGCATTTCATCGCTGAGGCAATTCGGGAAATGGGATATCAGGCCCATACACAAGTCGGATGTTCGGGATATAAGATTGACATCGGAGTTGTGGACAAAAGCAACAATTCCAGCTATATTTTGGGAATACTCTGCGACGGAGAGAGCTATACACATTCCAAAACAACCCGCGATCGGGAAATTGTTCAATACAATACATTACGCCTGCTCGGATGGAACATCCTGCATGTATGGACTCTCGATTGGTGGGAAAATAAAACCTCTGTTCTCGATAGTATTCGGGAAAGAATCCAAGCTTTGGAAAATGGGAAACAGACAGAAATAGAAAAGGTAGTAGACATGACAGAGACTCCTGTTTCTGTTCCTCTTCCACCCATCAACAAAATAAGCAATGGGTCCGGAGCCGGATTGCCCCATAAATCATTAGAAGTACAACCTTATTCGAAAGCTGTACTGGAAGAGTTTTCGGATCCCGAAGGCTTCTTTTTACCCAAAAACAAAGCGCAAATACAAGCTCAATTACAATCTGTGCTCTCGGAAGAAGCTCCAATCAGCAAAACGCTGCTATATAAACGTATACTGAATGCATGGAACATCAATCGCCAGGGAAATAGAAATCAGCAACATCTGGACTCCATTTTACAGGAGATACCTCATTACCAATCAGAAAGTGAACAAAAGGTATTTTGTTGGGTTGATGAAGAACAACTTTTATCCTACAATGAATTCCGCACACATGCCGACAGGGATGTATCGGATCTGCCGGCTGAAGAGATAGCGAATGCCATCAAAGGAATCACAGAAAAAGAAATCAGTCTGCCGGTGGAAGATCTATTCAAGCAGACCACCCAGCTTTTGGGATTCAGTCGTAGTGGAAGTAATCTCGAAAGTGCCTTCAACAGAGGATTACAAATTGCTATTGAGCGGAATTTTGTGAAAATAGACAATGGAAAAGCCATTCACATCCCCGGTTAAAGACCGGTATATACCGTTTTTCTCAACATAAAAAAGAATAATACACAAGGCGCTGACAAATAATCTGTGTCCGGAAAAGACATCCGAACAAATGCCGAATCTTACCTGAAGATGTGATGGAGAGAAAAGACATGGCACAATCTCTCTCTTTACTTCGGCTTTTTCCCGCATTTTGTGTAATTTTGTCCGTATAGAATTCATTAACCAAAAGAAATTTATGTCAACACCTCGCAAATGGGAAACCATTAAAGAATATGAAGAAATTCTCTTCGACTATTTCGAAGGTATCGGCCGTATTACGATTAACAGACCGCGTTACCGCAACGCTTTCACTCCAACAACAACAATGGAAATCAGTGATGCGCTCCGTATATGTCACGAAAACCAGGACATTTATGTCGTTGTTTTGACCGGTGCCGGCGATAAAGCGTTCTGTGCCGGAGGAGACCAGAATGTGAAAGGCAAAGGAGGATACATCGGAAAAGATGGAGTACCTCGTCTTCAAGTACTTGAAGTACAGAAGCAAATACGCTCGCTTCCGAAACCTGTCATTGCGATGGTCAATGGTTATGCTATCGGTGGAGGACATGTATTGCAGGTCGTTTGTGACCTTTCCATCGCTTCCGAAAATGCAATCTTCGGACAAACAGGTCCCCGTGTCGGCAGTTTTGATGCCGGATTTGGCTCTTCTTATCTGGCACGTATTGTTGGACAGAAAAAAGCCCGCGAAATATGGTTTTTATGCCGTCAATACAATGCGCAACAAGCATTAGAGATGGGATTGGTGAACACGGTGGTTCCATTCGAGCAATTGGAGGACGAAACAGTGAAATGGGCTCAGGAAATGATGCAACACAGCCCAATGGCTATGCGGATGATTAAAATGGGATTAAATGCAGAGTTGGACGGCCAGGCAGGCATTCAGGAACTGGCAGGAAATGCCACTTTACTCTATTACCTGACAGACGAAGCACAGGAAGGAAAGACAGCATTCCTTGAAAAACGGAAGCCGGATTTCAAGAAATTTCCTAAATTTCCGTGATGCAATGAAATTCAAAATTGAAATTATTCCTTATAATTTAAAATTTAAACGCCCTGCGGGAACTTCCCGCGGGGTTTATTTAGAACATCCTGTCTGGTATGTGGTACTTAAATCGCAGACAGATGAAAAACACATGGGCATCGGTGAATGTGCACCGCTATTCGATTTAAGTTGCGACTACGATGCAAACTACTCGACAACCCTTCGCCGGTTTGCAGATGAATGGGAAAAGACAGGGGAACTGGATGATGAGTCGCTCAAGCATTTTCCATCCATCCTCTTTGGTTTCGAAACAGCATTGCGACATTTCCAGAATCGCTCTTTAAGGCTTTGGAATACGGCTTATTCGCGCGGAGAAAAAGGCATTCCTATCAATGGCTTGATATGGATGGGTGATTTCGATTCGATGTACGAGCAAATAGAAACCAAACTAAAAGCCGGATTTCGATGTATCAAATTGAAAATCGGAGCGATCGATTTCGAGCAGGAATTAAAGCTGCTACGTCATATCCGCCGCCATTTTTCTCCCGAAACAATCGAACTGCGAGTAGACGCCAACGGAGCTTTTTCGCCGACAGATGCGCCGGAAAAATTGAAACGATTATCAGAGTTTCAGCTTCATTCCATCGAACAGCCCATCAAGGCCGGACAATGGGATGAAATGCGTAAACTTACGGAAACCACTCCTATTCCGGTGGCTCTTGACGAAGAGCTAATCGGAATAAACGAAACAGAAGACAAAATACGGTTGCTGGAAACAATATGTCCTCAATACATAATTCTAAAACCGACCTTGCATGGAGGATTAATTGGCGCAAAAGAGTGGATTGAGCTGGCCAACGCCAGAAATATTCCCTGGTGGATTACCTCCGCATTGGAATCAAATATAGGCCTGAATGCCATTGCCCAATGGTGTTCCACATTTGATAATCCATTGCCACAGGGATTGGGCACCGGATCACTTTACACCAATAACATCGATTTACCGCTAGTTATCAAAGGAGATTGTCTTTGGTCGCAAATAGATGGACAAACCTCAGTGAAAGGTATATATTAATGAATTATGAATTCGACATATCCCGGCAAAGCATCTGTATAGAGGATCATTTTTTTCATAAAAAAGACTTCTCTGAGCAATCGCCAACTTCTTTTTTCGAATCGGAAGAGTTAAAGAAAGTATATTCTTTTCTTCACGAATGGTTTAACGAAGTAAGTTTTGTGTGGGTAAAGACTTCCGGTTCGACAGGTCGCCCCAAATCCATTCGCGCCGACAAACAAAAGATGATGCAGAGCGCAGCCATGACTTGCTCCTTTCTTCACCTGCAACAGGGAGACAAAGCACTGCTTTGTATGAATCTCAACTACATCGGAGCGAAGATGGTTATCGTCAGAAGCCTGATCACCGGCATGCGTTTATTCGTTCGCCCGGCCACAGGACATCCTTTAGCAGATGTAGATACATCCCTTGACTTTGCAGCTTTTGTTCCTCTTCAGGTATTCAACAGTTTGCAAATAGATAAGGAAAAAGAAAGAATCAAGCATATAAAAAAACTGATCATCGGAGGAGGAGCCATCGAACCTCAAATGGCGGAAGTATTGAAAACATTCCCCAATGAAGTATATTCCACCTACGGAATGACAGAAACTCTTTCCCACATTGCTCTGCGAAAATTAAGCGGACAGGATGCCAGCGACTATTACACTCCATTGGAAGGCGTATCGCTATCGCTTTCCGGCACCGGGTCACTTTGCATAAATGCACCGAAAGTTGCAAACGAAACCCTTATCACAAACGACATAGCCGAATTGCGTCCGGATCAATCTTTCCGCATCCTTGGACGTACAGACAATATCATTAACAGCGGAGGCATAAAAATCCAAATAGAAGAGATGGAGAAAATTCTTCGTCCGCTGCTTGGCGACACATTTGCTATAACCTCTCTTCCCGATCCGAAATTTGGAGAAATCGTTGTATTGGTTACAACATCCGAAATAAAAGAATCGAACTGGAAAGAACTACTTCCCACTTATTGCTACCCCAAACGAGTCATCCTTATGGATGTCCTTCCTTTAACAGAAACCGGAAAAATACGCCGAAAAGAACTGAAGGAAATCATCATAACAAGGTATTCCAGCGGCATTTAAAGAAAAACAACCGATTTCTCCCCCCAAGATAACCAATCTTCCTCCCTGGTATACAATCCTGAATGAGCAACTTTGTATCAATAACCAAATTTATTGTACACATGAAAAAGTTTTTAGTTACAGCTGCATTCTGTTTGTGTTGCCTCTTTGCTTCTCAAGCTCAGACATGGGATTTCAGCAAACAAAAAACCAATAATTTCTCTACGGTTACAACTGTAGACGGATTAACCTTCACTCCGGCCTCAGATAAAGTAATATCCATAGAAACCGGAAAGAAAAAGTATCAGGATAACAAAGAAACAATCACCTTCACTCAGCGGTTGAAACTTCCAGGAACAGGTTCCCTGAAAAAAGGAAACTACATCTGTTTCACAGCTCCGGCAAACTCTAAAATAACAGTGTACGGAATAAGTGCCAGTTCGGAAGAAACACGGGATTTAGCGATCGTTGCAGGAAACACGGAATTGGGAATACTAACTTCGGATGGTTCGGCTATTGTAAAAACAACAGTGACAAATACGACAAATGAGTCGACGGTATCTATTTTCTCAAAATCAAAAGGATTCAATATTTATAAGATTGAAATAAGTCCGGCAAAATAAACGCAGAAAGGGCATTAAGTCCTATGCCGGTCAAAAATATCACAAAACAAATTACACATTCAATTATTTTATTAACTATTTAAATTTTAAAGTATGAAAAAATTTTTACTATTATGCGCAAGTGCATTCTTCGCTATTTCCATGAATGCGCAAGAAACAGTTACATTCGACAGTTATCTGTCAAGCTCACCATTTACTACCGATGTAACAGCTGGTTCATTCACTTTTAAAGCAACATCTTCTTACAATTGGACTATTGATTCAAATTCAGCCTACTTCTACGATGGTACACCAACAAGTATCGACCAGTGTACGCAATATTCAACAAGAGCAAAACCTGGGGGAAAATCTTCCTCAACATACAGATTCATAACATTTAGCCCAACAGGTGCAGGTACTTTAAAAATAGCCGCTAGAACAGGTTCTAACAGCGATGCTACCAGAACGATGGTTATCACACTAGACGAAACAGAAATTTTCAATAAAACGGTCAAAGAAGCAGATGCTACAACTGTTACGAACCCGTCAAGCAATACTGGTTCTAGTTCCGTTTATCCATACTACACAGTAAATGTGGCAACTGCCGGCACTGTAAATATCACATTCCCTATTAATGCGATAAATATTTATAGTATTATTTGGACTCCAAACTCAACCTCCGGTGTCTCCAGTTCTACGGCAGACGCAAATAAAACTGTGGCTTCTACGAAATACTACGACATTACCGGACGTGAAGTGACTGCAACGACAACAGGTCTTATCTTAAAGAAAATTACATATACAGACGGAACAACCTCTGTAGAAAAGTCTTTAGTCAAAAAGTAATCTGAATTACTGAATTTGTAATTCAAAGAAAGGCAAAGGCGGCGAAAACGAGCTGCCTTTGCCTTTCTTTAATCTATATACGAACACACAATATTTGAATATTCCTCAGCAAGAAGAAAAAGCCTCTAAATCAACAGTTTGTAAAATTCGTATAATTATTTCCCCGGTAAATACAGCCGTTCCTTATCCAAAGCAATTCGACCCTGATCCAGTAAAAACCGAACAACTGCAGAAGTCTCCGCCAATTCATAATCCGGCAATAGACGCTCCATATCCGACAATCTGATAGCATCCTTTTGCAACAGTTCTTCTATCTTCAGCCGGATAGCTTCGAAAGAATTATTATCAACCCCCTTTTTCCGTCGAGAGAGACAGACATCGCATCGTCCACAATCTTTTACATTCTTCTCTCCGAGATAAGTCAGCAAAATACGGCTGCGACAGATATCCGTCCGCTCAAAATAGTCCCGCATAACAGATATCCGATCTATAAATTTTGTCTTTCTGGTTTCATACACATCCTTAGATATGACCAGATATTTCTTCTCAACCCGCGATTTTCGATACACAATGAGCGGCGTCTTTTTCTGTGGAATATAATCCAGAATATGTTGTTTGTCGAGAAAGACCAACATTTCATAGATTTCACGTCGGGTTTTTCCTATTCGAGCAGCAAGAGCATTCTCATCAATAGACACATAGTCGGCAAAAAGTCCTGTATAAAGGCGTAGAATGGTATAAATAAGTTCATCATATCCGCCTGCAAGTTCAAGTCGATATAAATCATCTCGGAATACACTGAACATTAAACGGGAACGGCTGTCCACCTCATCTTCATATTCAATGTAACCGGCCAGGTCGAGAATTTTTAGCGCGTGGTGCGTCGGGAGAAGCGGCAACTTATAGGACTGACAAAACGCATGTATATTAAAATCGAATCCCTGATCGACTCCGAATCCATCTGCAACCTGAAAAAAATAAGCCAATTGCTCATACACATCCTTGATAAATGCTTTCTCCGGAAATTCATCTGTTATGCGTTTTTTCAATCGGGTAGTATCCGTCTTCATGTACAACATGACGGCGTAGGCTTTTTTTTCATCACGTCCGGCACGTCCTGCTTCCTGATAATATTCCTCTATAGAGTTGGGAGCATCCATGTGTACAACCAATCGGACATCCGGTTTATCAATTCCCATCCCAAAAGCATTCGTGGCAACAATCACACGACACTCATTATTCTTCCAGGCATTTTGTTTTCTCGTTTTTTCTTCAGAGCTAATGCCTGCATGATAAAAATCAGCAGAGAATCCGTTTTTCTGTAATTCTTTGGCAATCTCTTTCGTTTTCTCTCTGCTCCTGACATAAACAATGGCCGTTCCTTTCGTTTTTTGGAGGATTTGCAGGAGAGAAACCATCTTATTTTCCACCAGCCTGACTACGTAATGCAGGTTTGTCCGGTCAAAGCTTTTCTGGAAAACATTCTCCTTTTTGAATTGTAAACGCAGTTGGATATCTTTCACTACATCAGGAGTGGCTGTTGCTGTCAAGGCAAGCACCGGAACACCCGGTAATTCTTTACGGATATCAGCAACGGACAGATAAGACGGACGGAAGTCATATCCCCACTGCGAAATACAATGCGCTTCATCTACCACCAATAAACAGACGTTCATGACGCGAAGCTTAGACAAGAACAGAGTCGATTGCAAACGTTCCGGCGATACATACAGGAATTTATAATCACCAAGTACCACATTCTCCAATGCAATAACAATCTCATGATGTTTCATTCCTGAATATACAGCAGCTGCCTTAATTCCTAAATTTCTCAGATTATCAACCTGATCCTTCATCAGCGAGATAAGAGGCGTAACAACAATACAGACACCTTCCATTGCCAGGGCAGGCACCTGAAATGTGATGGATTTACCTCCGCCGGTAGGCATCAATCCGAGTGTATCACGGCCTTCGCTTACAGAGTGAATAATATCTTCCTGTAAGGGACGAAAATGGCTATATCCCCAATATTGTTGCAGTATTTGATGAAAGATATCCATTGGATTCATTTTTGAGAAAAAAGGCCACGAAGACATTTGCAATATGCTTGAATGCTCTTCGTGACCGAAATTTCCAATCTATTTATAATGAAGAATAGGTGAACTATTTTATTTGTTCTTCATCGGACGAAGAATCACCTCTGTCCCCAGTTTCTGAATGAGTGGCACTAGTTTCTCCTGATCGAATTCCGAGAAATGATATGGATAGAGAAATTTAGGTTTTACTTTTCCAACGGCATCCAAAAACATAACATCATCCATTGTGTATGGTAGATTCTTAGGAAGAAATGCGATTTTGATATCCTTCAAATAACTCATTTCAGGAATATTCTCCGTATCTCCGGCCACATACACTCTCATTCCGCCAAAAGTCAGGACATATCCGTTTCCACGCCCTTTCGGATGAAAGAAATCACCCTCAGGTCTTTTGTGTAACAGATTGTACGCCGGGACAGCCTCAATGGATATTCCAAAAATCTCTTGTCTGCTTCCGTTTTTCATTACCTCTCCATACCCCAACTGATCCCGGCAACTCTGCGATACAACAAACTTCGTATCGGATTTCTTGATCTGATTTATAGCCAAGGCATCCAAATGATCGGGATGTTCATGAGTAAGCAATATTAAATCCGCTTTGGGCTGTACCGAAAAATCAGTTATTTGGGAATAAGGATCCACAAAAATCACTTTTCCGGCATATTCAAAGCGCACAGAAGCATGTCCAAGCAAAGTCACTTTCAATGCGCCATGCGATGTCTGATAAGTATCTGTCTTCATAGTTCCTGCATTTAATGAACTCAATACGAACAATAAACAACCGAACAAATAAAAAGATTTTTTCATACGATTTAATTTTACTGGCGAGTAGAGTCCTTGCATGCAAGGACTCTACTCGCCTGATTTCAAATCATTGTTTTGGGTGAATAAAAACAGGCTTCGTTTTTATTACAAGTCGGCACTGTCAATATTTATATCCTTGATATACAGCTGCACGTTCGAACGCCCGTAATGTACACTTTCTTCAATCGAGTAGCAAATATCAAAAGGTTTTCCGCTTTTAATCTCCCGAAGAACTTTTCCCTGACGGAACGCAATGCCGTGTATAGTCCGCGAGGAAGTACCGTCTACCACTTCCAGTTTAAGGTGCACATTTTCACGGCCAACAAGTTTCGATGTTCCGAAATCGCAGACACGATGAGTCATGAATATCGGATTGAGATTTTCCGGCCCAAAGGGGCTGAATCGACCTAAATCATGCACAAACTTATTGGTTATCTCACTGAAGGATATTTCTGCATCTACATTAATCTGAGGACGCATCATTTCTGCATTAATCATTTTTACGGACAATTCCTCGAAACGGCGGCGAAACTCATCCAGATTCTCTTCTTTCAGAGAAAGTCCTGCCGCATAGGTATGTCCGCCAAAATTCTCAAGTAAATCCTTGCATGCCTCAATGGCCTTATATACATCAAAGTTCATAATAGAACGAGCCGAACCGGTAATTAAACCATTTGACTTGGTCAGGACGACAGCCGGACGGTAGTATTTCTCGGTCAGGCGTGAAGCAACAATTCCGATAACACCTTTGTGCCAGTTTTCATTATAGATAACAATGCTATTGGTGCCGCTCACATTCATTTTTTCATCAATAAAAGAGACAGCCTCTTCCGTCATTTTTTTATCTAATTCACGGCGATCCTCATTATAATGATTGATGTTCGTGCTCTTCTCCCGAGCATCCTTAATGGTACTTGAAAGGAGCAAATCCACCGCCTCTTTCCCGTTCATCATTCGTCCGGAAGCATTGATCCGCGGCCCGATCTTGAAGACAATATCATTAATGGTAATGGTTTTCTTATTGAGTCCGCAAATTTCTATAATTCCTTTCAGTCCCAGACTGGGAGAAGTGTTCAACTGACGAAGCCCATAATAAGTTAATACCCGGTTTTCTCCGGTAATCGGAACAATATCCGAGGCTACACTGACTGCGACCAAATCGAGCAAATCGTGCAATTCAGAAAACGCAATATTGTTGCTTTTCGATATAGCCTGAACCAATTTAAACCCGACACCACATCCCGAAAGATGTTCATACGGATAAATAGAATCCGGACGTTTGGCATCAACCACAGCAACCGCATCCGGTAAAGTTTCGTCCGGCATGTGATGATCACAGATGACAAAATCGATTCCCTTCGATTTTGCATATTGCACTTTTTCAATCGCTTTAATGCCGCAATCAAGAGCAATAATGAGCTTCACTCCTGTCTCTTCGGCATAATCAATTCCTTGCACCGAAATACCATATCCTTCATCATAACGATCCGGGATATAATAATCGAGGTTCGTAGTAAAACGGCGTAAAAATTTATAAACTAATGCAACGGAAGTTGTTCCGTCAACATCATAATCGCCATAAACCAAAATCCGCTGCTTGTCACCCAAAGCTTTTTCAATGCGGTCGACCGCCTTATCCATGTCGGGCATAAGAAAAGGGTCATGCAAATCATTCAGATTTGGATGAAAAAAACACTGTGCCTCTTCTACCGATGTAATGCCTCGCTGAATAAGCAGACGGCAAAGCACAGGGCTAATTTTCAGCTTATCAGCTAATTCCTCCTGGATCTTTTCTTCGTTGGTTGTAAGGGATTGATAATTCCATTTGTAAATCATTTTATATATTATTTTTTTCTTTTCTTGCTCGTGGGTTTCTTCTGCAATAACAATAAAAAGTAATTTGCCTTGATGAAGAAAGGACAAAAATACAGATAGAACAGAAGAAAAATATAAGTCTGAAGTCCCTGGCTTTACAGCCAGCATTCACTTTACTGACTTGTAAAGATACGATTTATGTACTAAACAAACGACTGTTTTTCTGGTTTATTGGAAAGAAAAAAAAATTCAATCCACTTTTCACTAAAAAGACAAAAGGCCCTTCCAGGAAAGGCCTTCAGCGTCAAATCAATCATTTTTCCTTATTGGAAAAATAAGAAAAAACAGTTATTCTGCATTTTCCAGACCGAAATACTGTCCTTTTCGTGATGCAGGAATTCCGTTTTTCATCCATGCCGGCATTGGCGAAGCCTTCAGGTAATAGTCAAAAAATTGCTGCATCCGAATAGATAAATCCTTGCGGTTTCGTCTTTCGACAAGATTATGGTCTTCGTTGTTGTATTGAAGCATCCACACTTGTTTGCCAAGACGTCGCAAAGCCATAAAATATTCTATCCCCTGATACCATGGAACGGAACCGTCCGCATCATTATGCATTATCAACAAGGGCGTTTCCACCTTGTCGGCCCGAAACAAAGGAGAATTAGAGATATACAAATCCGGAGCTTCCCACAAAGTGCGACCAATACGACTTTGAGTATGCTCATACTGAAACTGGCGGCTCAAGCCTGTTCCCCAACGAATACCTCCGTAAGCACTTGTCATATTTGACACCGGAGCGCCGGCCTCCGCAGCTTTAAACATATTGGTTCGTGTCACCAGATAAGCGACTTGATATCCTCCCCAGCTCTGTCCCTGAATAGCCATATTCCCCTTATCGATCCAGGTGTTTTTTGCCAGGCTTTCAGCTCCGGAGACTATACAATTGTAGGCTGATTCTCCGGGTACTCCTGTATGGTAAACAATATCCGGAACAAACACCACATATCCACGGCTACAATAGAAAGGGATGTTTATGGTTGACCAACTCGGTGCAGGAGGATAATAAGTGTACAGTTTATCGGAATTTCTTTCGTAAAAATAGACAATTACCGGGTATTTCTTATTCGGGTCAAAATCTCCCGGTTTATAGAGAAGTCCAGTTAATGCAGTTCCATCATAAGCGTTCCATTTATACAATTCGGCTGCTCCCCAACTATAATCCTTCATTTGAGGATTGATTGCAGAGAGCTTCTCCTCTTTTTTCCAGTCATCTGATGTCTGATACACATTCGGAGACGTATTAAAATTTGCTTTCGTATACACATAATCGTTCGTCTCTTTGGCTTTTTTGAGCAGAGCAAACGTGTATCCGTCAAGTATATCTATCCGGGGTTTGGCAGTACCATTCATTTTCAAAGAGGCAAAACCTTGCTTTTTCGAAACATCATCGAAAGCAGAAAGCACGATGGATGTTTCCGGAGTGATAAAATCTTTTTCCTTGTATTGAGTCTGTCCGGAGACGTTTTTCCCGGGCTTCTCTTTCGTATTCATATACCGGAACACGATCTGATTCGTACGCCCCAATCCTTGCGTCAGATTTACAGGCTTTCCGCCATCCATCGGAAACATCCAGATGTCATAGTAATCATACAAAAGTACAGCCTGATCATTTTTCAGCCAGTCAGCCATTCCGTAAGCATCTGCATATTGGGGAATATCATTTTTCTCATCCCAAAATTTCAAAGGAATTTGCCCGGTCAGATTGCGGGTCAATTGTTTTGCCACATCATATACATACCACTGCCCTTCGGTCAGATTAAACCAGAGAACAAAATGTCCTTCGGGAGAAGCCGAAATCAGGCTGAAGCGCCCCGAAGCGATAGGCGTTCGTTTGCCGGAATGAACATCGACCAGAGAGAGTTCTATTTCATTCTGTGTATTCCATTGAGTAGACACAATCGATTTTGTTTCGTCTGCCGACAATACAAAAGGAGCATTTCCCTGATCTAGAAGTTGGGTATTATCAAAAAACGAGGTGGTCATTGGAATTAATTTACTTTCCGTCGCATCGTAAACCGTCAGGCACGTTTTTTTCAAATCCTCTTTCAATCGTTTCAATTGCATCGGAGGAAGTTGCGCATCTGCATAATTCCACACATCCAATGCGGCTGTCTCGAAGGGGACAAGGGTCGTATCCTTGGGTTCCTGAACAGGAGCAATCCCCACAAAAATAGTTTTTCCATTTCGACTGAAGAAAGGGGTAGCATATTCATTCAGCGCCCAATTCTCCGGAAAATTTATTTTATTATTTACAGGAATAAGGGTTTTGGCCTCCTTTTGTCCAGATTGATACATCAGCAATTCACACTTCTTACTTCCTGAGGACAGCGTATCGTCTGAAGCGACAAACAACAGCTTATCTGCTTCTTCATTAAACACGGGCAATGAATAGAAGGCTCTTTTGGGAGCGACAACAACCTTTTGCATGCCCGGCAATTGAATCCAGGCGACCGAACTGTTGATATTTTTGGTCGTATCTTTCAGCACAACGACCAGATTTCGACCTGAAGCATCAAATGAATATTGTTCCACATAGTGAATCGTATCCGTTTTCTGTGAAGACAGGTTATACACCATCAACGGTTTTCCCAATTCTTTCTTACGCCTCTCTGCTTTAGGAATCAAAGCTGTGTCATTCCGAAGAAAGGCGACAAACGAAGGATTCTCTTTACTTATTTGAAAAGATGTCACATTCGGATATTTCTGAATATGTCCTGTTTTCAATGTAATGATAGCGATGGAATCCTTCGGCATATTTTCGGGTTTCGTTTTTTTTATCTTCGCCTGCCGGATATTTTTGAAAAACGGTTTAATCAGACACACGGCGTATTTTTCATCGGGTGTGACAACGGCATCGTATCCACGGTCTACCACAAGCTGTTTTTTTGAACTTTTCGGTTTAAAGACAAGCCTTGTATCGCCTTCCTGAGGCTGTATTTCAAAAAACGTAAAATTTCCCTTTGACGAAATGTTCAAATTTGAAATTTGCTGCCAATCATCATACACCGAGTGATCAAGTATCTTTTTTTGCGCAACGACATTCACCACAAATGCCGAGATAACGAATAAAACAATCGTAATTTTTTTCATATTATACGAAAACTAATGAAATGAGTATTTTCCTATTTATTTATAACACATTTTTCTTCAATGGAAATTCCGAAAAGAGCAAAATCGTATTTGGCTGGATCTTGCGCATCCAGCTGTCGCAAGTGTTCCGTCAATTCAAGAGCCGATTTCCAATCATTTTTTTCCCGCTCCAGCAAACCAAGCATCCGGGCAGTACGATCCACATGTAAATCGAGCGGACAAATCAACTGAGATGGATTGATCTTATTCCAAAGTCCGAAATCCACTCCGGCATCATCGTTTCGTACCATCCAGCGCAAATACATGTTCAAGCGTTTACATGCTGATTTTTGCAACGGAGAAGGGATATGCTTCCTCGTTCGCCGAGGCGCATCCGGAGACTCGAAAAAATAGGCCTGAAAATGAATCAGAGCCTCCTCTACACCATACCGGCCATCTGGTGAAAAAGCAGTCTCCAAACTCTCCGCCTGTGCATAGTGCCTCTTCATAAAATCAATCACATACAATAAATCAGTGTCATTGAATGTACGATGTTTAAATCCGAGCAATTGCTTTAAATCCTGCTCCGAATGATTTTTGATAAATTGAAAAGGAGCATTATCTATCCTTTCAGCCAGTTCAAGCGATTTTTTGATAATTGTTTTCCGTTGCCCCCACGCGAATATGGCTGCAAAAAAGCCCATAATTTCTCTATCCTGCTTCAATGTAAAAGAATGAGGCACAGATATGGGATCCGATTCTATAAAATCGGGAGTATTGTATTGCTGAACTTTTTTGTCAAGCAATGCTTTTAATTCAAATTTATTCAAGTAGCAAACTTATTACATATATTTGCGCACAAACATACAAAAAACTATGGTCTTTGCGGACACAGAATCTAAAAACATGTAGAATAACAAAAACAAAAATCCTCGGAATGAAGGATAAAAGAGCATGAGAAGCAATGTAAATTTGCAGTTCGCCAGCATTGTTAAATTATCAAATCGATAAAATTTCAGGCAAAAGCAGGCTTTGTCCTTTTTCTATTTTCTATATCTTTACCGCATGAAATCCCGTATTCAGGGAAAATATAGAATCAGAAAAAGTAAAAATGATACAAGACATATTTCCTCACCATTTCGACAATCACTATATACCTCATCAATCCATTTCAGACAACGACTATATCCTGCATTTCAAGGACAACAAACTGATGATAAAAGTATCGGGAGAGAAGGTCGAACTGCCCCGAAAACGCGAACTACCGGAAATATACAGGAAAGTAGATGCAACATTTCTATTCACGATCGATAACACTTCTTGTTTTATTGTCTGGGATAACATCACTGACCACGCAGGCACATTCACGTATCGGGAAATGCAGTTTTTCAGAACAGTTCCCCAGCCTGAAATGGCATGGATCAGTTTGGTCGGTTTTCACTTGCATCACTGGTATCTCGAACATGCTTATTGCGGAAAATGCGGCACAAAAACAGCACATAAAGAGGACGAAAGAGCCATGTACTGTCCCAACTGCCACGCATTGTTCTTTCCTAAAATATCGCCTGCCATTATCGTTGCCATCACCTCCGGCGACAAAATACTCCTTGCCAACAATGCCAACTTCAAATTTGGTTGGTTTTCACTGATTGCAGGATATGTAGATGTAGGCGAAACACTGGAAGAAACTGTTCGCCGGGAAGTCAAGGAAGAAGTCGGGATAGATATCCGGAACATTCGATACTACACCAGCCAACCCTGGCCCCTGTCCGGCTCTCTGATGGTCGGATTCACAGCCGAAGCGGACGAATCACAACCAATCGAAATAGATCACAAGGAAATTGTGGAGGCACACTGGTTCAAACGCGGTAATCTACCGGAGCATCCCACCAACACGAGTATAGCCGGAGAGATGATCGATAAATTTGAACGGGGAGCGTTGTAAGAAAAATCAACTTTCCGGTATAAACTCATCCAACGAATAACCTTCAAAACAACATTTTTCTTCCCGATGGTGAAACCGGGAGGAAGAAAGACACGACAAATTTGGAGACAGCACGCTTATGTCCCAACTTCTCTGTATTTGACAAGAGGCACTAGATACAAGAAGCTTGGCATATATGATAATGAAGCAACACTCATCATTCACATTTGCGTCCTTAATATATTTAGTAAATATGCAGATTAGTTGTAAGTATCTGCGCATCTGTAGTATATAAAAATAAGCGGCATAACAGGATGAGCACATAAAACTATATCGAAATAAGTTAGTGTTCGTCATTAGTTGCCAGTATACACATCAGTAGTATATTGAAAATAAGAAACATAGGATATTAAGTGATAAAACTAACTTTACAGGACTACTTCAAAAAAGTATCATTTATAAGAAGGTGATAGTCATTTCCACTCAAATACTAAAAACAAATTCCAGCGGTTGAAAAGGCAAAAGGATGAATTTTATGTCATTAATACCTTTGTAAGGGCAGGGATTTTCTTTTTCCGAGCAGAAAAATTCATCCGATAACTAAAAAATAAATTTTCTCGCAAAAGAAACTCCAATTGGATATTTTGTGAAAGGACTTCTTTTTTTATCCGTAACAAAGAGGGTAAAAGCCAAGACAATTCTATCTCTGCCAGATTCAGCAAGCATCTTTGCATATTGCCAATACCCAGCCAGCACCACTTACAATGCCCTCGGGTGGAATCGAGAAAGTCCACACAACCTGAGATATTATCCGGCAAGGGAAATATTCGGATAAAATAGGTTCTGTCTGTTTTGATAAAAAAAACAGACTCCATCTTCCGGACGGATATATGCTAAAAAAAAAGTCTAACCGACTTTAACAACCGGTTAGACTTAAAAATATACGCCTCAATAAACAGCAATATTGTTAATTGAGAGAGAAAATTTATCTACTTTTTCTTTTTAGGAATGTGGATAGCTTCTCCCAACACATCCGCGAATGCCTCATACAAAGCCTCAGAATAGGTTGGATGACCATAGATAGTCTTAACCACCTCATCAACAGTAATTTCAAGCTCCATCATCGCAGCTGCTTGATTGATGATCTCCGCTGCAGACGGGCCAACAATGTGCACACCGAGGATTTCTCCGTATTTAGCATCGGCAATAACTTTCACAAAACCGTGATTTTCTCCGGAAGCCATCGCGCGACCGTTTGCTGCAAAATCGAAACGCCCTACACGAATATCGTATTTCTCGCGAGCCTGTTCTTCTGTCAGCCCAACCATTGCCACCTCCGGAGAAGTGTAAACTACAGAAGGCGCAGAAGCCAGTTTCACTGTACGGGTATTTCCTTTGACGGCATTTTCAGCAGCCACCTCTCCCATACGGAATGCCACGTGAGCCAACATCTTGATCCCGTTCACATCACCGGGAGCATAAATACCTTTCACGCTGGTCTCCATATACTCGTTGACCTTGATTTTTCCGCGTTCCACTTCAAATTCAACTTCACCGATTCCTTCCAAATCAGGCACACGTCCGATAGAGAGTAGCGCTTTGTCGGATTCAATGGCTTCTCCATTCCCCAGTTTCACGAGCAATTTACCCCCTTTTTCCTCAATACCTGTGATGGAAACAGAATTCAGGATTTTGATTCCTTTCTTTTTCAATGCGGAAGCCAAAGCTTCGGAAGCTTCTTTATCCAAAGCCGGGACAATACGATCCATCATTTCCACAATAGTCACTTTGCTTCCGATAGCATGCATCGCGAGCGCCATTTCGGTACCGACTACGCCCCCACCAATTACAGTCAGCGCAGCAGGAACTTCTTTTAGAGAAAGTATTTCGTCGCTGGAAAGGACTTTCGGGTTGTCAATACCCGGAATATTTATTTTAGAAACTTTAGATCCTCCGGCAAGAATAATCTTATCGGCTTTGATAATCTGGGTGCCGTCAACAACGACATCCTTGTTTTTATTAATTTTACCTACACCACGAAAGACATCCACGCCATTGCTCTTCAACAAAGCTTCCACACCCATCGTGAGTTTTTTCACCACACCGTCTTTGAATTTCACCAATTTATCCATATCGATGGAATAGTTGGTATTTTCAAAATTGATGCCGCGGCCGGCTCCCATTTCAATGGCTTCAATAATTTCGGCATTTTTCAGATACGTTTTCGTCGGGATACATCCTACATTCAAGCAAGTACCACCATACCATTTCTTTTCTACAATAGCCACTTTCGCACCCAGCTGAGCAGCACGGATAGCCGCGAAATATCCGGCAGGGCCTCCGCCAATCACAGCTACGTGATAGCTATCATCTGCAATGCTAGCCAAAGGTTTTTCTTCCGGTACAGGAGCAGGAGCAGGTTGATCTTCCACAGCAGTTTCAGCTTCCAATGCTTCCCCTTCTTTTCCAATATAGCCAATTACTGTTGTCACCGGAACGGTTTCCCCATCCTGATGAAGGATTTTCAAAAGTACACCCGAAGCTTCCGCTTCGATTTCCATACTCGTTTTGTCGGTCATGATTTCGAGAATGATTTCACCTTCGGTCACCTGATCGCCTTCTTGTTTTAGCCATTTCACGATTTGCCCTTCGGTCATGTCAATTCCCGCTTTAGGCATAATTACTTCAAAAGCCATATTCTTGTTTTCTTTTTATTATTCTTTATTTGTTGATAAATTGTTGCTCTGATACACAAGCAAAGCCTGTCAGATCAGTAGAGTGAATGGATTCTCCATCAATGCCTTCAAATCAGTCATAAACTTGGCCGCCCCCAATCCGTCAATCAAACGGTGATCGCTGGTCAGACTCATATTCATCATCTGGCGTATCACAATCTCATCATTTTTCACCACCGGTTTTTTCACAGTAGATGAAACACTTAGAATAGCAGCATTCGGCTGATTGATAATCGCCGTAAAATGGCTAACACCATACATACCCAAATTACTGATGGTAAATGTGCTTCCCACCTGCTCATCCGGTTTTAGTTTCTTGGAAGCCGTACGCTCCGTCAAATCCTTCATGGCCAACACCAGTTCGCTGATAGACATTTTATGCGCATTTTTCACCACCGGCACGAGCAACCCGTCTTCCATCCCTACCGCTACGCCCAAATTGACATAGTTATGGAAAGTCACCTCGTTGCCGTCAGGCGAGATACTCGAATTGATCCACTTGTACTTCATCAGCGTGCGAACAACAGCCAGGGAGATCAGGTCTGTAACCGTAATTTTCTTCCCGGTCTTTTCCTTGATAGGATCCAATAGTTTGGCGCGTAAAGCGTTCATTTCAGTCATATCGACTTCCCAGGTCTGAATGAAAGTAGGTGCACCAAAATAGCTTTCGGCCATGCGTTTAGAAATAATTTTCCGCATCATTGTCATCGGAATCACTTCTGTTTCTGCAGTAGAATCGGGCGAAGCAGACACCAGAGTTGCCGGTGCCACAGGAGCTGCTTTGGCAATAGCTGCTTTAGCTGCTGCAGGCACAGTTCCGTGAAGCTCATCCCGTTCGAAGAAAGCCTTCACTTTCGGATCGGACACCAAAGCAAGCACGTCATCCTTCATGATTTTGCCATGATGCCCGGATCCCGTGATACCGTTCAAATCAATATTGTGCTCCTCTGCAATTCGTTTTGCCAGAGGAGAGATGTGTATTTTCTTTTCGTAATTGAACCCCGCAACATCGTCCTTGTGAATGCGGCCTTTTGCGCCGGTCCCCATTACATTAAACAAGTCCACCCCCAAGCGTTTTGCCAAGGCTCGGGCCGCAGGAGTTGCTCTTAATCTTTTATCTTCCATAATCTTTTTTTACGCTTTATCTTTTGTTTACCAGATTAAGGATATTCTTCTTAATTCGTTCTACGCTCGGAACCATTTGCGTTTCCAATACATTGCTATATGGCATCGGAACATCTTCTCCTGCCAAACGCATAATCGGAGCATCCAGATAATCAAAGGCATCACTTTCAGCGATGATTGCAGAAATTTCGCCAATGAATCCGCCTGTCTTATAAGCATCGTTCACCAAAAGCACTTTCCCGGTTTTCTTCACCGATTCCAGAATAGCCTCTTTATCGAGCGGCATCAAAGTCCTCAGGTCAACCACCTCTGCATTTACACCCTCCGATTCTTCTACTTCTTTAGCAGCCTGTAACACTCGCTCCAGCATACGTCCGTAAGTAACAATGGTTACATCCTTTCCTTCTTTTTTAATCTCTGCTTTTCCCAGAGGAATAATAAATTCGGGGTCGGTGGGGACTTCTCCTTTCACATTGTATTGAGCTTTGTATTCCATAAAAATCACCGGATTGTTGTCTCGGATGGCAGCTTTCAGCAAACCTTTTACATCAGCAGGAGTTCCTGGAGCTACCACTTTCAACCCTGGAATATGCGTAAACCACGCCTCCAGCGACTGCGAGTGTTGGGCCGCAGACCCGACACCAGATCCCGCAGCACAACGGAAGACAACAGGCACCTGCCCCTTTCCTCCAAACATATATCTTGTTTTTGCCGCCTGGTTCACAATGTTGTCCATCATATATACGACAAAATCCATAAATGTCACATCTACAATGGGGCGCATTCCCGTCATGGCTGCACCGATAGCACAACCGGAAATAGCGTTTTCCGAAATAGGGGTGTCACGCACGCGTTCTTTCCCAAATTCGTCAAGCATACCTACAGATGTTCCAAAATCGCCTCCGAAGACACCTACGTCCTCACCCATCAGGAACACATTTTCGTCACGACGCATTTCTTCAGACATTGCGTTAATAATCGCGTCTCTGACGGTCATCAATTTAGTTTCGTTGCTCATATTTATATTATGAATATATTTTTATATTTATGAAAGCTTTTTTAGTTGAAAATCGGATTAATCTGCAAAAATATCTTCGAAAGCCGACTCGTAAGAAGGATCAGGACTCGCCTGTGCAAATTTCACAGATTCTTCGACCGCTTCTTTCGATTTGGCTTCAATCAATTCAAGTTCCTCTGCCGAAACAATGTTGTTGTCCATCAAATAGCTTCGGAATTTGATGTTCGGATCTTTTTTCTTCCATTCATCCACTTCTTGTTTTGTACGATATTTTCCGGCATCGGAAGAAGAGTGTCCGTACCATCTGTAGCTTAACGCTTCCACCAGCACCGGGCCATTGCCTTCGCGAACATATTTCACAAGCTCTTCAAATTTAGTGTAAACGTCCAATACATTATTGCCGTCTTCTATCAGATGTCCGGGGATACCGTAAGAAGCGGCACGCAAATAATTATAATCGATGTTGATCACATCTTTGATCGGAGTACTTATCCCATACAAATTGTTGATAGTATAGAAGATGATGGGAAGTTTCCATATCGAAGCCAGATTAATACATTCGTGAAAAGAACCTTCGTTGCAGGCTCCGTCGCCAAAGCAGCAAAGCACAATCTTGCCCGTATTTTTCATTTTTTGAGTCAATGCGGCGCCAATAGCCATTCCCATACCGCCGCCAACAATACCGTTAGCTCCCAGATTACCGTTATCCAAATCGGCAATGTGCATAGAGCCTCCCTTTCCTTTACATGTCCCGTTTGCTTTTCCCATAATTTCGGCCATCATTTCATTCAGATTGATTTCCATGGCAATGCTCTGGCCGTGGCCACGGTGATTGGAGGTAATTAAATCTCCCGGAGAAATGGCCGCGATTGCGCCGACATTAGCAGCTTCCTCTCCAACGGAAAAATGAGTCATTCCAGGCACTTTTCCTTTTTTCACCATTTGGCTTACTTTGTTATCGAAGTTGCGGATATCAAGCATCAGCTTGTAGATATGGAGCAACTTTTCTTTTGAAATTTCTGTCATAATTTACTGCGTATTACGATCTGTTATCTAGAATTATTCTTTATTATAATGAAACGGACAAAAATATAAAATTGTTTAGTCGAGATTACAATTTTCCCCAAATCCGTAGTATTAATTTTTGCAAAGAATAATTTTCACTCAAATATCAAATTCAGTCAAACCAGGCTGTATTCTTTATAGCATTCAAGTTTAGAGGTTCTAAGTAATTATAGAATATGCTTTTGCAAAAAAATAAAAAAGCAAAACAGCCTGATAAGTTCGCATTTTTTATACTAAGTTTGTCTCCGAAAATCAAAAATCTAAATTTTCTATATCTATTTATGTCTAATAGAAAATTATGATTCATTTATTTTAGGATACAGCGAATAAACTAAAAAGTAATGTTTGAATATTCCTATCAACAACCACCGCATCATTTAAGATTAAATTGTAAACAAAATTTATGATTAGCGTTGTCCTTCCTTTATATAACAAAGAAGCATATATCTCCCGAACAATTGATTCTATTTTAAATCAGACCTTTCGCGATTTCGAACTGGTGATAATCAATGATGGCTCCACAGACAGGAGCGTGGAAATTATAGCAAGCATTCCCGATGAACGAATCAGAATCATACATCAGAAAAATCAGGGAGTATCGGCGGCACGCAACAGAGGATACACCGAAGCGCGCTTCGACTATATCGCGTTTATAGACGGAGATGATGAATGGACACCGGATCACCTGCAAATCATTGTCTATCTAATTCGCAAATACCCTGCATGTGGATTATACGCCACCTCCTACAGCATTCAAAAAGAATCCGGAGAAATAATCCATCCACAAATATCCGGGCGGTTTCCATTCGATGGCACAGACGGTATATTGGATAATTTTTACGAACTGGCCTGCGGCATGAATTCACCGATACACATAGCCTCTTATGCCGTTAAGAAAACCGTCATCACCCTCACCGATGGCTTTCCCGTGGGCATCAAATCGGGGGAAGACATCATGGCCATCACCAAACTTTATGCGATAGCCGATTTGGCATATTACAGAAAAGAGACTGCGATTTACAATCTTATTACTTCCGGGAAAAACGAACGTCCTTTTCTGAAAAGAAACCCGATGGATGCCTATTTTGATTCACTGGTTACAACAGCTGCACATCGAAAAGGGGTGAGAAAGTATGTCTCATCCTGGCACAAAAGACAAATGGTAAATGCAATTTTATCAAAACATTTTACCACTGCGCTCCGTCAGTTTTCGGTTGCTCTCTATTATTATCCATTTCATAAAAAACTTTATACAGCCTTTCTGTCTGCCGTTTTATCTTTATTGACAGGAAAAGATTTATATGCTCTTCACAAATACGGGAAACCTAAAAATCGAGAATAACTTAGATCAAGCAGCTTACATTTTTTTTAGAATGAACATAATCAGGCTCTTATTTGTTTAAAATAGAGATTTTGAGTTCGTAACGCTCACCGAGGAAGCAAACATTTACAAATAATAAAAAGCCATGAGAAAAACCTTATCCTCTATTTTCGCAACACTTGCTTGTGTTTTGTTTTTTACCGGTTGTGATTCTTCCGACAAGGAAGTGACCTATCCGACAGATGTAAGTATACAGAATTACAAACTACCCAATGGTACGGAATGGAAGCCATTGACGACCGACAGTGCCTACATTATCAATTCTACAACGTATTTTAGCCAATTAGTATTACCTGCCACAAGTAGCCCGGCGATCGATCTTACTAAATATTCATTATTTGTTGTTAGCCCAAGACATTGCAATGCCGATAGCCGTCTGAACCAGCTAACATTGATAAAAACAGCAGACAGAAAGTATATTTTATCTGTGAATGTAACTCCAAGCGTGACGGCAAATGCCGCACCACTGATTATTGCAGTTACAGTTCCGGAAAAGGAAAAAGAAATAGACGTTGACTTGAAGATAAAATTAACAACAGAGTAAACCGATATACCGGTTGTTGGATTTGTCAAATAAACAAGTGGCAACCATGAACAGGTTGGAAATATTGCAGGCATTCTATTTAGAACACTAAATTCTCAGCCAAATGATATCTAATCAACATTTGGCTGAGAATAATATAAGGTTTGCGTGTGTGCAAGCTCTATTAGAAAGCCTGGCTTAAAAAAACTTCTTTCGGAAATGAGATAATTATACTATGTTTGTATATAAGAAGACGCAACCTATGTATCTTTATGACGAAGGATTGTTCTCTCTTTTTGATTTTCAAACAACAACATTGATTTGCCCAGCAGAAAAATTATGATAGTCAGAGCATACGAGCAATTAAATAATTCTTTCAGGAAAGAACTTATCTATAAAGTCGGAACAAATGCTGGCTTTTTCTCTGAATACAACAACATGATTCTTGCCATGTTATTCTGTTTGGAACATAAAATCAAGTTTAAACTTTGTGCAGGGCCTACTAACTTCCATTTACAAGAGGGATGGAACGGTTTTTTTCTTCCATTTTGTCCGCAAGTGACGGATGATAAAAAACATTATAAAACAAGCAATTGGAAATATGCTCTAAAACTAATAGTCAGAGACAGACGCATGGATGCATGGAAAGATCTGTATCCATATTTTTCATTTGGAAAAACGCAATTAAGAACTCAAGATGTGTTCGGACGAAGCAGGGATCCTTATCGAGCAAAGAGAAACTATTATATACCGGAGTTGGGCATTGAGGGAGATATACAACATGCTTGTTCTAAACTGATTGAAATAACATGGCGCTATAATAGTACAACGCAAAAAGCAATCGACCAATTCAAGAATACTGTAAACCTTCCTGAAAAATATATCGGATTTCATATCCGAGGCGGAGACAAATTCGTAGAACATAAGCTTGAACCAATAACTGCATATTTTAGCCAGGTTAAAAACACAGCCATAAAGACAGGTTTTGTACTAACCGACGACTATGCTGTAATAAAACAAATACATCAATCTTATCCGGAATGGGATATCAGTACTTTTTGTCAGAAAGAAGAACATGGATTTTTCTTTCGTGATTTTTCGTCTCTTCCGACAAACCAACAGCACAAGCAATTCTTAAGACTGTTCGCTTCAATCGATCTACTTGCCCAATCGGAACAGTTTATTGGGACATTCAGTTCCAATCCGGGTATGTATTTAGGCATGCGGAATGCTTCTATTTGCACAGGGGTTGACTTTAACTCATGGAAACTTTGGTGATTGATGTAGATTCTAAACTGCTTTTTATGATATATTTGAGCCTCATTTTCAAATTAAATCACTGACCGAAAACGACTTCAACAAAAGACAAAAGAGAGTAAAAATACTCCCCATAATAAGATTTTGTAGTAAGTTTGCACTATAATTGATTACAATATGATAACACTCGTTCCATACGGAGGATTAGCCAATAGAATGAAAGCAATAGACTCGGCTTTGGCTTTAACGAACGATACAGGGCAGCGTTTACGTATAATCTGGTTTCAGGACAAAGGATTAAATTGCCGTTTCGACCAACTATTTCTTCCTTTTAATTCTTCAAGAGTTACAATCCAAGAAGCCAGGTATTGTGACTATTTCATCTTCGACAGACCACGCCGGAAGAATTTTTATATTCCTTATATTTTTCATAAAATACTGTTTAATTCTTCCATCGAGGAACAGGCATCAACAACGTTGATGCTTGACAACTTCAATTTTTTTAAATGGGTAAAACAAAATAAGAGAAGCTACATTGCGGCTTGTACATATTTCTACAAACCCCAAACACATGCCTTTTTCTCCTTGTTGAACCCAACTTTGGCACTCAAGCATAGAATTGAAGAAAACACGGCCTCTTTTAATGAACACACCTATGGAATACACATACGACGAACAGATAACACAGCCTCCATTGCCCTCAGTCCAACGGAGCTCTTTATCAACAAGGTAGAGGAGGTTATCACAACAGATAATCAGGCTGAATTTTATCTTGCATCCGACTCTGAACCAGATAAGCAACAACTTACACAACGTTTCCCAAAAAGAATCCATTTTCTGGATAAGTCTACAGACCGGAATAGTGTGAATGGAATGCAGGATGCTTTAGTCGAGCTCTACACTCTATCCAGAACCAGAACTTTGTTTGGGTCTTCTGCCAGTTCCTTTTCAGAAACTGCAGCGCGTTTAGGCAAGGTTCCTTACATCGCGCTTAGGACTATACCCAAAATGTTAGCAATAGTCATTCCTGCTGCCAATTCGGATCAAACAGCAGATGTCATGCATGCATTATCAAGCTTAGAAAACTCTCTTTCTATTTGGTATGTAGACAACGGGATTCACCATAAGGAAGCGATTCTCCCTTCGAAACAGCATGCACCCATTCGATTCATTCCAAATCAAGGAGAAGCAGATAAACCAACATTAGAACGAATTATACGAATTGCCCAGGATGAAGATTTTGATCAAATTATCGTTATAAATGCAAGAGAAAAATTTTCTTTGCATTTAATCGAAAAGATAGCCAAGCAAAAAAAGAACAATTTCTTAATAGGAAGAACTCCCGTTAACGGCATCGAGAAGGAGGACGTCATTCCGCTCTCTGATAACTATACCAATAGTGATAAGCAGATTTTGAACATTGCAATTGCTGCTGATTCAGCCTATATGGTACCTCTTACCGTTTTGTTACAATCCATTTTTGTAAACAATCCGAACAGTGAGATTCATATATACCTGCTTTATATAGACAGTGCTTTAAAAGGCACCGATCTTCAATATATAAAAGATTTCATTTCCGCTCATCAAGCTTTTTTTCATCCTCTGACAGTCACGAATGCTGCACTTGATGTATTTCCGGAGACAAGACACAGCAAAAGTGCTTTGCTGCGTTTATTTCTTCCTTACCTTGCTTCTGAAATCGACAAGATATTGTATCTCGACGGAGATGTTATTGTCCGCAAATCACTAACAGGTATCTATCAGACAGATATCAGTCAGCATTATCTAGCTGCAGTACAAGATACTATGCCAATTTACTCTCCACATTTTCTAAGCAGATTAGGGATAACACGCACAAGTTTTTACTTCAATTCCGGAGTATGTCTAATGAATCTTAAAGAATTAAGGCAGTGTAACTTTATGGAGCAAGGCATTGACTTTATTCATAAGAACTTTGATAAAACAGGATTGCCGGATCAGGACTTTCTGAATTATTTATGCCAGGAAAAGGTACTTTTTTTACCTCCTGAATACAATTTCAACTTTGGAGTACACAGCGATGTCGCTCTTCAAATCTGGTCTTCACAGGAAATAAAAAAAGCGCAAAAAGATCCTGTCATTGTTCATTTCGTAGGGCCTGTCAAACCATGGTCTCAACTATGTATTCACCCATTTAGAAAAGAATGGTGGAAATATCTCCACGACACCACTTTGAGAGATTACAAACCGAAAGACAGAAACCTGAAAAGCATATTCTATCGGATCTTTCTTTCGGTAACGAAACCCATTGACGCATTATTTACTTTAAAGCAAAAACAGCGCATTGGACGTTTAATACCTAAAGGGTTGAAGACAAAAGTAAAAAAATCTCTATTGAGAAACCCTCAATAGAATGCAAAGGTAATTGTAAATGAAACCTTTTAGAATGATTAATAAATGAATTTAGCACCTATACTTCTCTTTGTTTACAACCGTTTGCCACACACAGAACGTTCGGTAGCTTCTCTTGCTCTGAACAAATTGGCAAGCGATTCAACACTAATTATCTACAGCGACGGCGCCAAAGGAGAACAAGATGTCGATTCGGTAACACAAGTACGCGAATACATCCGCTCCATTCAAGGTTTTGCTGAAGTAAGAATAATCGAACGTGACAAAAACTGGGGATTGGCCGCCAATATCGTAGACGGCGTGACTGCACAATTGTCCCAATATGGGCGGGTGATTGTGTTGGAGGATGATTTGGTGTTATCGCCTTATTTTCTGAAATTTATGAACGATGCGCTGGAAACTTACCAGAACGAGCCTCGCGTGGGACATATCCAAGGCTGTGACTTTACCCACGACCCGTCTCTTCCTGACAGCTTTCTGGTGAAATGGACAGGCAGCTGGGGCTGGGCAACCTGGGACAGAGCCTGGAAGCACCTCAACCTCGACGGGAAGGCTTTGCTCGCCGAACTGGAATCAGCCAACCTGACCAAGGTCTTTGATTTTAACGGGACTTACGGCTATACCAAAATGCTACGCAAACAGATTGAAGGGAAAAACAACTCCTGGGCCATCCGCTGGAATGCGAGTTTGTTTCTGAAAGATATCCTCTCACTGAATGTGGGTAAATCACTGGTTTCGAACGAAGGTTTTGACGGAAGCGGCACGCATTGCGGTGGCGGAGGACTATACTCCAATCAACTTTTCATGCAGGAAATTCCCGTCGTAAAAATTTCACCGATTGAAGAGAGTAAACTCGGCCGCAAAGCTATCGAAAACTTCTACCGGCGCACCAATTCGTTTACAGCAAAGGCCATCCGTCGAATCAAGCGAACACTAAAGGGTGACTTCGGCGATTAAAATGGGTTTATTATCGAATGCCTCATCGGGTGAACCGGTTATACAAGCGGAGGGTTCAACAGTACAACAATTATTCTGAATGAAAATCTACTATTATCATACACGTCCCATTCGGGAAGCTTTGCAGGAATGGAGAGAGTTCAAACATCCGGGACATATTCTGTACGGCCTGACCCATTTCGAAAAATACGGAATCGAGTCCATTCTGCATCCGTACAAATATTTCTCCAGCCGTTTCAAAATGATGCTGTACAATCTGTGGCAAATCCTTTTCTGTAAAGAGCGATACGACGTGCTTTACGGCACCTCTTTCCGGGGACTTGAACTTATCATCTTTCTCCGGGCATTCGGTTTTTACCGTAAACCGATTGTCATCTGGCATCACACCGCAGTGGTATCCTCACCGAATAAACTGAAAAACGAAATTTCCCGTTTCTTCTACCGAGGCATCGACCAGATGTTTCTGTTCAGCGAACGGCTGATTGAGGATTCCTTGCAAACAGGGAAAGTAGCCGCAGAAAAAATGCAACTGATACATTGGGGAGCCGATCTCGACTTTTACAACCACCTGCTCGAGACTGAACAACTGCAACCATCTTCCCGCTTTATATCAACCGGAAAAGAGAATCGTGATTTTCAGACCTTGTTGTCGGCTTTCTCTAAAACAGACGCCCGGCTTTCGGTCTTTACACCTCCGGTTATGGGAAACCTGAACCAGGAAGCTATTTTCCAAAAATATGCGTCCAAAGGCAGTAATATCCAGGTTAATTACGTTGGCGGAATCATCCCGCACCAATTAGCGAAAGAAGTCGCCCAATCCTCAGCAGTCGTTATTTCCTGCCTGAAATTTCCTTATACCGTCGGATTAACTACCTTAGTGGAAGCTTTTGCACTGGGACTGCCGGTTATTACGACAGACAATCCCTGGTTCAATATGCATGTAGAAGAGGAAGGTGCGGGGCTGTGTGTTGATTATTCAGACGAAGATGGCTGGATAAAAGCCATCCATCGGATTCAAAACAATCCGGAAATGGCACGTACAATGGGTCATCAGGGTAAAAAACTGGCAGAAAACACCTACAATCTCGATAATTTTACGCGTGAAATGTCGGAAACCATTTTACGTAGATTTTCCTTAAAAAAATAAGCCTTATGCGGGTTCTGATAATAAGTACATTCGAAAAAAACGGAGGAGCAGCAGTCGCGGCTTCGCGTTTAGGTGCAGCTTTGAATGCCAACGGAGTGAAAGCGCGCATGCTTGTCAGAGATAAAAGTTCGGATCACCCCTGGGTAATTCCTCTGGATAAATCTCCCCGCCTGAAACTACGTTTTATTTGGGAACGGGTATGTATCTGGATTGAAAACAAATTCAGGAAAGAGAACCTTTTCGCTGTTTCGCTGGCAAATACAGGTGAAGATGTGACGCGGCTAGAGGACTTCCGGAAAGCAGATGTGATCCATCTTCATTGGGTTAACCAAGGAATGCTTTCGCTAAAAGACATACAAAAGATTGTCGAATCCGGCAAACCTGTCATCTGGACAATGCACGACATGTGGAACATGACAGGAATCTGCCACTACACGTCGGAGTGTGAGCATTACCGGACAAAAAAGTGCTTCGATTGTCCGATGTTACCGGGAATAACAGCCATTGCCCACAAAATATTCAAGCGGAAAGAGAAGCTTTATCAACATGCCCGCATCGCCTTTGTAGGATGTAGTCAATGGCTGGCAAAAAAAGGAAAAGAAAGTGTGCTGTTGGGGAACTGTCAGGTGGAGAGTATTCCCAACCCTATCAACACGGTTCTTTTCGCACCACACCCTCAACAACAGATACGCATAAAACGGCAGCTTCCCTGCGATAAAAAGCTATTGCTGTTCGGTTCAATGAAAGTGACTGACAAACGGAAAGGATTTGACTATCTTTTACAGGCATGTTGTTTGCTGGCAGAGCAATATCCTTCTTTAAAAGAAGAATTGGGAATTGTCATGATGGGCGGACAGGCCGACGAAGTGGTGAATCAGCTTCCATTTCCGGTCTATTGTATGGGATTCCTCAACAACGAAAAAGACATCGCCGAGGTATACAATACAGCCGATCTCTACGTCACTCCTGCACTCGAAGAAAACTTGCCCAACACCATTATGGAAGCATTATCCTGCGGCATTCCTGCTGTCGGATTCGAAGTAGGCGGTATTCCCGAAATGATCGACCATCGGCAAAATGGATACGTGGCTCACTATAAATCAGCAGAAGATCTGGCTGCCGGAATCTTTTGGTCGCTTTACACAGCCAATCACTCCGAATTGAAGAAAAACGCCCGCGAAAAAGTAATTAAAAACTATTCGGAAGAAGTGGTAGCCCGCCAATATATCGAACTTTATCAATCGAAACGCAAGAAATGAATAAAAAAAAGCCGGTACTGTCAGTAATCACAGTTACCTATAATGCCGAAAAAACGTTGCCTTACACCTTGCAAAGTGTAGCCGAACAAACCTATCCTGATATAGAATACATCCTTATTGACGGAGCTTCGAAAGACAAAACCTTATCCGTAATAGAAGAATCGAAAGTATCTATCCACCGCCTAATCAGCGAACCGGACAAGGGCCTCTACGATGCAATGAACAAAGGAGCCGCTTTGGCTTCCGGCGATTATATCTGTTTTCTGAATGCAGGAGATGCATTCTTTACCAAAGATACAGTGGAAAGGATCATGAACGGATTACCACAAGACGAACAGCCCGGCGTTATCTACGGAGAAACAGCTTTGGTAAACGAAAAGCGCATGTTTGTAGGAATGCGCTGGCATCGTGCACCGGAAACAATGACATGGCACAGTTTCTCGCAAGGGATGCTGGTCAGCCATCAGGCATTTATACTCCGTCGCGACCTCTTTGAACCCTATGATTTATCTTATCGCTTTTCGGCTGATGTCGACTGGTGTATCCGGATGATGAAAAAGACAAACGCAATACACAACAGCCGGCTGACAATAATCAATTACCTCAACGAAGGAATGACAACAGGCAACCACAAAGCCTCGCTAAAAGAGCGTTTCCATATCATGGCAAAACACTACGGATTTATCCCGACATTGATTCAACACGGACATTTTGTCTTCAAGGGAATAAAAAACAAAATAGGCAAGGATTAGTTATTCCTCCGATTTTATTTTTACGGTTAGGCAGGATGAAACCTGCCTGATTCTTTAATCATTATTGGAAGGGGGATTTAATAAAAATCAGGCTTCATTTCAGAAATGAGATAGCCTTTGACCCTTTGATTTCTTCCTCGGTGCCAACCTCCGGCGTGCCACGTATCGTATGAACAGAATGCAGCTTTGCCCAACCGAAACATATCTCCCGGATACACACAGCCAAACCGCCCTCCGCTACAAGCAAATATCTCAGTCGCGTGCAAGGGAATACCTTCTTGTTAATACCCGGCATACGGGCAGGTCAGTTATCAACGCAAAACAATAAGGACTGCAATTTTATGCCAGAATCACCTTTTTTATCTCTTCCACAATAACTGAATTGCCGGCAATGACCGATATATTCCGATCTTCACGATAAGGAAAGATTTCTCCTCCGGCCTCCTCAACAATCAAGACTCCGGCGCACACATCCCATAGATTAAGAGCCATTTCCCAATAACCGTCAAGCATTCCGCAAGCTATACAACAGAGATCGTAGGCAGCCGATCCGTAACGGCGAAAGTCCCGAACGAAAGGAATTATCAAAGAAGCTTCCCGACTATTATTGTCTGAATTGATTCCTTTGTCGTAAGGAAATCCGGAAGCAATCACAGAGAAACGAAGCTCTGTTTTAGCAGCTACGTGAATAGGGGTCGATGCTCCGCCATGATAAGACAGATATGCTCCTCCACCCCTGGAGGCAACAAAAAGTTCATCCAAATAAGGGGCATATACAACCCCGACAATTGTTTCACCCTGATACTGCAAAGCAATGGATATGGAGAAGATAGAAAGTCCCTGACTGAAATTCGTGGTTCCGTCGAGCGGATCCACAACCCAGAGATAATCACTGTGCTCATTTCCCTGAAAACCTCCCTCCTCTCCCAATATCTTATGATCGGGATATTTTTCAAATATAGCCTGAGCTATCATTTCTTCGCTTTCCTTATCGGCTCGTGTCACCACATCCGAAGCATTCGACTTGGTGTGCATATCCAGATTCCCGGCGCGAAAATACGAGAGTTGAAGTTTGGCAACTTTTCCAACGACTTCTTTGATAAAATCAATATATTCTTCGTACATCATTCTAATTCATTTGATTTCTGTTCATGCAAAAATAAGACTTTCGGCGGGAATCTGTGATGAAGCTTTCATGAAATCGGATTTTGGTTGAGAAGAAAAATAAGCAACCGGCTTCTTCTTCTCTCCACGACAGATTTACATCTGCATATTTAACCCCAAAAAGCGAGCATTACAAATCCATATTCCTTTCCAAACCACTGAATAGTATCTTCTTGAATCAAAGAATTACCGGTTCTTCATTTTGTTCAAAAAATAGTATCTTTGCACCAAATTCGACAAATAACTTCCAATGCACAATATAAAAGATTTTGAAATAATGGCTCCTGTGGGGTCATACGATTCATTGACTGCCGCTATTCAGGGAGGAGCAAATTCTATTTACTTCGGCATCGAAGGGCTGAATATGCGCGCAAAATCATCAAATAACTTCACCGAAGACGATCTCCGGAATATTGCTAAAATCTGTCGCGAGAATGGCTTAAAAAGTTACCTGACGGTCAACACGATTATTTACGACAATGACATTTCACTGATGCATAAAATTGTGAATGCGGCTAAAGAAGCCAATATTTCTGCTATTATCGCTTCGGATGTTGCAGTCATGATGTATGCCAGAAGCATTGGTGTAGAAGTACATCTCTCTACACAATTGAACATCACAAACACACTGTCGCTGATGTTTTATGCACAATTTGCTGATGTAGTGGTGCTGGCCAGAGAACTTAACCTGGATCAGGTGAACGCTATATACCGGGACATTGTGGAAAAACAAATTAAAGGTCCGGGAGGAGAACTTATCCGCATCGAAATGTTTTGTCATGGAGCACTGTGTATGGCCGTATCCGGAAAATGCTACCTGAGCCTGCATGAAAAAGATTTGTCTGCCAACCGGGGAGCTTGCAATCAGATTTGCCGCCGGGGCTACATCGTCAAAGATAAAGACAGCAACATCGAATTGGAAATTGACAACGAATACATCATGTCGCCCAAAGACCTGAAAACCATTCATTTTATGAATAAAATGATGGATGCAGGTGTGCGCGTTTTCAAAATTGAAGGCAGAGCACGCGGACCGGAATATGTACGCACCGTAGTCACCTGCTACCGTGAGGCTATCAATTCTTATTGTGAAGGCTCTTTTTCTGAAACAAAAATAGAAGATTGGAACACTCGTCTGGCAACCGTTTTCAACCGCGGATTCTGGGACGGCTACTATCTGGGACAACGTATTGGCGAATGGTCCAGCAATTATGGCTCGGGCTCTACGAAGAAAAAAGTGATCATCGGAAAAGGCATCAAGTACTTTTCAAACTTGGGGGTTGCCGAGTTTCAACTGGAATCGGGCGAATTGAAGGTCGGAGATGAGATTCTGGTCACAGGGCCTACCACCGGTGCGGTTTCTACAGTTATAGATGAAATCCGGGTCGATCTCCAGCCGGTAGATAAAGCCGTAAAGGGAGATAGATTTTCTATTCGCCTGAAAGAGAAGATCAGACCTTCCGATAAATTATTCAAATGGATAACCATTGAGAAAAATACCCGCTTTGTAGATAAGGAGAAGCAATCTGTTGCTGAATAAGGCAAAATAATACATCCGGTATGCAACCGGCGAAAAAGACAGCAAAAGTATTGAAACACGGATTATTAAAAAATAATTCGTGTTTTTTAATAAAATAATTTGTATATAAAAAAAACAATACTATCTTTGTGAAGTAACGAACAATTATGTAACTAGTAATATTGCAATACAATACAAGCATTTATTCACTTATTGTTTTTACAATTTAATCTGACTATAGTAAAATATCATCCATTAGAAGGGGGTGTTTAATAAAAGCCAAAGGCTCTATCAGAGGATAGAAATTGACAACATTATTTTCTTTTCCATAGATGTCACACCAATATCAATTGTGTGAACCGGATAGGAATTAATAACATTGTTTTTTCGGCAGATGTAACCACAATAGATACTGTGTGGGTCGGATATATAATTTTCTTTCCCGCAGATGTCACAGCAGTAGCAATTGTGAAAACCGGATAGAAATTAATAACATTGTTTCTTTTACAGTCAATGCTTTTATTCAGATTAGATAAAAAATTAAAGGTAAACAACAACTAAATAACAGTTGTATATTCTTCCCGAAAGGGAGAAATATGGATTTACAGAAAGAGTATTTAATTTGCACAAAATATAGAGTAATCGTTTATTCAACTGTATGATATTGATTTTTGTAGATTTGGGATAATTGTAAGTACTTTTTTGTCAGTGTTATTGGAGTAAGCTATTTTTCCATGTACAAGTGGATTTTTTAAGAATTAGAGTTTAAGAACTTTTTAAGGTTGATAAAAAAGTCAGTTTGGTCTCTTTTGCATGTGAATGTAGAAGAGGCTTTTTTTGAATGAAATTCCAAAAAAAACATAAGAAAGCCGACATCTCAAAAAAATCTGCCGGCTTTCTAACGCCACAAGATAAACACACATAAGTCAGCCTGAAACAAAAACGTAACGGCTGTTAAGAGACTCGTTCGTATCGTTTTTTTACAATAACATACCTTTTGGATAAATCACAACATTGCGTTCTAATCAGTAGATAAAAGTTAAGAGGACAATATGGCATCATTGGGAACTTCATCATCCCCTTTTGAAGAGTAAACAAACACAGGGCGTTCTTGTTCCGGTTTTATAGTATATTACAGTATTTTATTACTGAAATGCAAAAAGCCTGAGACTATATATAAAATAGTTTCAGGCTTTTTCCTTAAAATAGAAAATACGCTCTTTATCCTCTCAGTTTTGAAGCAAACTGAAGAACTCTTTCTCCATAAAATTTTGCAGATTTCAGATCTCCTTCCGGAATAGCATCTGCTCCCAGATCACCATCACATTGAGCTAGGAGTCCGACGGAAGCACCTAAAGCATTGAGGTCTTTGCGGGATGATGTAGATGAATTTGCAGGAGCCAAACCTAAACTAACCCAGATGCCGCCATGTTGAGAAGCCAATGTCTGTAAGAATATCAATGTAACTTGTTTATCTCCATTAAGACTTGCACTGATCGAGAAGCCACCGAAAACTTTTCCATCCCAAGCACGGGTAAACCATCTTTTGGATGTATCGTCAGCAAAACGTTTAAACTGCCAGCTAACATTTCCCATATACGTAGGAGAACCTAAAATAATCGCATCGGCCTCATCCAAGAGAGCCCATTCCGACTCTTCTATAAGTCCTTCAGCATTGATGGCAACAAGTGCAGCCTGCGCACCTTTTGCTACTTCTTCTGCAATTGCTTTGGTGTGGCCATAGCCTGAATAATAAACTACTACTGTTTTCATATTAACTTGTCATTTATGTTAAAAAATAATACGCCTATTTTGTATAAGAATAAATATCATATTTCATCCACTCCAAGAGAGAAGAAATTATTTCGTTGCATCGGCAAAAATAGAATTTAATCTGAGAGAAATCAATATGTTTCCGGCTTGTAAGATAGTTACACAAAGGTTAGTAATATTGGATAAGTGGCAATTAATGCCTGATTTATTTTATCTAACAAGCATATTTTATGATTTCACAGCACAGAATTCTATTCATAAAAACCTCCGTCGAGGTTTACTGATTAACAATGTGAATGGTATGACAGGCAACCAAGGCCGCCGTTTCAGTTCGCAGGCGACTCTCTCCCAGGCTTACGGCAGTGAAGCCTTTCTCTAAAGCCATCTGCACTTCCTCTTCACTAAAATCTCCTTCCGGACCAATAAGAATAAGGACATCCTTTTCTGTATCGGAAATTTTCGCCAAGGATAATTTTTCACCGGCATGACAATGTGCAATCAATTTGTGACCGGAAAAATCGCGGGCTAAAAATTCACGAAAAGGAATCATCTCATTCAATTGCGGCAAAAGTGCTTTCTGCGACTGTTTCATGGCCGAGACGAGAATTTTTTCGATCCGAACGGGTTTTATTTCTTTTCTTTCCGAAAACCGGGTAAGCAAAGGCGTCAACTCGTCAATTCCGATTTCAGTAGCCTTTTCGGCAAACCACTCTGTCCGATCCATATTCTTAGTCGGAGCAAAAGCAATATGAATTTTGTTTTTCCAGGGCTTATGATACACCTCTTCCCGGACAATCTCCACCGTGGTATGTTTCGGATGAGCAATCGCAACGGTAGCATCGTAAAATTTACCTTTCCCGTCGGTAATCAGTATTTCGTCTCCGCTCTTTTTACGCAATACCTTGCAACAATGCATCGATTCTTCCTCGGGAAGAGTAAAGTCGGCAAGGATATCCGGTGCAAAAAAAATAGTCTTATCCATTTGAATTTAAGGTAAATTTAATTTCCGTTTTTCCCTTTTCGAATTAATTCATCACGGATGAGGGAAGCCTGTTCATAATTCTCCTGTTCAATGGCCTCCTGAAGTTTTTGCTGCAATTCCTCAACCGTATTTTCGTCTTCATATTCCAGATCATCTATCGAACTCTCACGCGAAGGGGGAGACTGCAGCACTTCGTCTTTTTCAGAGAAGACAACACCTAATTCCTGCATGATGTCTTCTGTTGTGTAAATCGGCGCATTCGCCCGCAAAGCCAGAGCAACGGCATCCGATGTACGCGATTCTATTGTAGAGATAGCGCCATGTTGTTCAAACATCAGTTTAGAAAAAAATATTCCATCTTCAAATTTATACACCAAAGCTTCCAGAAGAGTAATATCAAACTCTCCCATAAAGGAACGAAACAGGTCGTGTGTCAGCGGGCGCGGAGGAATAGTATGCTGTAAAACGAAAGCAATTGATTGTGCTTCCGGAGTACCAACGATAACCATTAGTCTGCGTCGACCCATTTCCTCTGATAAAACCAAACCGTAAGTTCCTGTTTGTGTCTGATTGAATGAGAACCCCAAGACTTTTAATCTGACCTTTTCCATAATTAAGTGTACTGAATAAGATTATTGTATTTCAAAGGTATCTATTTTTTCGGAAGAAAGAAAAAAATAGAAAGTAGCTGTTATTATTTTTCTTCAGAAAGTACTTACAAATAAAAAACAACCGAGACTCGGTTGTTTTTTTATATCAAATAAGATTTACAGAAATAAATCGGATTCTAATGCGCTGACTTGAATTGGTCAAGAAAACGAATGTCGTTTTCAGAGAACATACGCAAATCCTTCACACGATATTTCAGGTTTGTGATACGTTCGACTCCCATTCCCAAAGCATAACCGGTGTATTTTGTGCTGTCGATACCACAATTTTCCAATACATTGGGATCAACCATACCACAACCGAGAATTTCTACCCAACCGGTATGTTTACAAAAAGCGCAACCTTTACCTCCGCAGATATTGCAGGAAATATCCATCTCTGCACTCGGCTCGGTAAATGGGAAATAAGAAGGACGAAGGCGTATTTTCGTATCAGCGCCGAACATCTCTTTGGCAAAGAAAAGCAATACCTGCTTCAAATCGGCAAAAGATACATTTTTGTCAATGTAAAGCGCTTCGACCTGATGGAAGAAACAGTGTGCACGATAAGAAATGGCTTCGTTACGATACACTCTTCCGGGACAGATAATACGAATAGGAGGCTGTTGCTTTTCCATTACACGGGTTTGAACAGAAGAGGTATGCGTGCGCAATACTACCTGAGGATCATGCGCGATAAAAAACGTATCCTGCATATCACGCGCAGGATGATCTTCTGCAAAATTCAATGCCGAGAACACATGCCAGTCATCTTCGACCTCCGGTCCTTCTGCAATGGAAAAGCCCAGACGACGGAAAATGTCGCAAATCTCCTTTTTCACCACAGAAAGCGGATGACGCGTACCTAAAGCAACCGGATAGGCTGTACGTGTCAAATCTATTGATTCTTCAGTAGTCTCCTTACTTTCAAATGCATCTTTCAGTTCGTTGATTTTTTGTTGAGCAGTTTCTTTCAGCACATTGAGCTTCATGCCCACTTCACGTTTCTGATCTGCCGCCACATTTCGAAAATCATTCATCAAGGATGAAATCTCCCCCTTTTTACTGAGATATTTGATACGTAAAGCCTCTATTTCTTCTGCTTTTTCCGCTTTAACTTTCTCTATTTCTTCTAGTAGTGCGTTTATTTTGTCAATCATTACACCCATATTTTTCTTTTGCGATGCAAAAATACACTTTTCTTTTGGAAAAGGAGAGAATAAAAGGCAAAGAATCATCTTCGTCCGCCACAGAAGATTGACCGGCTCAATTTAGATGGAAGCTTGTTACGCTGAACTTTACTTATGTCCAAAGATTACATCTTCGTAAACAGGCATTCGTTTGTTTATCTGTAACAACCGCATCCTTTTCGATCCATTCTTTTCAACGTTGCCTTTTATCAATCAACATAAACCTATTCATCAATGAGAAACGACAAAGGTAAATCTTGTCGATTTCAGGAAAAACATATTCTTAAACGTTCGAACAGGTATCCGGCAGGTATCTTCTTTACTCCGGTTGAATATTAGAGAAGCCTCTTGCAGATGAACTCATCAATTACGGAAAGAAAGTGGAATCGATTGCCGGTTTTCGCCTTCTTCGACCTGCAACTTGTAAGTACCGATCCCCGGAGTTATAAATCTACCGTAAAAGGATAAAATTACCGAACACTACAAGAGAATTACACAAAGAGAATTTGCATAAAAAGACGAATTCTCTTATTCTGACAAGTATATACGCGGGGCTTACGGATAAAAGCATCTCTATTTGAGAAAAGCAGGTTAAATAACATTTATTAAGTGTGGATATTACACATTATTATATATAAACCATTTTCTTTGTAAAGAAACTATTATTAACCAAAAGTCATAATTCAGAAGCATGCAAGCGGTGAAGTTTATGCTCCTTTTCATTTCAGAGATTTTTTTTCTTTATTTTAGCTCAGGACACCACATTTATGGCACAAAGCAATCCAATCGTTAGGTATGAATACATAGCAGCTCCGGCTTACACAAAAAAGGAAACAACTCAAAATTGCAACTTTAAAAATAAATAATCCACATGAAGAAAATCATTTTCAGTATGGCCTGCCTTGCTGTTTCCGCTTTTTCTCCGGCACAGCAAAAAGCAGAGGCAGTCATTCACCTCAACCAGGGGCAGTATCAAATCAACCGAAATATTTACGGACAATTCTCCGAACATCTCGGACGCTGTATTTACGACGGTTTATGGGTTGGCGAAAATTCATCAATCCCGAATATTAATGGAGTACGCAAAGACATTATTGATGCTTTGAAAGAGATAAAAATCCCCAATCTTCGCTGGCCTGGAGGGTGCTTCGCAGACGAATACCACTGGATGGACGGAATCGGACCACGGGAAAAACGTCCGAAAATGGTAAATACAAACTGGGGAGGTGTGGTTGAAGATAACAGCTTCGGCACACATGAATTTCTGAATCTGTGCGAAGTACTCGGTACGGAGCCCTATATCTGCGGAAATGTTGGAAGCGGAGCAGTCGAAGAAATGTCAAAATGGGTAGAATATATCACATCCGATGCCGAAAGCCCCATGGTAAACCTACGGAAGAAAAACGGACGTGAGAAAGCCTGGAAAGTACACTTTTGGGGGGTAGGAAATGAAAATTGGGGCTGCGGAGGAAACATGACACCGGAGTATTATGCCGACCAATACCGACGATATGCGACTTTCTGCCGTGACTATGGAGACAACAAATTGTACAAAATAGCCGGAGGCCCAAACTCAAATGACAGCAAATGGATGGAAGTGATGATGAAGGATATTCCGAATAATCTGGTAAAAGGAGTCTCCGTACACAATTACACATTCACAAATAGTTGGACGGAAAAAGGATATGCCATCGACTTCAATGAAACAGATTATTTCAATCTGCTCAAGAATGGATATGGAATGGACAAAACCATCAGTGACCATGCAACAATCATGGACAAATACGATCCAAAAAAAGAAATCGGGATGATCGTTGATGAATGGGGTACTTGGTATGATCAAAAATCAGGGACTAACGAAGGAGTGCTTTACCAGCAAAATTCATTGCGTGATGCTTTGCTGGCCGGCATTATATTAAATATTTTCCAACAACATTGCGACCGCGTCAAAATGGCAAATATCGCACAAATGGTGAATGTACTTCAATCTTTGTTTCTAACCAAGAATGAAAAAATGATTCTGACTCCCACTTACCATGTTTTCGATATGTATAAAGTGCATCAGGACGCAACAATGATCCCTGTAGACCTGGAGAGCCCTGCCTATACACTATCCGGAGAACAAATTAAAGCGGTTTCGGTATCAGCATCCAGAGACAAAGAAGGAAAAACACACGTATCCTTTGTGAATATCCTTCCCCGGGAAGAAATTGAAATAAGTTGCAGACTCGACGGCAATGGCATCAGCCGCGTATTAAACGGAAATTACATTTCGGCTCCACAAATCAACAGTTACAACTCTTTTGAAAGTCCAAACGTAGTTACCCTGAAAGATTTCAAAAATGCTTCTCTGAAAAATGGCATATTGAAAGTGAAACTTCCGGCAAAATCACTTGTTACCATTGAACTGAATTGACAGAAGTTGTTTTTAATTCATAAATGCACTGCAAAAGACTCCTGCGGTGCATTTCTTTTTTTCAGATAATAGCTTTACCTTTGCACTCTATTTAGGTAACATTTTGACAAAATGAATATTGCTGCATTAGTTTCCGGAGGTGTCGACAGTTCTGTTGTCGTTCATCGTCTTAAAGAGCAAGGGTATGACCCTACTATATTTTACATCCGAATCGGCATGGAAGATGAAAAAGGGTTTATTGATTGTCCTTCAGAAGAAGATATTGAAATTACAACAGCCGTAGCGAAGAAATACGGTTGCCGCTTTGAAATTGTCTCTTTGCATGAAGAGTATTGGGAGAATGTGGTGAGCTATACCATTGAGGCTGTTCGCCGCGGTTTGACTCCCAATCCCGATATGATGTGCAACAAGATGATTAAATTCGGATATTTTGACCAAAAATGGGGACATGACTTCGATAAAATTGCGACCGGACACTATGCTACAACAACCGAAAAAGACGGTCTCACCTGGCTATCGACAGCCCGTGATCAGGTGAAAGACCAGACCTACTTTTTAGGTCAAATCAACTATGCACAAGTTTCTAAACTAATGTTTCCAATCGGAGATTTGCTGAAAAGCGAAGTTCGTCAAATCGCTGCAGAAAACAAACTCCCCTCAGCGCAACGAAAAGACAGTCAGGGCATTTGCTTTCTGGGAAAAATCAATTATAACGATTTCATTCGCCGTTATTTGGGGGTTAAGAAAGGGAAAATAGTAGAATTGGAAACAGGTAAAGTAGTCGGACAGCATGACGGCTTCTGGTTTCACACCATTGGTCAGCGCCGGGGATTAGGCCTGAGCGGAGGACCCTGGTTTGTTGTCAGGAAAGACACGGACTCAAATGTTCTGTATGTATCAAACGGATACGATCCGGAAACTCAATACGGAAAAGATGTATCACTGAGAGGATTTCAATTTATAACGAAAGACCTTTGGGGAGACTTTTCGGGCACCAAAGAAATTGCATTCAAGATAAGACACACCCCTGAATTTACACAAGGGATACTGGAAAAAGACGGTGATTTGCTCACGATACATTCCGAAGACAAAATACAGGGCATTGCTGCGGGGCAATTTGGTGTGATTTATGACAAGGATTGCAAATTGTGCATTGGGAGTGGTATAATACAATAAAGAAAACAATTACAGCAAAACCACTGTATGTATCTATTGTCCCGAAAGAATAAAAAAAGATTTATTTCGCTTAAACCCTACAAGAAAAGAATTGTTATTCTTATAATTACATCGCAGAAAGCAACCCAGAAATACTTATAAAAACCAGGCCTAATGAAAAGACGAATCATCGGAATACTCCTGACTTTATTCCCGATACTGGTTCATGCTCAGTTTATCGGATTAGGAGGTCAATATACGGATAAAGCAGACGGACAATTTGTAGCGTCTCTTTCTGTGCCAACCATCCATCCCAAAAACCCGTTAAACTGCTTCATTTCAAGCGGGCTCCAATACACGACTTCCGGAGGAGCAGAAATGGCCGGATTGAACCTCCAACCTATACAATTGTCATGGTTCGGAACGGAAAAGCTTTTCAACAAAACAAAATTCACCCTTCTACTGAACTGTGATGCGGGTTATCTTTTCGACTTTCGCAAGGGACGGAAAGACGGAATCGTTATTACTCCCAATTTATATATGGATTATAAATTCTTTTTTATTAAAACGGGATACGACTTTGATGTGCTACATGGCCGTCAACAATTTTTTGCCCGCGCCGGTATCTGCGTAGGATTAGGAACATTGAAATCTTTTCTCGACACTGAAATTTGGTAAAACTTGATAATACATTAAAATAATGGGCTTGCCGATTGACTTTTTTAAAGACATCCAATTTGTTGACATTATTGAAATTTTAGGTACGGTCACTTTCGCAATAAGTGGAGTACGGCTTGCTTCTGCCAAAAAAATTGACTGGTTCGGAGCCTTTGTTGTCGGATTTGTTACCGCCACCGGAGGAGGAACCCTTCGGGATTTGCTGCTGGGGCTCACTCCTTTTTGGTTGATCAACAGTCTGTACTTGTGGTGTACTGCATTTGGCATGCTGTTCGTTATTCTTTTTCGTAAATATCTGGTCCATCTCAACAATACCTTCTTCTGGTTTGACACCTTCGGATTAAGCCTTTTTGTGGTCGTTGGGTGCGAAAAAGCACTTGCACTCGGTTATTCATTTTGGGTAATCATCACCATGGGGACTATTACCGGTGTAATCGGTAGTGTTATTCGAGATATTCTCATCAATGAAATTCCTTTGGTTTTCTCGGCTGAGCTTTATGCCGTAGCTTGTGTGATTGGAGGAATCGTATTCTGCCTGCTCGATTTTATGAACATGAATCTTGTATTGAACGAATTACTTACTGCGGGAACCGTAATTTTCATCCGTATTCTAGCAACAAAATACAATATCCATCTGCCGTCTCTTAAAGGAGAAGACGAAAATACAGCTCGAAAGAAATAGATAAAATCTATATAAATAGAAACATGAAAGATAATAACTATCAGCAGCATTGCGCGCGACATTTATCAGCCATAAAAAAAAACAATATAATTTGACTGATAATTAACTTGTCTCTCCTATAACGATTGGTTAACTTTGTCATGAAAGTTACAATTTAAACAATTAAAATTTATAACATTATGGGAGTATTAGTTGGTAAAAAAGCACCATTATTTTCTACAGACGCAGTAATCAACGGAAACGAAATCGTTGAAAAATATTCATTGGACCAGTTCATCGGAAAGAAATACGTTGTGTTGTTCTTCTATCCGGCAGACTTCACATTTGTTTGTCCTACAGAATTAATCGCATTTCAGGACAAGCTTGCCGAATTTGAAAGCCGTAACGTTGCCGTTATCGGAGCTTCTACAGACTCTGCTTTCTCTCACTGGAAATGGCTTCAGACTCCACAAAACGAAGGAGGAATCCAAGGAGTTACTTATCCTATCATCGCAGACCATTCTCTGACCATCTCTAAAAACTTCGATGTTTTGGCAGGTGAAACAGATTACACCGACGAAGGTGAAGAAATCTTTGTAGGTGCACCTCAGGCTTACCGCGGTTTGTTCCTTATCGATAAAGAAGGAGTTGTTCGCCATCAGGTAGTAAACGACATGCCTCTTGGACGTAGCGTAGAAGAAGCAATCCGCTTGATTGACGCTTTGCAGTTTACAGAACAATACGGAGAAGTGTGTCCTGCTAACTGGCACAAAGGTGACAAAGGCCTGAAAGCTACGCAAGATGGTATTTCAGACTATTTGTCTCAAAAATAATCGAAAGGCTTGTAGCCAATCTTACCAAAAATAAAAAAGGATGAGCGTTGTGGCTGTTACAGCCGCAACGCTTTTACTTTCTAAAAACATGCCGTTATTCGAAGCTTTTCGTGTAAATTTGTATTCAAACAAATAATGTTATGCTTGGAAATAATTTTGGATTTATAAAAGTAGCCGCTGCAACGCCGGCTATCAGAGTAGCAGATTGCGATTACAACGTAACAGAAATGATTCGCCTGGCAAACGAGGCTGTAAAGCAAGCAGCAACTGTTGTCGTATTTCCGGAAATGGGAATCACCGGTTATACCTGCAACGATTTATACAATCAGCGTGTGCTGATTTGCGGAGCATTATCTGCCTTAGAGCTTTTTGTCTCGGCAACCTCTACCCTTCCGTTGATATCAATCGCAGGGCTCCCTCTGGAAATAAAAGGCCGGCTCTACAATGTTGCAGTTGTGATTTCACATGGAAAAATCCACGGAATTGTTCCCAAAACATTTTTGCCCAATTACAATGAATTTTATGACAAACGCTGGTTTGCATCTTCCCGGGAATTGAAAGAAACAGAAGTCTCTATTTTGGGAAAATCGGTTCCTGTGGGAATCCATCTTATTTTCGAAAACAACCATTCTCGTTTTGCGATTGAACTATGCGAAGACTTATGGACACCCATTCCACCATCAAGTATTCATGCCCTTCACGGAGCAGATCTGATTTTCAACTTATCGGCAAGTAACGAAACAGCAGGAAAATCATCTTATCGCAAATCTTTAGTTTCACAACAATCAGCCCGTTGCATGGCCGGCTATATATATGCTGCGGCCGGAAATGGTGAATCCACAACAGACATTGTTTTTTCAGGACACAGCCTGATTGCCGAAAACGGAGAAATTCTGGCAGAAAATAAACGCTTCTCTTTTAACGGTGAAATTATATGCGCCGAAATAGATATAGAAAAACTAAGAAGTGACCGGATCAAAAACAAATCGTTTACACGCAATGAATATCCCATGTTGGAAAATGTTCATTACCGCTATGTAGAGATACCGGATATGGAAGAAAGCGGGCTCCAAAAATTCGAACGTTTTATCAACCCCATGCCTTTTGTGCCCAAACAAGATGCTCTCTTGAATGAACGCTGTGAAGAAATATTCTCTATACAGGTTGGAGGGTTAGCCAAACGATTGTTACACACGGGCATAAAGAACTGTGTTATCGGAGTTTCGGGAGGTCTCGACTCCACATTGGCTCTACTGGTTATGGCCAAAGCATTCGATAAAATAAACCTTTCTCGCCAAAATATTTACGGCATCACGATGCCGGGTTTTGGGACAACTCACCGAACCAAAAACAATGCTGTGGAGCTGATGAAAGCTTTAGGTGTGACCATGCTTGAAATACCGATTGCCGATGCGGTGAATCTACATTTTCGAGACATCGGACAAAACGCATCGGTGCATGACATTACTTATGAAAACTCTCAGGCCAGAGAACGGACGCAAATTCTGATGGATTATGCCAATAAAGTAAACGGACTTGTCATCGGAACAGGAGACTTATCGGAATTAGCTCTTGGCTGGTGCACTTACAATGGCGACCATATGTCTATGTATGCGGTCAACAACGGAGTGCCGAAAACACTTGTCCGCACATTGGTGAAATGGGTTGCAGACACACAAATGAGCGATGAAGCAAAAAGCGTTTTAATGGATGTGATCGACACACCGGTAAGCCCGGAACTTTTACCGGCAAACGAAAACGGAGAAATAGCCCAGAAAACGGAAGATGTGGTAGGTCCTTACGTATTACACGATTTCTTTCTTTATTATGTGCTACGCTTCGGATTTAGCCCTTCCAAAATTTATTTTCTAGCTCAAAAAGCATTTTCAGAAGAATTCTCAAAAGAAATGATTCGAAAATGGTTACACGTTTTTTTCAGAAGATTTTTCTATCAACAATTCAAACGTTCGTGCTTGCCCGACGGGCCGAAAGTCGGCTCTGTAAACCTGTCTCCACGCGGAGACTGGCGTATGCCCAGTGACGCTTCTCTTCACTTGTGGCAACAAGAATTAGACTCTTTAGATTGATTATTCACTCTTAGATTCGACTGAAAATTAGGTTCAAAAGACAAGAACTGCACACTTTCCCAAAAAATGTGTATATTTGCGAACATTTCTAATTAATTTTAATTTATGAACCGCAAAAAATTACTTTTTCTTTTGGCCTTGTTGCAGACAGGCGTTGTCATGGCCGGGGATTTATTAACGAATACAAACCAAAGTGTACACTTTCTTCGGAATCCGGCTCGGGATGCATCTACTGAGATCGACGCCGTTTATACCAATCCGGCTGGGTTAGTAAAGCTAAGCGATGGTTTTCATTTTTCGATAAATAATCAAAGCGCCTTCCAGACAAGAACCATAACATCAACCTCCCCGATTTTCAACTACAATGGCGGAGACACTGTGCGTTCGTTCAAAGGTACGGCCTCAGCGCCTATTATCCCAAGCATTCAGGCTGCGTATAAAAGCGGGAAATGGGTTTTATCCGGCTCTATAGCAGTAACCGGAGGGGGAGGAAAAGCGACTTTCGACAAAGGCTTACCCTCGTTTGAAGCCTTGATGGGCACAACCACAGCTATCCTGACGGGCGGGACGCAATACCTACCCTACTCAGTTGATCAATACATGAAAGGATCAAATTTCATTTTTGGCGGGCAATTGGGCGGCACCTATGAAATCAACAAAAGCTTCTCGGCTTACCTTGGTTTTCGTATGAATATTGTTCATAACAAATACGAAGGATACATGCGAAATTATGCAGTGACATCGCTGGGAACCACAACCAATGCAACATATACCGGCATTTACAATGCCCTTGTTGCAAAAATGAGTGCAGGACAGCAACTTACAGCTGCAGAGCAAAAAGCATTGGTCGGTTCGGCATTTGCAGCCAAAGCATCTTCTGCCAACGGAATTCAACTCGAAAGCACGCAGTCAGGCTGGGGAGTCGCTCCCATCATCGGAGTAAATTATCAGTGGAACAATAAACTGACTATCGCTGCCAAATATGAATTTATGACAAAACTAAATGTCGAAAACGACACGAAAATCGACGATACCGGGTTGTTTGCCGATGGTGTAAATACAGCTTATGACATTCCGGCGCTGCTGTCGCTTGGTGCGGCTTACAAAATCACACCTCAACTGAATGCGAGCATTGGATATCATCATTTTTTCGATTCCAAAGCAGGGATGGAAAATGACAAACAAAAAAATGCAGGAAACACAAATGAATATTTGGCCGGTTTGGAATATCAGCTCACTCCCATGTTTCTGATTAGCGCAGGAGGACAGATTACACGCTACGGGGTAAACGATAGCTATCAGAAAGATTTAAGTTTTGCCTGTAACTCCTACTCTGTAGGTTTGGGTGGAGCTATCAATGTAAGCCCCAAAGTAAAAATCAATTTGGGATATTTCTGGACAACATATTCTGACTACAACAAAACACCGGGAGGTGGAATTTCTGTAAACGGAAACGTATTGGCCACCACCAAAAAAGACGTATTTTCGCGTACAAATAAGGTATTCGGTGCCGGTGTTGATTTTTCTTTCTAAGGGATAACAACTTAAAGCAAAAATTTTATTACATTTGCACCCGCTAATGCAATTAGTTTATTTTAAAACAAATTAAAACCAAGAATGGCTACAAAAATCCGTTTACAAAGACATGGTCGCAAGGATTATCCTTTCTACCATATCGTCATTGCCGATAGCAGGGCTCCACGCGATGGAAAATTTATTGAAAAGATTGGTACGTATAATCCGAACACTAATCCTGCTACAATAGATTTGAAATTTGAAAGAGCTTTGTATTGGCTAACAACTGGTGCGCAACCAACCGACACGACACGTAACATCCTTTCTGCAGAAGGTGTTTTATTGAAAAAACACTTACTGGGTGGTGTTACCAAAGGTGCTTTCTCTGAAGCAGATGCTGAAACTAAGTTTGCAGCATGGAAAGAAGAAAAAGCTAAAACTGCCGAATTGGTTACAAACAAAAGCGCTGCTGCTAAAGCTGCCGCTGCCAAAGCTCGTTTAGAAGCTGAAGAAGCTGTAAACAAAGCTAAAGCAGAACAAGTCGCTGCAAAAAAAGCAGAATTGGCTGCTGAAGCTGCTCAGGCTCAGGCTGCATCTGCAGAAGAAAGCGAAGCTCCTGCAACAGAAGCTCCAGCTGAAAGTGCTGAATAAGAATATATTTTATTACGGCATAAAAGAAAATCCTGATCTTTTCGATCGGGATTTTTTTTATGATCCGATTGTCTCAAATACACCAAACTCGATCTTCTCCCACTAAGCTTCTTCGTAACCTTTTCGTCACATAATCTATTCAGCAATCATAAAAAAATCGATACACATCCTCCGGTTCGTGACAGGAATTATATAAAACCGGATAAACAGATACGGTGAAGGAGTTGAATAAAATCAGACTCAGATGCACCTGATTTGCCGATTCACTTCTTTTCAGACAACTCGGTTACACTTATCCCCCACAAAAATACGATTGCGACCAATTCTCCGTCAAAAATCACCTGTGTGATGCCGCCCACCTTGCCTGCGGGCGATTACAAGCTAAGATTGACTACACAGTTTTCGAATACAAGTACGCTGTTGAAGGAACCTAGAACATACACTTTAGATTACATCCTAAACGTCTGACAAAGAGGATCGCTTCAACACCCAAAATTAACGCTGAGAGACGTCTATATCAGACGAGCCGTTACGTCTATATCAGACGAGCCGTTGCGTCTATATCAGACGAGCCGTTACGTCTACATCAGACGAGGAAGCGCGTCTACATTAGACGAGCCGTTGCGTCTACATTAGACGAGGAAGCGCGTCTACATTAGACGCAAAAGAATAGTGTTTCTGAAAGTAGATATAAGTTCAAACAGAAGGGAAATTAGAAGCTATATCAAAAAAATAGGCGTAGGATTGTATACCGAAAGTATACCTGAAACAAAACCGGATGAACAAGCGATAGATAAAGATAAAATACAAAAGCCATAAAATAGAGAAGGGAGACACACTCCCTTCTCTTCTATCTATTGATTGCGAATCGGGAAAATCGACTTTTGAAGTTTTGAATGAAGAGTCGAGTTCTACTGGGGTAGCAACCAGAGAAGATATAAATGAAATACCAACACTTTCCACAGCTGCCCGACAAACATCAACAAAGCGATAAAAAGGCCGTGCTACTAACCAAGAAGCAAAAGAAAGCGGCTAAATTATTTTCGGTCACCTTTTAGCATGAAGCACTGACGAAACCCGAATCCTCTTCTTCACCTTTTCGTAACAGCTATTTAACCCGCCTGTCACAGAAGGATTCTATTTTCGTCCCGGACATTCAGAAAATAGATGAAGACAATACGTTTGGGAGCCATTGATATAGGCTCCGGTTCTGTACGGCTGCTGATATGCGACGTCTTTGATGCCGGAGGGCAGCCTTTTTTCAAAAAAAATACAATGATAAGAACTCCCCTTCTTTTAGGGGAAGACACCTTTTCCACGGGATTTATCAGTAACATCAAGAAAGAGAAACTTGCGTTACTTCTAGCCTCTTATAGAAGTTTACTGGAAGTATACGATGTAGAAAGGTGGAGGGTCTGTGCAACTTCAGCCCTGCGAGAAGCGAGCAACAAAAGTGAAATCATTGATTATGTATTCTCTGAGTCGGGTATCGATATACACGTAATCGACACAGAAGAAGAATCGAGATATTTACTTCTGAATTATGCTGAACAACCTATCGACAATACACGTGCCTGCTTGTTTGCCGATATCGGCGGAGGATCCACCCAATTGGTTTTGTATTATCAGGGAAGAAAAATAGCATTTGAATCCTTCCGGCTGGGAACGATTCGCTGTCAAACAGTTACCTCCGAAAATGAGGAATGGATACGCCTGCGCCAATGGATAAAAGATCATACCCATTCTTTTGCTAAAATGTTACTGATTGGTTCGGGAGGCAATATCAACAAAGTAGATTCCCTCTTGAGAAGAAAAGGCCGTGTCAAACGAGAAGAACTTATTGCCTTTTTGAACAAGATCAGGACAATGAGTGTTGAAGAAAGAGTGATGAATTACAATATGAACATTAACAGAGCTACAGAAATTATCCCAGCTATCCAAATTTACCTCAAGGTAATGAAGGCAGCCAAAGTGTTGGCTGTGGAAACGCCCATCATCGGTGTCTCTGATGGCATAATCCGGGATTTATACCTGAAAAGACCGGACCTGATGAACACTGAATTATAAAACAAGGAAAAAAACAATTCACACAGAACCAAACAACTTTATACTTAAATATGATAAATAACAGAGACTTAAGCTGGTTAAGTTTTAACGACCGTGTATTGCAGGAAGCAGAAGACAAATCTGTTCCGTTGATACAGCGGTTGCGCTTTCTCGGCATCTATTCCAACAATCAGGATGAATTTATAAAAGTACGGATAGCCAACGTTATCCGCATGGCACAATACAGAAAGAAGCAAACCTTACTTTTTTCAGGAGACTATTCGGCAAAAAAATTATTACCTCTTTTGAATGCACATGTCCTGGAATCTCAAGAGAAATTTCACAAAGCTTACAATGAATTATTAGAGGAAATGGCTGACAATGGCATTTTCATCGTCAATGAAAAACAACTCAATGAAGAGCAGCAGAAATTTTGCATCGACTACTTTTCTTCCATCATCAGCCCTCGTTTAGTACCGTTAATTATAAAGAAATCGACGAAACTTCCATTCCTGGCAGACAATCATATTTACCATGCCGTCAGAATGGTCTCACAGAAGAAAACCCGTCAGATCATCACATTTGCCATCATCCAGATTCCTGTAAGTGAGGCTTCTCCACGATTCGTGGAACTGCCCTCTTATGGGGGGCGCAATTGCATTATTTTCATCGACGACATTATCCGATTGTGCCTCAACGACATTTTTTTCATGTTCGATTATGAAGAGATTCAAGCTTACACTTTCAAATTCGCCAGAGATGCACAATTGACATTCGACGACGATATTTCGAAGAGCCTTCTGGAAAAAATCGAAGATGGAATTGAAAACAGACTCCACGGACAACCTATTCGCCTGGTATACGATCAAAACATGCCGGATGATTTATTGGAAATTATCAAGACAAAACTCAAGCTAAAGGGATCTGACAGCGTCGAAGCCGGAGGAAGATATCATTTAAAGCGCGACTTGATGAAATTTCCTAAAATACGACCGGAACTCGAATCGGTCAGTCCTCCATCGCTTACGCATCCCGATATTCGTCCGTTTTCGAGTGTTTTGAGTGTGATTCATAAAAAGGATATTTTCCTGAATTATCCATATCACACCTTTAATCATTTCATTGATTTTCTCCGCGAAGCAGCCATCGACCCGAAAGTGGAAAGTATATACATTACCCTTTATCGGACTGCCGGCCATTCCAAAGTCATTAACGCATTGATAAACGCAGCGAAGAATGGGAAAAAAGTATATGTACTGCTCGAGCTGTTTGCCCGTTTCGATGAAGAACAAAATGTAGAGAGTTCGGAACTGCTGCAAAAGGAAGGCGTGAAAGTTATTCATGGAGTGGAAGGTCTAAAAGTTCACAGCAAACTGGTATTGGTACAACGAAAAGAAGGAGCCGCAACGAAAGGATACGTATACGTTGGAACCGGTAATTTTAACGAAGACACGGCTAAACTTTATTCCGATTTTGGCATTTTCACATCGAATGTCCAGATTGTACAGGATGCAAGAGCAGTCTTTGACTTTTTACTCAATCCGCATAAACATTTTTCGTGCAAACAACTATTGGTTTCTCCCTATTATCTGCGTGAGAGTTTTGAAAAACTGATAGCTCAGGAAATAATAAATGCAAAAAAGGGAAAACGTGCATTTATTTATGCTAAATTTAACAGCCTGACAGATGAAAGAATGATTAATTGGCTCTATAAGGCCAGCCAGGCCGGAGTAGAAATAAGATTGATTATCCGTGGAGCTTGCTGCCTCCAGCCTCAGGTAAAAAAACTGAGTGAGAATATTCGGGTAATCAGCATTGTTGATAAATATCTTGAACACGGAAGACTCACTATCTTCTGTAACGGAGGCAAGAATCTCGTACACATTATGAGTGCCGACTGGATGCCACGGAACCTGGATCGACGCGTAGAAGTGGGTATTCCTATTTTAGACCGAAAAATAAGAAAAACCTTGATAGATTTTTTCGACATTCAATGGTCTGACAACGTAAAAGCAAGAGATCTGAGCGTTTTCGGCAAGAACAATTATGTAACCGATCTCAACAATAAAGCCTGCCGTTCACAGGTAGAACTATACGATTTTTACAAAAAAATGAATAAACATGAAGACTGATACTTTAGCAGGCATTGACATCGGCTCAAATGCCATCAGATTGCTGGTGAATGATGTCGATTCTTCGGGAGCAACCATCGATTTCAAAAAAACGGCTTTCCTGCGCGTCCCTCTTCGCTTGGGGGAAGATGTGTTTACCAGAAAAGAAATCTCCGAAGAAAAGAAGCAGCAACTTCTCGATGCAATGTATGCTTTTGCCTACACCATGAAAATTTATGGAGTAGATCGGTATCGGGCTTGTGCGACAAGCGCGATGCGTGATGCAAAAAACGGAGCTGAAATTTCAGAGTTAATCCGAGAAAAATGCGGAATCAACATCGAAATCATCAACGGTGGAGAAGAGGCTGATATGATTTTTGAAGCAGGAGGTCTTGACAAAGTCATGGATCACAATCGGAATTACCTCTATGTAGATGTGGGCGGAGGAAGTACCGAAGTGATTTTATTCAGCAATCACTCTAAAATCACAACCCACTCTTTCCAACTGGGAACCGTGCGTCTGTTAACCGACGGAAATGCCGACGAAGAATTCTCGGGTTTAAAAAAATGGCTCAAGAAAAATTGCAAGAATTATTCTCCGCTGAGCATTATCGCTTCCGGAGGCAATATCAACAAAGTGCACAAACTGTTAGGGAAGAAGGAGAATGAGCCTATCACTTATCCCGAGCTGAAAGTTCTTTATGAAACAATGAAATCAATGACTTTCGAAGAGCGAGTTATTAACTACAAACTAAAGAATTATCGAGCCGATGTAATTATTCCGGCTATGAAAATATTCAATACAATCTGTAAGGTTTGCAAAATCAACGAAGTGTATGTCCCGAAGGTCGGATTGGCAGATGGAATCATTCATCATCTCTACAACGAATATGCATTCAAAAACAAATAAAAATGAAGCCGTTTAGTCAATATGCTAAACGGCTTCATTCTATTTTCAGACTTCTTTCCTTAAAACTCGAATTTTTCGATTTTTGTCTTGGAAAAATCCGAAAGAACAGCAATATTTTTCACAAAAGAAGCTGTCTTCTCATGCGCAGCAAGTGCTTCCGCATCTTTCCATGTTTCACAGATCATTAACACATCGGAGCGGGTTGCACTTTCGAAAATATCATAAGCTATACATCCGGCTTCTTTCAGAGAGGCTTCTGTCAATTCTTTAGATGCTTCCAAAACTTTAGCTTTGTTTTCCTTTTCTACTTGAATAAATACATTGAGTCGAATCATGATTTCTTGTTTTTATAATTTGTATATACAAATATAAGATTTTTAGTCCCCCCTGCCTGAATACAGAAACAAAAAAGTTTTAATCTGTATCCAAACAGTACATCCATCAAGAAACAAAACCAAAACTTTACAAAAAGCGATGAATCGTTTCGGAGACAGGGCAGAAGAGCAGAAAAGGGAAACATATTCCATCTATTTCAGATTTATCCGGAAAAGACAACAACAACGATGCAAGAACAGTCGATAAACTCAAGAATAATTCAAACGACTAAAAGAGTCTTATAAAGTTGTCATACACGTACTAAAAAGCAACCTCAAAGCTATCCGGCATTTCTTGTACAGTCAATAGACTGACCAACTTTGCCATTCCATACCCCGGTTAAAGTATCCGACATGCTGCTCCGGGCATATTTTATAGCTTTCTTTTGACTCTGCTTTCTGGCAGAACCCGCTTGCGTTCTCATTGCTTTTCCAGTTTTTTTCCCTTTTCAACATATCCCATGTCTCCGAAAGATTCTAAATAGAATTTACCGTCCTTATATATCACTTTGCACACCGCCGCATTTCCCATGTGCCCCATCTCCGGTTTTTTCCCCGTACTATCGAGATCGGATAAGAAAATACCAATAGACATCCCATGACCGACAATCAGAATATTCCCGCCTCCTTTGGCTGCTTCTTTGGCTGCAATCTCCCGAATGGCTTTTTGCCCTCTGTTTTTAACGGTTTGATAAGATTCACCGATACCTAATGTTTCCAATTCAGCAAACGTATCGACAGCTTTTGCCAGGAGTGTCAAATCTCGTCCTAAATTACCCTGTAGTTCTTTATAACTCTTAAACTTCAGAAACAGAGCTGCATCATTCCACATATTTTTATTCAAATCTCCTTCATAACTACCAAAATTAGTTTCTCTGATTTGTGGCACCTCCGTAACTGTCATTTTTTTCTGTCCTTTCGAATCAAGAACAATGCGGGCTGTCTGACGCGCGCGTCCTAAATCACTGGAGTAAGCCGCTGCAAATTCAATGCCCTCCGCAGCTAATCCTTTTCCTAAATATTCGGCGACCTCCACTCCGGCAGGAGTTAAAGGAGAATCAGCCCATCCCTGCACACGATCCATCGTATTTAAAATCGTCTTTCCATGTCTGGTAATATAAAGAGTGACCGTATTGTCTTTTGAAGCTGCACGTTTCTCTTGAGCAACTCCAGCTGAGAGAATAAGCATCCACAGCCCTAAAAAGATAAATATATTTTTTTTCATTTGAATTGTACTGTATTTAAGTTAGACAATAATTTTTGTTTTTTAAATCCCGGAATCAATTTCTAAAAACCGATAGTTGCATCGTCTTATCTATTGCTCCGGGAATAAAGACAACCTGCTTGCAAACGGAAGAGGAATCTTTCAACCTTGAACAAAACAAACAATAGCCTTGCCCACATTCTTCCATACTTATCTATTCGTTTGCATCCAGATAGTTCATCTGCTTCAGCCATTTCATAAACAATTCCATCCAGTTGTCGGAACTTTTGTTTTGTATACGCATTCCAAAACCATGCCCACCGGTAGCCAACAGATGCAATTCGGCTTTCTGCCCCGCAGCAATCAACTGATTATAAATCGAAATACTGTGGGTATGCATTTTCAAATCATCATCCGTGGCAGCTAAAACAAAAGCAGGCATGAAAAGCTCAGTGCTCCGGGGAAGATTCCCGTCAACCTCCCGATAATAAGCATAAATAGGAGCGATAAAGTCAGGAGCACAGCCGGGAGAAGCGTTCTGAGCGACAGACATGACCACTGTGCCTCCGGCCGAAAAGCCCATAAACCCAATTTTATCAGGGGCTATCCCATAATAGGAAGCATTCTTTCTCACATATTCAATGGCTTTGCTCCCATCTTCTGTGGCAAGTGAAATAATGGAATGAAATCCGTAGGATGCTCCTTCAGGTGTATTCTTTAACACCTCGGCAAGTTCCTGTTGCGGATTCCCCGTTTTAGTGTTATTAAGCCTGTATTTAAGTACAAAGCACGAAATTCCATTATTCGCAAGATATTTTGCAACCATTCTCCCCTCACTCTCATGAGCAAGGAATTGAAATCCTCCTCCCGGCGCAATCACAACAGCTGTTTTCGTCTTCACGGCCTTATTGGGATTGGGTGGATAATATTCAAGGAAAGGGCTTGTCACATTATAAACAATAGCGTTGTTGTATTCCGTGTTAATTTCAGGAAAAGTACCCAGAAGCATCTTTTGGTTCTTATCCGGTGACAGCGAAATAACTTTCTCCGGAATTCCAGACAACAGACAAAACGCCAAAGCAATTACGAAGGTATCTTTCATCGATTTTTCCGCTTAAAAGGTTGGGTTAATTCGAAATATCCTTGCCTCGATCTGCAAAACTCATGTCATTCACAGCCGTGACAGTATATTTTCCATCGCGATAAACTATTCTGGTGACACTTGCATTTTTCAAGCCCAATTTCACCTTCTCTTTGTTCAGCATATACAAAACGGAAGTGATTGTAAAGCCATGGCTGACCACAAGCACATTCCCCCCTCCTTTTGCCTGAGTTTCCGCCACAATCTTGGTCAGGGCATGCCCGATTCGGGTTTCTATCTCCTTCCAATTTTCAGCCCATCCTTTCGGATCGGCTTGCTTATTGTAATCACCCATTTCTGGCAGAGACAACTCAAAATAAGGTTTCCCTGCTTTTTCCCGGGTCAATGCATCGTAAATTTTCAATGTAGCACCACTGGACTCTCCTTCATAGCTTCCGAAGTTCCATTCCCGCAAATCCGGAACGTCATAGATCGGCACGCCAAAAGCATGTCGGTTGCCGGACATAATAATCTGAGCTGTTTCGCGCGCCCTACCGCTATCGCTCGTATAGACGCCCGTGAAACAGGAGTCCTGCAACCCTTTAGCCAAATAACCAACGACCTGCACACCGGCTTGTGTTAGCGGTGTGTCCGACCATCCTTGAACACGCTCCAAGGTATTGAATATAGTCTTTCCGTGACGCACAAGATACAGAGTGACCGACACCTTCTTACCGGCAGGCTTTGCATTGTCTTTTTGCGCATAAACAGCAGAAGACAACAGCATAAAAAGCAAACCGATACATTTGATTTTCTTTTTCATAGGATTAAATTTTTATTGGCAGTTAGAGACGTTGCATGCAACGTCTCTAAAAAAAACGATAACACCTTTGCTGCCTATTTGGCATTCAGGGTAAGCACCACCGGATAGTGATCTGAATATATATCCGTAAACTCATCCTTAATCAAATCACAGCTTTTTACTTCTGCTTTTATATTCGGACTCACATAGATGTAATCATAACGGAGCGGATGTTTGGATTGGTCGTAAGCCATTCGAGTAGGAGCAGACGCTACAAAATCGGGATGAAAGAGTTTAAAAGCATCTACAAATCCGGCATCCAATATTTTTTGCTGAATGGAGTAATCCAATTCATCATCTTCTCCAAGATTCTTATTATGAGGCCTCTTCTCCCTATCGGCTCTGATAAAATCGCGTAAGAGATGATTGTCATATTCTTTTTTATCGAGGGGAGAGACAGAGTTCAAGTCTCCAATCAGGAACCATTTCGAATCAGCTGGTTTAGCAGCCATAGTTGCCAGGATTTGTTCCAATTCATAGCTTCTTTTTTTCGCCGAGAAAGGGTGAAAATGAGTGATAATGAAATGGTAGCCTTTAATTTCCGCTTCCAGAAATCCATGGATGGAATTTTCCAATACTCTCCTCACATTCACGATGGGATATTTGGAGGTAATTGCCACCGGAAAGCTAACAGAGCCATCGGGTGCAGGTTCCCTGACAATGTATGCATAAGGATGCCCGTAACTCTCGGCAAATCGCTGGATATACTTCTTGACAGCTTTCTCCTTAGGTATAAATTCGGAGTTTTCCTGACTGAATCCATTCATCTCCTGTAAAGCCAGAATATCCGGATTTTGTTTTTTAATCCATTCCGAGAATAATCTTTTATCAGCCGTAGTATCTTCTTTCATCCCCCAGTACACATTATAGCTAAGTACTTTCAGAGTTCCGGGTGACTCGTTTTCTGCTTTCGGAACAGATTTGTTCCCACAGCCTGAAATCAGAATAATAAACAGGAATAAAATTCCTAAATTCGTTTTTGTTTTCATGTCGTTTAAATTAGGGTTAGTAATAAGGCTCCAGAATAAACAGATGAAGACAAAGGATACGATCTCCATACTCATTCTGTGAAGCCTGGCGATAGTCGAAAAAAATTTTAGTATTCAGGGAAACGAAATCTCTGCTAAATGCACAGTGCTTGCTTTCTTGCATGACTTTAAAAGGGAGTCACCCACTCATGCAGAGATTTCTATTTCCCTTTTTCAGGATCTGGCTCTTAGAATTTAACTTTGGTCTTCAATTCCACGGTGAAAGGACGAATGTATGTTCCACTCAGCGGCTTGTCATAAAGCTTCTTTGCCATTTCAGCGGTGGTTGTGTTGGTTCCGGAAATAGAACCTTGTGCTCCTTTTTGATTCAGCATGTTAACAACATTCAAGCTGAAAGAGACATTTTTATCGTATTTGAAATCAACTCCGGCAAATGTTTCCCATCGGCCTTTAAAAATAAGAGTGTTGGGATAATTTGCATATTCTTTACTGAAATAGCGGGCACTTGCCCACATACGGAATTTTCCAAAAGTATAGCTGGGGTCAATTTCAAGCAAAGTTTTAGAAACACTACGCGCCACATTCCCATTGTTATTAACATGTTCTTCATGTGTTGATATCGTCGCTCCGGTTACAGGGTCTTTGGCTTCATATTTGATAGTCATTGCATAATTCTGGTATTCAGGATTCTGCACAGTAAACAGCAGATGCAATTTAAAATTCCGGAAGGGAGTCAGCAACAAATCTGTAGTCCATCCGATAGTACTAACATCGTAGCTGCTGGTCTGTTTTGTTTTTGCCGAGAATAAAACTCCGGGATGAGCGTCATCCGTCCATTTGGCATTAAATGTAGAGTTATTCTTGAAATTTGTCCGTTTGATTCTTGTCATCTTGGAAACTAAACTGATGTATCGATTATTGTAATATACACCGATGGAGAATCCCGGAATCTTACATGTTTCAATTTTCGGGTCATCAGCTCCGGAATAAGCGCTGAGTTTTCCAGCCTGCTGAATATAATATCCATCTCCTATAAAACCGGCATTGTTGAATACTTTGTAGAGAAGGTTAGCGGTAACACTGACATTGAACCAATCCTTCTTAATATCTACAGTTTCTCCTACAATAGCAGCTCCGCTGGCAATTTTCTTTCTATTATCTTTGGGACACCAGTCTCCATCAATGCGTTGCCATTCCAGGCGGGTACCGCCATTTACTTCTATTTTGTCACTGGCAATCCATTTATCGGTGCCGACCAAGGCCATTTTATTGTCCATCCCATTGTAATACTGCAAGGCCGAATTGTATCCCATATTTCCATATTTATCTGTATGGGCACTTACGAGTCCTTTGGGATTTGGCGCCGTTTCAAACATGTATACATACGTAGCTGTTTTGGCTTTATCCACTTTGTAATACCAGTTGTGTAATCCAAGCATCCAGTGATGTTTGCCCGATTTTTTACTTAACTCCAAACGAGCCATTATGGTATTTTTTTGTGTCCTTGGAGAGAAAATCATCATGGCTTCCTGAATGTATTTGCCCGTATATGCCGAGAGATTGTCAGAACCATAGGCATCTGAAAAATTGCTATAATAATAGGGATATAGTCCGGAGTTAGGGTCTCGCTGCGAATTTCCGGAAATATCCGAATAATACGGATTGTAAAGCCCGGACTTGGCATTGTGATAACGCAAGGTATAGTCTAAAACCATATTATTGGGAAATTTATGGTCTCCGAAAATATCGATAACATGCGACTGACTGGAAATATCTTTTAACGCATCCCAGACCATTTCTTCTCCCGACAAAGGGTCGACTCCATGAACCAATCCGGATTGTTCGATATAGGCATCTCTACCGATTCTGAAGTTCGGCAACTTATCCACACTTCCATCCTCGCGGTAAATGTAAGGGCTCTGTTTCATTGAGACAGAAGAGCTATACGCGTATTTGTATTGAATTCCGATTTGCCCCGATTTATATTGTTTATTTAGTACCCCTTTAAAAATGGAGGTCTTATCGAGAAAAGTCGAAATATTGGAATGAAATGTTCCGGGATCCATATTGATAAAAGCAGTAAGAGAATAGCGCAAACCTTGATTTATAGGTCCGCTAATAGCGACATCACCTCTGAGCAACCCAAAGGAATTTGTATTGAATCCGGCTGATCCTTTCAGCGTTTTGCTTCCCCGGTTGGTCCATGTGCTCACCGAGACTCCCACATCACTGGCAAGAAGTGCTGTTTTGGAAACATCCAGCACTTCAAATTTAGAAATTCCGCCATCTTGTCTCCAGACAGATGTGGGCATCTGCCCCATAAAGTCATACACCACAGGTAATCCATTTTCAAGAATAGTTGTTCCGCCCACACTGGCAGGCAATCCGATATTTACCACACGCGGGCCATTGTCCGCAGAAGCATTCAGCATAACATTCGATGTTGCTCCGGCTTTAGGAACCGTTGCCTTTGTCGTATCTGCAACAATGCTTCTATTTTTCTCCTGGGCCGACATTTTCAGGGAAACAGTGTTTGTTACAGCAAAGCATAACATGACTACCTTCAAATAAATGTTTCTTTTCATGATAATTAGATTAAATATTAGTACAAGTCACAAATAAAAATAAATCGAATATTACTGATGCGCAATAACATCGTAATACTTAAGCAGGTATAGGTTCTCCATCCATCAGAAGGCCGGATGATTCACTCCTTCGGTATATCATTCAGTCTTCGTTTTTTTTATATCAGAATATAATTCTGTTCACTCTTATTTTGCCGCTGGCTGCTTCGGGTGTTTTGCACCTCCTCAGCCTCAGCTCATTAGTGGCATCTAAGCCGTCAGTATCTATCTTTCGCATATCTTCGAAAAAAGGACAAATCCGTTTGCATTCCTCTCTCCAAACAGCAACAGGCTATTACAAATAGTTTCTATTCCTTATTTTGGAAGAATTAGTTTATATATCATGTATATCAATCACATGATTACAAATTATCAACGCAACTTTATAAAAACAAGCAGATATCAAAATATTGAATCGCTCGGAATCGACTGTTAAGGTGAAGAGCATGTTACAATTCCATCAATAAAGCATTTTTTCAGCAACACGCTCCCTTTCAGCAGATTTTATTTATATTTACGGGTGCGTACATCATTTATCACGCCACTCCAATTGAGTCCGTATGCAAAGTCATAAATATGCCCTTCCGTATCCTTATGACATTCCATATCGAAAGGCACATCTTCTTTTTGTTTTTCTACCGTCTGCATATTAGCCGGCATCTGCATCGGCAACAATCCCGAAGGTTCAACTTTTCCGGAGACAATATCCAGAATAGCTTGTTCTCCAACTGAAAAACGAACAAGAATGGCATCTACTTTTCCTTCGAATTCATTAAATATCATTCCTCTTGAGAGATTCGCGACCACAATGACAGGTTTATCCCCCATCATTTCACGGGTAGTGAGTACGGTTTGTAAATCCATTGTATTAGATGCCGTCACAGTTTTTCCTTTATATGTTCTGTCTGTTACAGACGGATCTACAACAGGATCTCCAGCGGCAATACTTTTCTCTCGAGCGTCGTTGGCCGTGTAAGTGCCATATTGGAGGGTAATTGGCATATATCCGTTTCCTCCCTTCAACCGATCGTTTTTATCATATCCTCCTCCATCACTATTTAAGTAAGGGCCTGTAATAAATACAATCGCAAAATCGGCATTAGCGGGATCGGTTGTCACATTGTAATATTTCTTCAGCAGCTCGACATTAACCGGAGTCTGCATGTGAGCCTTCGTCCAATTTCCCCACCAATTTTTAACAGATGGAACATACATGTCGGGAACATATACTGTTTTGCGTTCTTTCACAGGAAGAACATTTGATCTATTTTTCAACATGACAACGGATTTTAATTGAGCATCATATCCCGCTTTCATGAAATCGGGATTCCCTACTATTTTTGCGGATTCCTCAGGATCCAGATACGGATTCTCAAAAAGTCCGAGTCGGAAAATATTACGTAACAAGCGAACAGCCGATTGCTCAAATCGTGTTCTCATGTATTTCTCTCCGTGTTCTTTGACTCCCATTTTATAAGCCTCAAGCACAGGCTCTATCACATTGTTTCCTCCAAACTGATCCATACCGGCCATCAAGGCGATGTAATGCCTTTCTGCAACAGTTTTAGCTTCTACTCCCCATGGCTTTCCGGCAAAATCACCAGGCGTTTTCCCTTCATCGGCCGTAATCAGCCAGTCTGTACAAGCAACACCATCGTAGTGATATTTTACTCTTAACAAATCGGTAACGATATATTTACTAAAACTGTTTCCGACATTCGCGCCATCTTTTGTCTGGTTGTAAGAAATCGTGTAATAAGGCATAACAGCCGAGGCCATTTTTGTTTTTCCATTGAGTTGAAATGCTCCGTTTGTGAAAGGGAGAAGTTGTGTTTCAAGATTATTTCCGGGATAAACTCCAAATTTACCAAAAGCAAAATGCGCATCGCGTCCACCTTCTCCCGTTCCTCCGCCGGGCCAATGTTTTACCATCGCATTCACACTTTTATACCCCCAACCATCGGCAATCTCATCTTTTCCAAAAGAAGTCTGAAATCCGTCAATGTAAGCACGAGCCATATCAACAGCCAAAGCCGGACTTTCACCGAAAGTCATACTGGAGCGGTACCAACGAGGTTCGGTGGCCAAATCCACTTGAGGAGAAAGGGCAGTGGCAATGCCCAAAGCTCTGTATTCCTGAGCCGCAATATGTCCGAAAGTTTGAACCAGAGCCGGATCAAATGTTGCAGCCATTCCCAAGCCGTCGGGCCATGTTGAAATCTCACCGCCTGCTCCTGCATTGAATTCAGCCACAGTCGAGCCGGCAACCTGTCCTGAATTTCGGGGGTCAGAACTATTATTTGCAGGGATTCCCAAGCCAATGCCTTCCACAAAAGCCTGCAGTTCATTGTTCCACAATGCTGCCACTTTGGAATTCTGTAGTCTTACGACCAGGACATGGCGCAGGTTGTCGTCCTTCAGGAATTTCTTTTGTTGATCTGTTAATTCCCACGGATTAACCCCTGCCTGAGAAAAAGCACGTCCGTTATATTTTCCACTGCCAAAGCCGGCATCATTAGAAGGTACATTCTGATGCACACTATACAGCATTAAGCCGGCAATCTGGTGAATAGTCATTCTTTTTGCCAGATCTTTTGCCCGGACATCAACAGGCAAACGCCAATCTTCATACGGGTCTAACTTTCCGTTCTTATTCAGGTCTTTAAATTTCAACCCTTTTATTGAAAGAATTTTAATTCCCGATTGGGTAGAGTAACCCAATGATGAGCCTTTGTCATTCTTCACAATCTGAAATGTCGTCTGAGCTGACAGCTTAACCAACAAAAAGAGAATAGCAAGCGTAAACAAAAGTTTTTTCATGAGTATGTAATTTAAGTTGAATCTTACAAAAACAAATATAGATGAGATAATTGAAAAAAGCACAACGATATGCGTATTAAATACGCAGATATGTTGAAAAACATAAAAAATCCTCCTCATTCAGGCTAACAGACCATTTTCTCAGATAAATATTATATATCTTTATGCCCCTATCAACAATCTTATTATAATCTAGCTGAGAGTTCAATACTTATGCAAACCACTGAAAACAAAAAAAAAAGTTTTTTACTTCCATACACGAAAGACAATATTCACCCCGGATTCTCTGTCGATTGTGTTATCTTAAGCTTTTACAAACGAAAAATCCGTGTGCTCCTGAATAAATTCCGGTATTCGAATTGCTGGCAGCTCCCCGGCGGATTTATGTTTAAGGGAGAGAATGCCGAAGAAGCAGCAACGCGCATCTTGAAATCAAGGACAGGACTTTCAGATATCTATCTCAAACAATTCCATCTCTTTAGCGATATCCATAGAACCAAAATGGAAGAAAACGCCCTACTTGTAGAAAAAAACAAAGAAGGGCTACTCGACTACAACGAAGATGACCAATGGATTATGCAACGATATGTCAGCTTAGGGTTCTATGCTTTTGTCAAATACGAAGAGGTTCAGCTTCTTTACAGCGATGATGATATCCCCAGATGGTTTGACGCCAAAGATCTGCCGCAATTGTATTCAGATCACAACAATATTATTGAGAAGGCGCTGCAATACATCAAGGCATTGAGTCCTATCCTGCCGATAGCAACCGAGCTTCTCCCTGAGAAATTTGCAATGAGTGATCTGAGGAAGACATTTGAAATCATTGGTTCCAAAGAATTGGACAGACGCAACTTTCAGAAAAAGATCATATCTTCAGGGCTTGTCGTTCAATTGGATGAGGTATTGCCAACAACTAGCTACAACCCTCCTATCCTCTATTCATTGAATAAAAAATACAAGGAACATATTTTTGACCTGACCAGTCTGCTGAAATAAAGTTATCAGAAAAAGAATGTATCCCTAAGCAGGTACATCTCGTTTTTTAAATCAAAAAAGACAGGACACAGAAGTTTCAACCTTTTGCGTCTTGTCTTTTTGCATTTATATTGCAAATCAATTTTCCTCACTCAAATTAACAGAGTGTAATAATTATTACACTTCATGTTAGATTTGAACTATATCTTTGCCTTTAGAGTCAATAATCGGGAATAAAAGCTGATTCTCACTCTACATTAACCTGACGACTTGTTGAGCATGATGAAAAAACTAGTAAACCAAATACCGCAACAGTTCATTCTCCCCATCTTTATTATTGGAGGAGTCCTCGCCGGGCTTTTGGGATATACTTTCTACATGTCCAGAGCTTATTCTTACCTTTCAGACGATCCGTCAGCCTGTGTCAATTGTCATATAATGACTCCATACTATCAATCGTGGAATCACAGTTCTCACGCTCAGCGCGCGACCTGCAACGATTGTCACGTTCCACACAACAATGCTTTTATGAAATACGCCTTCAAAGCCAAAGACGGTCTCTACCATGCGGCTGTATTTACGTTGAACAAAGAACCTCAGGTGATTCGTCCACGCAAAGAGAGCTATGAGGTGATTATGAACAATTGCATCCGCTGCCACACAGAATTGAATACCGAATTTGTCAAAACAGGGATGATTACATATACCGAAACACAGCAAGGAAAGGGGAAAGCTTGTTGGGATTGCCATACGGAAGTACCTCATACGAAAGTCAGCAATCTGTCGGCATCGCCGAATGCTATCGTCCCGCTGCCTGCTTCGCCTGTACCCAAATGGCTCCACCGGAGAATGAACAAAAAATAGAGATATAGCTATCGTAACAACCGGAATAGCATAACTATCAAAATCAGGAAGATTCTTTGCTGAGTACATCTAAATAACAGCATAGATGATTTACGGATAATAAGAAAAAAATAGTAATTAAATAAGTGCAAAAGATTATGTTGAAGAAACTTACAGAAGCAATAAAACGCAAACCCATCATCGGCTGGGCACTTTTTGCCGTTGTTATGGTTGCCGTTTTTCTCTTAGGTTTGTTAGCTGCCTCCATCACAGAGCGTCGCGCGGAAATTGCCACCTTGTTCAATAACAAGAAGCTGGACATTTCCGGCATCGAACCTCACAACGAAAAATGGGGAGAAAACTATCCAAGAGAATACACGACATGGAAGATGACTCAAAACATGGATTTCAAGAGTAAACATCTGGGAAATATCAGGCAGGACGTATTGGAAGCTCGTCCCGAGATGGTGATTATGTGGGCGGGATACGCTTTCTCAAAAGATTACGAGGCACCTCGCGGACACATGCATGCAGTAGAAGATGTGCACAATACGCTCCGGACAGGAACGCCCGAAAACGGACAAGGCGATGTGCAGCCGGGTACATGCTGGACATGTAAAAGTCCGGACGTACCTCGAATTATGCACGAAAAAGGGATCAAAGAATTTTACAAAGCTCATTGGAGCGATTGGGGAACAGAAATAGTTAATCCTATCGGATGTGCCGATTGTCACGATCCCAAAACAATGAACCTGACCATCACTCGTCCGGCCCTGATTGAGGCTTTTCAGCGCCAGGGAAAAGACATCACTCAAGCAACACCGCAAGAAATGCGTTCCTTAGTATGTGCTCAATGCCACGTAGAATATTATTTTACAAAAGACGGAAAATACCTGACATTCCCATGGGATAAGGGAACAACAGTGGAGGATATTGAAAAATATTACGACGAAACGGAATTCTCCGATTTCACAAATGCATTGAGTAAAGCTCCAATTATCAAGGCGCAACATCCCGATTATGAACTCTTCCAAATGGGGCCTCATGCCCAACGCGGACTTTCATGTGCCGACTGTCACATGCCGTATATGGCGGAAGGTGGAATTAAATACTCCAATCATCAGATTATGAGTCCGCTGGCAAATATATCAAACACGTGTCAGACTTGCCATCGTGATACGGAAGAGAACCTGAAGAAATATGTATATCAATATCAGGACAAAGCCATTGAGATACGAGATCGCATTGAAAAGGAATTAGCAAAAGCTCATATCATGGCCAAAACAGCCTGGGACAACGGAGCAAACGAACAGGAAATGGCCAACTCACTGAAATTGATACGCCAGGCACAATGGCGTTGGGATTTTGCGGTGGCTTCTCATGGAGCATCTTTCCACGCTCCGGTTGAGACACAACGTATATTAGCTCACAGCCTGGATAAATCGCTTCTGGCACAACTCGAACTTCAAAGAGTACTCTATAAGCATGGAGTACAAGACATTACCATGCCGGATATTTCATCCAAAGAAAAAGCACAAAAATACATTGGACTGGATATGAAAACATTGAGAAGCCAAAAAGACAAATGGATAAAAACAGTGATTCCTCAATGGATTGAAAAAGCCAGAAAAGCAGGCAAATTGACTGCTACTCTTTAAGAAAATCAAATAGTGGGTCGGAGAGATGTTCTAATCATATCATCTCTCCTTTTTTTTGAACAAGAAATACGATACAACAAAACGAATGGAGATTCAGAAAAGACGATTTTGGCAACAACCATGGCAATACCGCGAGAGTATAGCATTGGTAGCAGGGTGTATTGTTATTGGGTTTTTGCTTCAACTTACAGTTGGATCTTTCAATTTTTATCTATTGAAATTTCCTGTAAACATTATCCTCGGAATTATTATTCTGATTTTTCTCGGATTGTTCTCCATCAAAAGAAAAACGAGATTTTATCAATGGTTTTCAGGGGTTTCATTTTCAGTTACCCTGATTGTGGCTCTCCTGTGTCTTGCCTTGATCATGGGACTCACCCCACAAATGAAAACGGAGAATCCACACACCCATGATATCTTTTCAAGCCTGGGCTTCCGGCAGATGACCAGTTCGTGGGCTTTTGTTCTCATCTATTTCCTGACAATTCTCTCCTTAGGTTCGCTTATCATCAGACGCCTCATCGCTTTTCGACGGCAGGATTATGCATTTTACCTCAACCACATCGGTCTATGGATACTTCTTTTCTCAGCCGGCCTGGGCGCTGCAGACACCAAACGCTTTGTCATGCACGTGCAGAGAAACGGCGTGGAATGGCGTGTTTATAGCGACAACGGCGAAGTACTGGAACTTCCTCTCGCCATACAGTTAAATGATTTCCGGATGGAAGTTTATCCGCCCAAACTAGCCGTTATTAACCGGAAAACAGGAGAAGTGGAGCCTTTGAAAAAGCCCGATTACTTTCAGATAGATACAAGCTATCGCAATGGAAGACTGGCGGGATGGGACATCCACCTGAATGAATATATACATAAAGCTGTCAGAAACAGCGACAGTACCTACAAAGAGGTACCGATGCCGGGAGCAGCGCCTGCAGCAAAAATAACGGCTGTGCATAAAAAAACAGGGCAACGCCACACCGGATGGGTATGTGGAGGCAATATGGCACAATTGTATATGACTCTGAATTTGGATTCACTGCATTGTGTCATTATGACCGAACCGGAACCTAAAAGCTTCTTTTCGGACATACAGGTATTTACACAGGATGGAAAGGAGGATTCAACGACTTTGGAAGTAAACCATCCGCTGCGTATAGGCAGCTGGACAATCTATCAATACGGATATGATCAGAAAGCGGGAAATATGTCTTCATACAGTAGCTTTGAATTGGTATACGATCCTTGGTTGATTCCTGTCTATGGAGGAATTATACTTCTGGCTTTGGGTTCCCTTTGCCTGCTTTGGAATGGAAATAAAAAACGAATGAATCATGACCTGGAATAGTTTTCTATATTTTGCGCTCCCGGCTGTTTTATGCTGGTTGGGAGCCGGCTCACTCATTTATAAGAAAAATAAAACAACATTTTCAGAATTCCTGATGGTGTTAGGCATATTTATTTTTGCGGGTTTTATCGCTGTCCTGTGGAAGTCGCAGGAACGTCCACCCTTAAGGACAATAGGCGAAACACGCCTGTGGTATTCGTTTTTTCTGTCGCTGGTTGGCTATATCACCTACCGCCATTGGAAATACAAATGGTTGTTGTCTTTTTCTGCGTTAATGGCATGCCTGTTTGTATTCATCAATATATTCAAGCCGGAGATTCACTCAAAAAATCTGATGCCGGCTCTTCAAAGTTATTGGTTTGTGCCCCATGTCACCGTGTATATGCTTTCCTATGCAATGCTGGGTGCGGCTACCATTGCTGCCATTATTCAACTTTTCCGGATGAAAAGCAATAAACCTTTAGATACAAACCTGCTGAAGTTGATTGACAATGTGGTGAATGTCGGTTTTGGCTTTTTAATTATCGGAATGCTGATGGGTGCGCTTTGGGCCAAAGAAGCCTGGGGGCACTACTGGTCATGGGATCCGAAGGAGACATGGGCTTTTGTAACCTCTGCTGCTTATTTGGCATTCATTCATCTGCGTTTGCAGAAACGGTCTCTGATAGTGGCGATGTGGATGCTCCCGTTGGCGTTTATACTTCTGATGATTACCTGGATTGGAGTCAATTACCTTCCATCCGCACAAAACAGCATCCATGTATATGGAATGCAATAAACAGCCAGTCAGACATATTGAAGCAAAGAAGGAAAAGCGAGAAGTTTCACTTTCTTGTCGCAAATCTCAATAAGTTTTTCGTCAATCATTTTTTTTATCTCTTTCGCCAAAGCAGGTCGCGACACACCAATGTATTCCGCAAGTTGTGTCTGATTATGCCCCAGATAAGATACATTATCGTCAGTCTTTCTGTCGAGTAGATAATAGACAAATCGGCTTCGTATATTCTTGAAGGACAACACCTTCAGCCGACATGCAGTGCAAGCATTACAAGAACTCATCACCTGTAAGAAATTTTTCAAGAAAGCAGGTTCTGTGGCAAACAGGTTAAAGACAATGTTCTTAGGAATTTTCAGCAATAAGCTGTTTATTCTTGCTCTGAAAGTAGCCGGAAATTTATTGTTTCTGTCAAATAAATGCGGAGTGGCAAACTCCCGGGGACCCACAATATCCTCAATTTTGATATTATTCCCGCAAATGTCAACAATGTGTACTTCCAAACTTCCCTCCAACAGAAGATATAAATGAGCGCAAATACTGTTTTGCAAAGCAACAACCGTTCCTTTCGGTATTGATTGAAGAGAATAATCTATGGAAGAGAGAATGGTTTCTACTTTTTTCTCAGAATATCCTTCAAAAACGGGCAATTGTGCCAGTGTCGCAATATCAAGTTGAATGTTAAGATTTTCTTTGTTCATAGCAGATTAGGTTTAATGTAAAAAGAGTTTTTGCTTCAAGCAATGTAATCACTGAAATATCAGAAAGGGAATACCATTTACAATATTATAAAAAAAGATTGACATTTCGGTCGTGATTTGAATTCACAAAATGTTAAAATCCGAACAAGGAGAGAAATCCTTTCGGAAACAGCACCTCCTCATCTGTATTCTGCTGAAAGCAAAAAAGTTTTACTGCCTTGCTGTTCTCCCCAACTGTGCCTTGTTTACAAAAGACCGGCAACGCGCATTAGATGTATGCTCCTGAATAATGAGACAAAGAGAACCTCTGTTTTGAAAAAATCTTTACCCGATTCATTCTCTGTTTTAAAATTAATTGCTATATTGCCATTCTTTTTGATTCTTAACCGATTGAGACAGCAGGCAGCTTGCTTTTTGTTATTTGCTTAAAGATAAATTCAGTTTAAACTTGGGAAAAGAAAGAATGGAATCTGAAAAATAGGTTGCATTCATCTAAACAAAAAGAGTTGTTCTCTAAGGAATAGAGAAATTTCGAAGAAAGAAATAATCTCCGGAGAGTACCTCTTGAGCTGAGAAAGCCAAAAAGCATAAACAAAAGAATCTAAATATGGGTTGGCAAAAAGAATTTCAGACACAGAAATACCCAACGGAAAAGCAGAGCTAAATATTAAATAAAAAGCCAAAAGGGTAGAAAAATATCTGAAAGGAAAACGGGCAAACCCCGAAGATGCTCAAATATTTCCGGAGATGCATAAATAGTTACTCTATTAACACTAACGAATAATGGGAATTGTAATTAATTATACCATATAAATAAAACGGATACGATGAAGACTCTTAGTACAGAAAATTATGTTCCGCTGGGGGCACTCGTTTTGCAGAATTTACGTCGTGACGAGGCGGATTTCAAAGCCTATTTCAGAAACATGAATAAAAACTATATCTCAAAGATGGAAACCGCACTCCAGCAAGTAAGACAGATGGAATCAACCGCCACCCAGGCAGCACAGCAAAAAGTACTCAAGGAAACGCTTTACAACAAAAGGAATGAATTGGCATCCCGTTTGCCATTTTTGAAATGCTATGCAGAATCCACTAGACTTGGGGGTACGAATATTTCTCAAATCACAGACGATTTGCGTGCCGGAGAGATTGAAGGCCCGGTGCAAAAGATGCGCAGCTTGCTGGAAATCTACCGACCATCGGTTTCCGTATTCTACCGAAACGGCATGCCGGAAGGTTTCCTGGACTTACTGGCTAACGGCTTGGATGAAATTGAGTCATTAAACAATGCCCAAAAAGCAACATGTACTTCTATATCACGAACAATTCCATCAAACAAATCCTTATACAATATTCTTTATTCCTTTATTTCCGAAGTATGTAGACGTGGTCAGATAGTATATACTTCTAACCAAAAAAAGAGAGAAGGATATACGATCGCTTATCTGAACAACCTGCTATCCGCTTGCAACAAAACGGATGAAACAAGAACAAGAAACGTGCCGGACAAATAAGCATAAAAAAAGGCGTAGCAGGCACTCAGCATCGAGAGTGGGTGTCTGTTCAGACAGGAAAAATAAATCTCGATATTGCGGGTGCATTCTTCTATGTACCCGCAATCTATTCATCGGCATACTCTAAACAACCGCTATCTCGTCTCAACTACAACCAAAAAGGAAAAAGCCCTGCCCGGGCTCACTTCACAAAGCTTACGAACAGGATTTTTCGATTATGGTAACAAAAACAATACAGATTTTCAATATTCCGGCGGTAGCGCTTCAAGTTCCACTCGGGAAAATACAGGCCCGTCTTTACAGACATACATTTTTCCGACATTGCATCTACCACATTTTCCGACACCGCATTTCATTCGATTTTCGAGAGTCGTATAAATATTTTCCGCTTTAAATCCGAGTTTGTCCAAAACAGGAAAAGTGAATTTAATCATGATCGGAGGCCCGCAAACAACGGCAATTGTGTTTTCCGGATCCGGATTCATCTTCTCCAAAACAGCCGGAACAAAACCAACCTCTCCCTTCCAGTCGGGAGTCTGGCCTCCGGGATCAACCGTTGTCACCAGATTTACATCCGGGCGTTCATCCCATTCCTTCAGTTCATCTTTATAAACGAGGTCATGCACGGTTTTGGCTCCGTAAAGGATGCTCACATTTCCAAATTCATCACGTCGGTCGAGAACGTTCCAAATCACACAGCGCATGGGAGGCAAAGCAATTCCGCCGGCGACAAAAAGGATATTTTTTCCTTTCCAACTTTCAATCGGAAAGGTATTGCCAAAGGGCCCGCGAAATCCCATGGTCTGACCTTCTTCCATGCGTGCCAATGCAGAGGTCACTTTCCCGGCTTCGCGGAATGTACATTCCACATACCCTTTCCGCGTAGGAGATGAGGCAATACAAAAAGTACATTCACCGTCTCCAAAGGCCGAATATTCGGCAAACTGTCCTGCTTTGAATGAAAATTGCTCAGCCTCTTCTTGATTTTTAAACCGTAAACGAAAGGTTTTCACGCCGGGTGCCTCTTGCGTAATCTTTTCAATAACCATCAGATGTGGCAGGTACCAGTCTGGCGACTGGGTTTCGGTGGAAGTATCCATCAATACGTCCTCTTTATATTCTGAATTGCTCATAGCTTTCTGTTTTACAATAACATGTTGAAATAACAACCGAGACTCTCATTACATTTTCACCACTTCCATCGTTGCGATAGATGTCAGATGTTCACAAATATTCATATCCACCGGACAGGCTCGGGAACAACGGCCACAACCGGTGCATCCTCTCACCGACAATCGTTCGGGCATATAGGAAAATTTATGCAACAAGCGTTGACGCCATCGCTGACTCTGTACTTCGCGCGGATTGTGTCCGGATGTGTGTTGTGTGAACAGCGAAAAACCACAGGAATCCCAGCATCTCACACGACGCCCCTCCTTCCCGTTGTTATCTTCCTGGATGTCGAAGCATGCGCAAGTCGGGCAGACAAAAGCGCATGCACCACATCCGAGGCATCGTTCGGATTGTTGTTTCCAAACTTCACTGTCAAACATGTACGACAGTTTGCCTTCTAATTGTACACTAGAGAATTTAATTGGGATTTGGGTCGAATAGTTGTTTTTATCCAACTTTTTATCGGGTTCGAAAAAGGCAGCGCAAACATCTGCAAGCGCTTTTCCTTTTTCGGTAATAATCTCAACAATGTATCCGTCTTCAGCAGGTGTCAACAAGATATCACTTCCGGCTGTATTGCAAGGCCCTCCGTTCACAGAAGTGCAAAAGCAATAAGCATCGTGTTGTGTACACGCCATGGATACCAATGTCGTTTTAGACATGTGTGTATTGAAAGGCTTATCTTTGGTATCCCAATTGAAAATAGCTGATAACGGAATAAATCCGGCTGCATCACAGGGATGAAGGCCAAAAACCACTTTTTCGCGTACAGCCTCCGCATCGAAATCTTTAAGTTCGACATCGTTTTTCCCTTTTTTGTAAGAAAAAAGTGTCTCCGTACGAGGAAATGTGATCGATTTGACGGATTGAATGGTCTGAATGTGTCCCATAGATATTTCATCAGCATTTTTCACCATTCTAAAATCGGTTTTTCCGTTCTTTTCGACCGGTGCGAATACTTCCCTTCCCTCTTTAAGAAGAGCAGCCAACCATTTCTGAAGCGATTCGGAGGATATATATTTTGTTTCCATAAGATCTTTATCTGATAAATGTTTCGTGGTCTTCCGGTTTGAATGTAGACAGGGCATTTCCCTTACCTGACACATTCCCAAACTCTGTATGTACCGTACCAACAATGTGATTTGCCAGTAGGTGGATAGGAATGCCGACCGGGCAGGCGGCGCCGCAGGAACCACAGTCGGCGCAACGCCCTGCCATGTGCATAACCCGGTTGATTTGCCATTCCATGTTAGAGAGAGGGCTTACCCAAGGTTGGATCCATTGCGGTCGGTTTTCTTCAACAATGCATTTTGTGCAATAACACATCGGACATGCGGCACGACAAGCATAGCACTTGAAACATTTCGAAAGTTCGTTTTTCCAGAACATCCAGCGTTCCTCCCTGTTCATTCCTTCCAGTTCGTGGCGTAAGGTTTCATCGTCGGGATGTAAGGGAGGTGTGGTATTTTCCAGATAGTCCCGAATGGATTCAGGGGTTTCAAATTCAATCATATCCTCATTTATCAAAGAGAAAATCCGGAGTGTTTCTTTTTTCAATTGATTCTCCTTAAACAGCTGGACGATACTTCTTAAAGCATAATAAGAAGCGAGAACTCCTATTTTTTTTCCGGCAACCAAGTCTTTGCGAGTGAGATAAACCGCAAGATTTCCGGAACAAGTTTCATCAAAAATAAGCCTGTCGACCTCTGTTTCTGTCCTGGAAAAACAGGGACGAGGCTGTTTGGTACCCGCTTCATAACCAATAAAGAGCTCTATTTCTTTATTGGCAAACAAGCCTCTCACTTTTTCATTCCATTTATTCATGACTTACCTCCATTTCCCTTGAAAGGCTTGGAGCCAGTTCAGCTTCATTTTCGTCAAGAAACTCGGAAGCTTTCCGATATTCCGTATAAGGCCCTATTTCGCGAATTTCATGAACAGACGAATTCACGATTTCAGCCCATTTGGCTCCTTCCGCGGCTGACACCCAGGTGAATTTAATCCGGTTAATATCAATGCCCATAAAGTCGAGCAGACTGCGGAAAACAATCCAACGCCGACGTGCATGAAAATTTCCGGAAGTGTAATGGCAGTCGTTGGGATGGCATCCGGAGACAATGATACCATCTGCCCCATTGGCAAATGCTTTGAGCAGCAACATAAAATCGATACGTCCCGTGCAGGGAAAACGAACGATCTTTACGTTCGAGGCATATTTGATACGGCTGGTACCTGTCAGATCTGCTCCGGCATAAGTACACCAGTTACAGACGTATGCTACTATTTTAGGTTCGAATTCTGGATTCATAATTATTGAATTTCAGTTGATTTGTTTTCTTGGAAAAAGTGAATAATCATGCGAGTTCTACACTTCTTCTAATACGGCCATCACTTCGGCAAACATCTGTTCATTAGAAAATCCTTGAATATCAATGGATTTGGAACGGCAGAAAGAAACGCAGGTGCCACATCCCTGGCAAAGTCCCGGATTTACCCGCGCAACGGTCTTAATAATAGCTCCGGATCGGTCTCTGATTTCTTCGTGCTCGATGGCTTGGTAAGGGCAAGCCGTTTCACACATGAAACAACCGACACAGGTGGAAACATTATGTGAAGCGACACGATTGACAACAGCGATGGTCGGTTCGCGCGTGAGCTCTGAATTACTGAAGAGTCCGATCACTTTAGCCGCAGCTCCGGAAGCTGTACTCACCGTATCGGGAATGTCTTTCGGAGCCTGACAAGAACCGCACAGATAAATTCCCGCTGTATTTGTTTCAACAGGTTTGAGCTTTGGATGAGCTTCTGCGAAAAACTTGTACGGATCGTAAGAGACATGCATCCTCTGGGCTAGTTCTTCCGCACCCTGGCTAGCTACTCCGGCAGTTGCCAAGACAACCATATCCGCCTCTATTTCAACAGGCTTTGCACCCAGAAGAGTATCTACGCCACAGACTATCAGTTTGCCGTTCTTTTCGTACACTCGAGCCACACGTCCGCGAATATAATTCGCACCATCTTCCTCAATAGCACGACGAACAAACTCTTCATAGTTCTTTCCTCCCGCGCGGATATCCATATAGAAAACAAAAGACTCTCCATCATGCACTTTATGCTGATAAAGCATCGCATGCTTCGCTGTATACATACAGCAAATTTTAGAACAATAAGGTATTCCTTTGGCAGGATCCCGTGACCCGGCACAAGCGATAAATACTACTTTTTTGGGAACTGTCCCGTCAGAAGGACGGCGTATTTCGCCCAAAGTTGGCCCTGAAGCCGATGCCAGACGCTCAAACTGAAGGCCGGTAATTACATCCGGATGATGCCCATAGCCATATTCCGGAAAGAAATTTGGCTTTAACACATTAAATCCGGTTGCAAGAACAATGGCACCTACATCCACCGTCAAAAACTCATCCGGTCTGTCAAATTCAATAGCGCCTGTGGGGCATATTTTCTGACACACTTTACATTTTCCCTTCTGATAATAATTGCAATTAGCCCTGTCGATAACAGGCTTATTGGGTACAGCCTGAGGAAACGGAGTGTAGATAGCCGTACGCATGCCAAGCCCTTCGTTAAATTCACTCGGGATTTTTTTACTGGGACATTTCGTTGTACAAGCACCACATCCGGTACAGAGTTTCGAATCGACACTTTTGGCTTTCAAGCGAATCGTAGCCTTAAAGTTTCCGATAAATCCCTCAAGATGTTCTAATTCGGCATAATTGTATAGCGTGATATTGGGGTGTTGTGCGACCTCCACCATTCTTGGTGTAAGGATACATTGCGAACAGTCGAGAGTAGGAAATGTTTCCGAAAGTTGTGACATGTGTCCGCCGATAGACGGTTCTTTCTCTACCAGAATTACCTTCTGACCGGCATTGGCAATATCCAGACTCGCTTGTATCCCGGCAATTCCCCCACCAATGACAAGTGCGGTTTTGGTTATAGGCACTTTTATCGAGTTCAAAGGTTTGTTGCGTTTCACTTTTTCGACCAGCATTTTCACCAGGTCGAGTGCCTTTTCGGTTGTAGCATCTCCTTTTTCATGCACCCAGGAACAATGCTCCCGCAGGTTCGACATTTCGCACATAAACGGATTCAACCCGGCTTCATTACATGCTTTACGGAAAGTAGGTTCATGCATACGAGGAGAACAAGCGCCGACAACCACTCCATCGAGTCCATGTTCTTTGATCGCATTCTTAATAATGGTTTGTCCGGGATCCGAACACATATATTTATAGTCGGTGCTAAAAGCCACGCCTTCCATCTCACGGGCTTCCTGCGCTACTTTTTCGCAGTCGACCGTTGCTCCGATGTTTTCACCACAATGGCAAATGAATACTCCGATTTTTGACATACACTTTCTTATTAGCTGGTTTCTTTTGATTTCTTAAAATCCGGTTTTCTCTTTCATTATGCAAATTGAGGGACAATGAAATGTTTCTGAAGTCCGACTTCTTTCTGACTTAACCCAATGGCAAGTCCGATTGCCTGCGTAATATAGATGACCGGGATATCAATTTTCATTTGCAGGTAACTATTAATATCAGCCCGCCTCATATCCAGATTAGAATGGCACATCGGGCAAGCCACAATCACCGCTTCTGCTCCCCTGTCGGCAGCATCTTTGATTATCTTTCCTGAGAGTTTAGCCACAACAGCTGTTTTCGAGACCGAAAAACCGGCGCCACAGCATTCTGTTTTAAAGCCCCAGTCAAGAGAATCAGCACCAATGGCATGCATGATAGTATCCATGGATTGAGGATCTTCCAACCGGTCGAATTTCAAAACCTGATGAGGTCTCACAAGCAAACATCCATAATAGCAAACCACTTTCCGACTAAAAGGAGCTATCACTTTTGCCGTTAATTCCGGTTCTATAAATTTCTGAATAAATTGCATTACATTGAGAATTTCAATCTTCCCGCTTAAGGGCATATCAAGCAAACTTTCAATATTCTTTTTTAAGCCGGCATCTTCATTCAACTCGTGCTGGGTCACCGTCAGCCTGTTGTAACAGGCGGCACAAGGAACTAAGATTTGAGACAGATTCTGTTTTTCGGCTAGCGCCAAAATTCGGGCAGGCAACGAGACAGCTAATTGGTGATCCAGATTGTGAGCCGCAGTTGCTCCACAGCAATTCCAATCCTTTATTTCTTCGATCTGAATTCCAAAAGCTTTTGCTATTGCAAGAGTAGATTGAGCATATTCCGAAGATGTTCCCTTCAGGGAACATCCCGGATAGAATCCGACTTTCATAATGTATATAAATTTAGTTGATCGTATTGTATTAAATGACTAAGCTTTTCCGTGGATTCTATTCTGATGCTTTGAAAAGCTTGTTGATTGCATTCTTATCTTTTATTATTTCCGGGACAATAGGCAACTTCCCTTTTTTCAACATAGCGGGCACCAATGGAACATCCTGCAACAAATGTTTGCTTCTCATCTTGTAACCGGCAATAAGCCCGATTTCGTATAGCCGTCCGGTATACCTGATGGAATCCAAAAATGATTGATGAAAAGAAACAATATCTTTTGCTGCTTTATTGACTGTTTTTTGTTTCACAGCCTCTTCGCGCAGGTAATCCATTAAAGCCGGTATATCTATTTCCATCGGACAACGAGTTACACAATTTTGACAAGAAACACACAACCAGATTGATTGAGATTGTAAAATTTCCTTATAGCTCGCATCAAGCCTTGTCTGCAACATTCGCATCAATAAACTGGGAGGAAAATCCATCTCTTCATTCATCGCACATCCGGCAGAACATTTGCCGCATTGATAGCAACGATTGACATTCACTCCTGTTTCTTCTTTGATTACTTTTATATAATTGTCCATGATTACTGACTATTTAAAGAGTATTCATATTTTATTTTGGCAAGTACACCCGCCGTATTTAATAATAATTGCCATGTAAATATATCAACTTATATTCCATTTGCAATGTATAGATTACAATAAAAACAAAATACAAAGACAAATTTATATCCTGTCTAAATAAGAGACAAGCTAAATTCAGCATTAAAAGCTAATCTCTGCCATTCTTTGGGTACGATAAAATAAAGCCAGAAAAAAAACAAAGCTTCTCGATAAAGATCTGGATAATCTGAAGAAACTTTTTAAACAAGCAAATACGAAATTTAAAAAGAGTAAAAAGAACACCCAATACATTAAATACCGTTAATTTCAAAAAAATATTTCGCAAACATGTTGTACAACATAAAAAAAACAGTACATTTGTATCAAGTTTTTCATGGTATTAGATTTAAGGTTAACAATGAAGATTGGTTGTCGAGATGACAACCTTTTTTTTGCTCTTGCAGTTCATCTTAAGACTCCCAACGAAACCGCAAAATCAATCAACATATATCCTAAAATATAGTGTAACTGTGCATTTCAGCAAATAATCTCGAACAGATTTTAAATGCAATACGCGACTATCTAAACTATTCTGCCAAAAAATTCAAAGAATTAGTACCTTTTCATATTGGAACAAAAAAAGTAATTTCGAAAAAGAAATGCGATAGCTACTTTTCTTTACTGCCCGCTTAAAGGCATACCCGCTTAAACATTAATATGGACAGAATGCATACTAAAAGTTCACTTCACCATGCATTCCATTTTATTCCAATCACTTACGCTAAGGTAAGCAACTTTAATAAAAAGACAAAATATTGGATGGAAAGTTTTGAGAACATTTAGCAATAAGCCACTCCGAATCTCCAAAGAGGAATAATATAAAAAAGAGACTCTCGCTATCGTCTTTCACAATGTATCCGTTTTAGACTTCTTTTATCTGTTTTGCCTTTTGCTTTTACTTCCGATTTCAACGATTTGCCATCAATAAAGAAATTAGCCATCGCAGCTGTAAACTCATCATATTTTACCCTTATCAGAGAAAAAACAATAGATTATCAATACATGAACAGCCCACATACTTTCAGCGAAGTACAAATTTTTATTTACTGCATAAGATATTCATAAAAATATGCGAACGTTTTTGCTGTTTCAAAAAAATACGCGTTCCTTTGTTTACGTAAATAATACACAAAGAGAAGAAGAAGTAAAGATAGAAAGAAGAAAGATGGAACAACACGGAAAATACATATACGAATATCCCCGTCCGGCTGTAACTACCGATTGTGTCATATTCGGATTTGATGAAGGAGAATTAAAGGTTTTGCTGATAAAAAGATCAATTGAACCCTTTATCGGACAGTGGGCTTTCCCCGGAGGCTTCGTCGGAGAGGAAGAAACCACAGAAGAGTGTGCGAAGCGTATTTTACGGCAAGAAACCTCTCTCGATAATATATATATGGAACAGTTGTATTCTTTCTCTGAGGTAAAGCGCGATCCGCGTTTCCGGGTTATCAGTATAGGATATTATGCACTGGTTAAACTCTCGGATTATAATGCACAAGCTGGAGCGGATGCGACAAATATTCAATGGTTCTCTATTTCGGATATTCCGGAACTGGCTTTCGACCATGAGAAAATACTGAGTGTGGCAACAGAAAGATTGAAAGGAAAAATAAAGTATCAACCCATCGGATTTGAACTGCTTCCGGAAAAATTCACTCTACCCGATTTGTTTCATTTATATAAAACAGTATTACAAACAGACTTGGATGACCGAAATTTCCGAAAAAAAATATTGGGTTATGGACTGTTGATTGATACGGGTGAAATGCAACGAGGAGCACGCAACAGAGCACCGAAACTATATCGTTTTGACAAAGACAGATACGAAGAGCTTACAAAAACCGGATTTTATTTTGAACTATAAACATAGACGAATATCGATCATTAGCTGCAAATGCACAAACCAATAATTCATTAAAAATAAAACAGATACATAAAATAAATTTTATAGAGCCACTTAAGATAAGCGATAACATATACTATTTACGATGGCTACCCGAGCAAGTGGAGGAAAAAGGAAATATGGAATACCTCTTTTCCGGAGAATATACACCATTAACAACTCACACTGTAACAAAATCGTATTTTAGCCAATAGAGGCAACGGACATTCACCTGAAATAGAAGGAAATACGCACATCCGAACACTGAATGATAATGCAAAAAAACGAACTTTCATTCTATAAAAAATAGGACACTCACAACGGACTTCCGAATAAAGGCAAGAAATCAGGGAAACTTCAATCCTGACGAATTTATGATCGCACTGTTTCGATAGTCCCCTGCGAAGAAAATGCACATAGATTCTCACAACCTGAAGGTATAAAGAATTTGGGACTGATTGCCTGCCACTTTCCTATATCGGCAGTAGTTTTTCCGTATCGCCCTCGATTTGGCAGTAAAGCAGTAAAAACAAAGTCGTTTCAGGAACGCGGAAAACATCGATAACAGGTCAGATATTCACCAGATTAGCGGTTTCGTTAGCAATTCCAATTGTAGCAATCGTCCCACTATTGAAATGTAAAAAATCAGATTCTATACCATCACTAAATACAATTCCTCCTGTAGGCATCAGCGATTCTATTCGAAGCATATTCCTATTGTTTATCATTCCTATAGCAATATTTGTTTGTGTCCGAATACTCTTAAAAGGTTCACGAACAGCAAATAGCAGCTGATCGTCCTTCAATTTAGGGTGTTTCGGCTTCATCTCCTTTTCAAACAGGCTAGCAACTCCATAGGCCATATTAAATACCGAACTTAACCATCCGGTTGCTCCGGCCTGTGTGGATACAATAATCCCACTGGATGACTGTTCTTCCGTATTTTCATTAAAAGAGATCCGATATCTGGCTGACACATGCGAGGATGCTCCTATAAAAAATTCATTAAAAGCTAACAACCGTTGTCCATCATTTAAACAAGCTTCGGCGAAGTTCACTTTTCTCGATCGATACTTATTCGATAAGACACTTTCAACTCCTGCTATAAAATTAGTCGTATCGAAAGGCAAGAGAATACCATCGTAACGCTGCTTATCGGGATTGACGGCAACAATGGGTCTTTCTTGTGAGTATTTTGCCGTATTAGCGACCAAACCATCCTGTCCGATAACAACAATCATATTCTTTTCAGAGAATATATAAGATGGAAGATAAGCCCGGTCTACAACCTTGTGCTTAATCACTTTTGACAACTGAGACTGTAACGAATTCAGAGAGTTATGAAAAACTTCATCTTCCATTTCATAATCCAGGAAGTTTCCTCCCAAACGTTCTATATAAAACTTGGCTTGGGCTCTTGTATTGAAGCGTTCAATCAGAGCCTCCAGCCTTGTTTTGTTCTTGACGATAATTGCATATTCTATACTCATTTCTTTTGGAGGTCTTTGTTATTCAGAATTGAGTCAAGTAAATCAGGACTAATATTGAGGTTACCTATTTTCTCTGCATTCTGTGCTAATTCGCGGAAGGCGAGCGCGATATTGTTGCGTGCATCGGAGTGTCCGGCCAAAGCAGTTAACGCTCTCCAATCCATATCTTTATAAGGTTTCAACATTGCTTCAATCTGAAATCCCTGTACTTCTGCCTCTTTTTTATCATTCTCCGTCTTTTGCTCTATAAATATTTTACGTTGATTTTCAACAACGATATCAGCTTCAATATTCATTTCACGCAGTTTTCGGTTGTTTTCCATACGTTGCACCTCCGATTCCATGCGCTTTTCGTCGATTTGCTTTTGTTTCTCTTCTACAGCAATTTCCGTATTCAGTTCCGACTCTTTAATCTTACGCTCCTGCTCCACCGCAAAGTTTCGTCTTTCATATATCGCCTGATCTGCTTCCTGTTGCAAACGCTCACGGGTTTCTGTCTCCAGCGCCTTTGCCATTTCCGGAGTTGCCTGCACCGCTAAGACACTTGCCCCTAAAATTTCTATACCAAGCATATTAATAGCATCAGAAGATTTTAACCCTTCGAGAATTCGATTCTCGATCTCCTTTGCAGAGCGAATAGCTTCTTTCAAACCGATATTATGAATAAAAGATGATGTTGAAGTCTGCGCTTCATTTATTATTCGCTGATTCAACTTTTCGATATCATTCTTTTTATAGGCTCCGCCATCGGTTACTGTAAAATCCAATATGTCAGCTAACATTTTAGGATTATTTATTTTGTAGCTTATCTGTCCCTGTATTGTCACTTTCTGATAATCGTCCGTCGATTCCTGAAAAATAAACGGCAAATCATTACTTCCCATAGGAATAGCCACAATAGAACTGTTCGGCGAAAAATAGAAGAAAGATAATCCGCGACCTTCTTTCTTTAAGACTCCTGCTTTGTAATAGAATACATGCGTCATTGAGTCGAATTTGATGTGATTGATTCCAAACATAGCTGTAAAATTTAGTTATTATAGTAGCGTTAATATATTATCGTATTATTTACGCAAACAAAACTACAACAAAAGAATCAAACACCAAAACACTTAACGTACAAAATACGTTATTTCGCATTATTTATAATATCTCTAAATAAAAAAAGATATATAACTCTAGCTATGAGACACTAAGAAAATAAAATAAGTCACAAATAAATATATCCGATATATAATCTTTCCGCGTAGTGAAAACTATTTGCTAATTCGCTTTAATATTCAATATCGGCTTCACCGTATCTAAGATAATTGCCGTATCCTGAATCGCACGAATAATCATATCTTTGTCTTTATACGCCATCGGAGCTTCATCGAGAGTTGATTTACAGACAGATGTTGAGTAAACGCCCTCCATCTCTTTCTCAAATTCTTCCATATCCAATGTCTTGAAAGCCTGATTACGAGCCAATATTCGCCCGGCTCCGTGTGGGGCTGAACAGTTCCAGTCTGCATTGCTTTTTCCTTCACAGATTAATAATCCGTCACGCATATTAAACGGGATAATCATTCGTTCTCCCTCGTAAGCACGGATAGCGCCTTTTCGGATAATCCAATCTTGCGGATCAATAAAATTATGCTTCGAATGAATCATATCAACGGCTTCCACATCGCGTAACCCGACAAAGATAGCATGAGCCATAGCCCGATGATTAAATTCCGCATACGTTTGAGCAATCACCATATCTACCAAATATTCAAACATATCATCGCCTTTCAATAGCAATTCTTTTTTACCGACACCGTATCGTTCGTTCAATTCGGCTAACTTGCCAGGGATATCTGATGTTGGAACCGTGTTTTGTGTGATATTTTTAAATTCGTCGTGATACGCTTGTGGCCTGAATTTAGCAGCTACCATTTTCTTTGCATGATAGTTACACACTTTCAGTCCGAAGTTTCTAGAACCGGAATGAATAGTCAGGTAATGTGATCCGTCATCTGCGGATTCTCCAATTTCAATAAAATGGTTTCCTCCCCCCAGCGAACCGACTGAATTATAAAACATCCTCTCTCCTGTACCTATTTTCTTACACAATCCGGCAATATATTCTTTATCAATGGTTATTCCCGCTTTATTCTCGGAGAAACGTGCATTCCATTGTTCAATAAACTGATTTACATTATCAGTCACAGCCTGCAGATATTCATCGACCCACCAATAATTAAAATCTTTACCTTTTCGGATTTCATGTCCCATCGGCACAGCTTTTCGAATCTTCTTATCTATTTGTGGAAGTTCAGCGGCATCGAATGGTTTATTCAGTTTATAACTTGTTACAGAACAACCGATATCGACCCCAATATAGTTCGGATTGACCATTGTAGTCATCGGCATGGTAAACCCGATTACAATTCCTTTTCCTACATGTGTATCCGGCATAATACGGACTTGTACGCCTTCGGATATTTCCTGATTCAGTATATTTTGCACTAATTCAATAGCTCCTTCTTCAACTTCGTTTAAGAAAATCTTGCAGTCCTGACCATATTTTCCTTTTAATTCTATCATAACTCTTCTTTTTATTACTTTGATGATACAAAGCAAGCTAGATGGTACGTAGTGTTTTTGCGCATCATAAATTATTTTCACTTTTTATAGTGTTTTTCTTTCGGAAACTCTTTTTTAAAGGCTTGAATTATATCTTCTCGTTTACAAATTATTTCAACAGAAGAACTATCGAAAGCTACTATCTCAATTTCAGCAAGAGGATGTTGTATCTCAACAATCTCATCGAAGGTATGGACTCCCTCTGAATATGGCAGCTCATGTTTCAGTATTTCATCTAAAGAAATATGTTTAGGAATAGCAGAGAATACTCCCCAAATAAACTGTATTTCGTTAGTATTAACTATATCTAAAAGCTCACGGGGTGATATAAACAGATAGTCTTCTTCATAGTTTATTCTCTTATCTGGACAATGATTACATTCGATATCGGTGATAAGAAAATTATAATCGTGTAAATAATCCTTTATTGGATTTAAAACAATAGACATATCAGTATAATACCTTAAACCTCTATTTATAATATATGTTTTCATGTCTTTTCTTTATACAATTCCTCTCTTATCTCCACCAAGACTTTTTCTGCTAAATCTTTATCAGGAGTAACAGGCAAGGTTGATGTTAAACAATACGATTCTATATCTTCCATCAACTTATCAGCCATTGTCAACAAATCGTCATAATCCATATTTCCCGATTTTACATCGAGTAACTGTTGTCTGTTTTGTCGTTTTACATTCAGTTTACCATCCCGCAATATTTCCTCTGCCACTTGTAACAATCGTATGGTGTGCATCATATTCTTCGAATCATAATTTCTACCATGATTCAGATTTGTCTGATAGCGATTATCGTTGCGTTCCTCTACCCAATCCCAATATTCTTTGTATTCTTTGCAATAGAGCGAATAAGCTTCCATATTCCAGAATAAATAAGCAACAGCTTGTTGCTCGCTAGGTATGGATGATAATGACACTTCGTTAGCTGTTTCTTTTACGGCTATACCATGGTATTCAAATTCACTTTCAGCATCATAAAACAAGGCATACATCCCTTTCGCATGAGAGATGGAACTAAGTCCACACTTTTCTTGAGCATATCCATTTTTATCAAACCATTCTTTTACGGGCACGGATTGATAACTATCCATTATATAGCAAAAGTCCAATATCGTCCTGCGCTCTTTTTCCATCGGATTCACAACCTTCTTTTTATACCCTCTTGCCTTTCGTATCTGAGTCTGGGCATACCCTGCAAACGTATCTTTACATAATTTTGACAAGAACATATCTATGCTTAGCTTGTCCATCAATGGATGCTTATATAATATACATTCGCCAGGAGAAGCCAGCAATTCAAGCAGGTTTGGATTATTCTTGCAGAGTAATTCTACAAAACGCCCCAGTTCATAGTATACCTCATCATTCGTCTCATTACTGATCTGAGGTGTGTATTCCAAGCCATAAAACTGCTCTTTGGACAAATAAAATACACCTTTTAGGTCTGTATCCGATTGAGGGGTATCTAATCCGTATGCTTTGCTGCCACTTATACATTCGAAAAGGAGCAGTCCCTTATCTTTTATCTCTTGTATAGTCATTTTAATATCGTTTTTCTAAAAAATTCTTCAGCTATCTTTGGCTCAAAGCCTCTCTTTGTTAGTTGCAAAGAAGCTTTCATACAATAATCAAAGGTGCGCTCTATCCATGTTTTTATATCTAAATCTATTTCTATCAAATAACATTCATTGGCTGTCGCTTTCAGGTTTATCAAAGATAAAATCTTTTTACGCAAATCATTTGACAACAAACCCATTAAAGGATAAATATCCATCGGAGCGATTGTGTTTCTTTCTGCACACCATAAGGCAGCTAGTAGCGGACGAAGTACATAAAATAGCTTCTTTATTTTCAGACGCTCTCCCTGTATAGTCTTCATCGCTCCACATGCTATGCCGAGATAATGATGTATGTTGCTGCGAGGGCAAAAATATCTTTGGCAAACAGTCCACAGGTCATTTTTGAATATCGCATCTTCCTTGTATATCACTGGAGATTGGAGCCATTCGAATGGTGTAGTGTTGGACTTAGTTATCAATTGCAGCACTTTTGATATATCCCAACCAGATATATCTAACTCATCACTTATGGGAAAAGGCAAATAATCTTTTACGGGATTTACTCTTAGATATCCCTCTATTGGTCTTAAATAGATAAAGCGAACATCATAATCACTATCAGGCGAAGGAAATCCCCACGCACGACTACCAGACTCGCAGGAATAAAGTATTGTTATTCCATGAGTCTTTTCTATCTCTCTTAGTTTTTGTTGTATAGTTGCTTTCATTCCGATTTGCATTGATAAGACAAAGTAAATCGCAAGGTGCGCAGTGTTTTTGCGTTGAAAGGAATAATTATTATTTCTGAAAAAAATTTTAGTATCTGGATGTAAGAAAAAGCAAAAATAGATAAGCTACGACAAAGAGATGGTACTTTTCTAATCTATCATATCAATAACATCGAGCTGAATAAAAGAAGATATTTTCAGGGAGGCATCTACGAATGATTACGCATAGAGATTTTGGTGTTGAAATCCATTATTAATTGTTCTTATTTATGAGATTAATAACAACTTTCACCATCACATCTTTTTCTTCTGTCCTACTTTCTGCAATCATCAGAGTTAATGCGACGAGCGTATTGTTTTCAATAAGTCTAGTGTTATCGTTTCTATATAGAATACCATTTTTCTCTAAAAACCAGAGAAACAGAAAAGCCGCAATCCTTTTATTCCCATCGCTAAACGAATGATTTTTAGTTACCAAATACAATAACATTGCTGCTTTCTCTTCGATACTCGGATATAATTCCATTCCTCCAAAAGTTTGGTAAATGGTACTAATTGAGCTTTTGAAAGATTCATCTTTCTCGTTTCCGAACAAACCGCCACTACCGAACTTGTTACGAAGGACATAGATTGCTTCCATTGCATTATTATAGTCAGCTCTGAAGGGTTCTTTTGTAGTAGTCTTTTCTATCTCGAGCTTCTGAAAATCATATTTGTCTAATGTGTCTAAAGCGTAAGTGTAGTCGGTTATAACCCTTAATAATCCGGTTGCTTCGTCCGCAGATAACATTTTAGAATCTATCACATTCGATAGCAACTTGACTGTTTTCTTTAAATCATCTAATTGCTCCGTCTTCGCATTCTGACTTATTGCATATCCTTTGATTAGGTATTCTTTTAGGACACTATTTGCCCAAATCCGGAATTGCGTACCGCGCTGTGACTTTACACGATAACCAACAGAAATAATAATATCCAAATTATAGTGAACAATATTTCTTTGCACATTTCTATTCCCCTCTTGTCGAACTTGTAAGAAATCCTTACAAGTTGAAATTTGCTCTAATTCTCCGTCTTCATAAACATTTCCAATATGTAAGGTTATATTTTGAGGTGTTGTTTCAAACAGTTCAGCCATTTGTGCTTGTGATAACCACACAGTTTCATTGTCGAGCTTTACATCTAATTGAGTATTACCATCAGATGTTTGATAGATTATAATTTCTCCTTTATTCATCGTATTTCATTTTAGACAGATCTTGTTTAGAGATAACCTTTTATATATCTTGATCTTCTCAGTTCGTAAATTAAGGTTCTGCTTATTTGCCTCCTTTATAAACTGAAAATCCATAATATTTCCAAACGACATCAATGTCCTTAAAATAGCAGCTTAATTGGACTTTTTGACTCTCTATCAATTAGTTATAAATAGTCGATTTTGGAGAGGTAATGAGTTGGTAACGATTCTTTTAACCTGCGCTTGCACTGTTTTACACAGCACCAAATAACTTTTAGACAAAGTTAGTGAAAGATTTTATTATACGGAAAAACAGCTCCAATTTTTCTTGATATTTGTGTTTTTCACAATGAAAACACATTGTTAATAAACTGAATAACAACAATATAATTTTCATTGAGCCTATTTTGAGCCATTCGAGAGCCAATTGAGCCAATTATGAGTCCATTGCTAAATCATAGAGGCTTCCTGCTCCAAAACCTGTATTTTTCAATAACTTGTAGGCATCAACGAGTTCAGACAAATCTCGAGTTGCTGTTGGTTTGGAAACATCATTTAGTTTTTGATATTCGCTATTAGTTATCCGTCCTTTCTCTTTAACATATAGAACCGCTTTTATCTGTCGGGGATTTAGTCCAAGTTTTTGTAACTGATCCTCTGTATAAATATCCTTAAATAGTTTCACAATAAATCCACCGCCTTCTTCTTCCATTACAGGATTGGGTAATCCTTGTAATCGGTAACTTTGAATCATCAAGAATCGGAAAAGTAAAATCGACAAG
>JASGFJ010000005.1:0-142016 GCA_047605645.1 Dysgonamonadaceae bacterium | reverse complement strand
CCCGGGTGGATGCCGACGAGATAGTTACCAACAACCCTTCGGAAGTGATAATTGTAATTCCGGCATTGCCTTCAGGTGTTTATACGTTGGAAATTGTGACACAGTTTACAGTAGGCATACTTCTGAAAGATCCTCGTATCGCAATCTTTAGCAAGGTATTAACCGTGCAGTAACAGCTTTGTCTTGTCAATGGTGTGTTGACCGCACTGTCAATGGGGTGTTGATCGTACTGTCAAGGGTATGTTGACTGCACTGTCAAGGGTGTGTTGATAGCACGATCAAAGAGGCATTGACTGTTTTGTAAATAATCTGTAGCATCGCGTATATTCTCTGTACTGTAAAGGGTGTCTATTCTGTGAGGATACAACACCCCCGAAACCGGATGGAGTGAATGCCACTACCGGACATTTGAAATCTGGATATTGGCAGGAAAGGTGCAGGCAACAGATGGTTGGAAATAGTCAGGCATTGCAAACCGTACAACGGTCGGTGCATTTTGGGAGAAATGCAGTATGTTATCCCGACCGCTTTGTTTTTATAATGCAAATTCGTTCTCCCTTCAACGGCTGTGACAGTCCCGGAGAACATCTTAGTTTTAATAGTTTGTTTTTTTTCTGCCGGGAGGCAGGGACGGACACTGAAGTAATTTTAATGGATAAAAAAGCCCCGTGCTTTTTTCACGTTGGATTCTTCAGCCAAATCAGAAAGCAAGCCACTCGAGAAGAGCCCGAGGGCTTGCTTTTTTTTGAGTGTAACAGATGAAATTTCTTTTGCCTGGTAATATACGGATTGGGAAGTCTGGGTGAGCGAGGCAGTCTTAACTTTTCGTTAAAAAAATAGATTGAATTCATTAAATTATAAAATCTATCTATTCCAAATTCTTTTTATACTTTTGCAAAAGAAAAATAACTCAAACAAGAGTCGTTTCGGTCGTAAAATAAGAGAGTTACGTGAAGCCTAAGAACTTCTACTTAGGCAAGTAGCTGCAACTCTGGAAACAGATACAGGTGCTAGTTTTTTTTGACCAGCAATCTGAAAGAAGCACGCATATTTCGTGTAATTAAAGAAAAAATGCCCAAGCGTTTAGAATAAATTGTTGATATTCTGAATGCTTCAATAGCCAATAATACCAAGAAAATAGATGATTTACTAAAACAAACAAAGGTTTTCCACGTGATGAATTTTTTTTTCTTCACAAGGATTTAAGAGCTTATTAAAACAGTATTTAATATAGAAATTATGATAAAAATACCATTATACACGGAATACAGCACTACTATTACCTTATTAAAATTAATTGAAGGAATGCCTGTCGTTGATTTCAAAAACATGTGGAATACAGTTTGGGGATTGCGGGGAACACCACAGAATATGGTCGATTGGACTAATCCCGACGAATGGATTGACAAACGGCTTTCGGGAAAAGACAAAGAAGTTGCCACGAAAATATGGCAAGGAAGCAACAAGACTGTAAACCCTCGTTGGACTCGTGGATGTCAGTTTCTTATTTCGGGCTATAATCTGGTTTCGGAAAGCAGTGGTATTTATCAACTAACGGAAGAAGGTAAAGAATTTATTTCCAACCCAACAAGCGATGTTATTAAAAAGATAGATACGGAAGAGGGTTTGATCCAGGTTCTCCGTCAGTTATCCCTCATAGAAAGTGGTAGACGCGGCGATTTGTTGGAAGAATGGGAAGAATACACCAAATACAATTCAAATATCAAACAAGATTCCGTTCGAAAAGATTATTTACGCAGAAGGCTTGTCAATCTGGTTGATCGCAAATATGCAAAACGAGATGGAAACACATACAGCATTACAGACAAAGGACGAAGTTACCTTCAGCTTGTTGAACAAACCAATCCGAATGCTACCGTAAATAAAGAAACACAATTAATCAGGGATATAGAAACATTCAACAAAGAGCAAAGGACTTCATTAAAAAGTTTTTTGGCAGAAACTACCCCTTATCGGTTTGAGAATATTATTAAAGATCTTCTTACCGCGATGGGCTACGATGATGTAACTGTTACTTCTCCAACAAACGACAAAGGAGTTGATGTTACAGGAATCAGTCAAAACGGAATTACCACAGTGAAAGAAGTTATTCAAGTAAAACGATATACAACTTCAAATATTACTCGTTCGGTTTTAGATGCACTTCGTGGAAGTCTTCATCGTTTCGATGCTTTTCAGGGTACAATCATAACTTTGTCCGATTTTGCAAAAGGCGCTAAAGACGCTGCTTTTGCAAAGGGAGCCGCTCCACTTACTCTTATCAATGGAGATAAACTTATTGACCTTCTGATCAAAAACAATATTGGTATTATTCCCAAAGTGGCTAACTATTACCTTGTTGATGAGAAATACTTTGAAGAAGAAGAAAATACAGATTAATATTTTAGCAGAAGACTAAACTAAGTAGAGACGTTGCATGCAACGTCTCTACTTAGTTTGGTTTATATTAGTCTAACCTCTCAGATATCAACACCTTCTACTTCTGTTTTTTGTCTGCAGAATTATTAAGACATAAAGACGGTTTTTCTTCATACGGCGGTGCGAACTCCGATGTGGATGGGGTAGAATTCCAAAATACGATGTGACAGGACTTTCTCTCTTCGTCCAGAAGAATCAGTCCCTTTTCATGCTGTAACCCTTACTTCACGGTCACAACACCCCCCCAAAAAAATCTCATTTTACTTCTTTGCGAGGAATCTCTTTTTGAGCCATTTTCTTACCGGTCCGTCATATATTTTCAAGAAGAGATAAGCCAAGAGGATATTGCCGGTAATTATTCCGAGACCAATATACCAGGCTTGTTCAAAACCAAGCTTATTATTCCATACCCATGCATAAAACAGATACATGGAAGGATAATGTATCACATATACCGGATACGAAATTTTACCGCTAAATTTGCAAATTGCAGAAGTGTTTTTGTCGGTAGTTTGTCCTGAAGCTCCTAACCAGACTAACAGGGGAAGAAGGATAAGCACACAAACAGCATCATACACACCATTTATCCAGGACATCTCCGAGCCGCCCCAATAAGGCATGGCTGTCAGGATAACTACTGCCAGGCTACAAATCCAAAAAGCACCCCGAATACGGATAGGCTTGAATACACGCGATATCCATAGCCCGATAGAGAAGCAAAACAGCATGCACAGAAGCCCGGCGCCCAGATAATGATTGCTCATGGTCCAACCCACTCCCAGGTGATTATAACCGGAACCATTGCCTATCGCATACAAAGCCACACCAATCCCCGTGACTAAGACCAGCGCAGAGAGTGCCTTCTTTGAAAGGCGACGAATAAACAAAGCATATAAAACATTCCCCACATACTCAATAAACAACGACCAGTAAGGCCCGTTTAAAGGAAACAGTTCTCCATTTCCACGGACTTCAATTCCTGTTCCGGGGGCAGCCGGAATCATAAAAAGAGTACATAGCATGGCAATCATTACCAAAGAGGTAGCTACGTGTGTACCATCCCATTGTACGCTGCCCTGAAGGAAAAATGCAATTCCTCCCAGCAATGTGCCGATAATCACCATGGGATGCAGCCTGATAATTCTCCGTTTGAAAAATTCTTTAGTACTCATTCGCGGCCATCGATCATCATAAGCATAACCAATAACAAAGCCGGAGAGTATGAAAAAGAAATGCACTGCCAGATAACCGTGATTACACCATTGATTTGTCGGGCTTGTGGCAAAGCCTTCGAAGACATGGTAAATCAACACCATAAGCGCAGCAACGCCCCGAAGTCCGTCAAGAATAGCATAATGAGGTTTTGTATCTGTAAATACATTGGCAAGAGAATGAGTTTTCATAGGCAAATTAATAGTATCCGATTATGTTATACATGTATTATTCGACGGTGTATTATTTTTATTGAAATTGTTGGCTACAAATTATGATATGTCATAATAAAGGGGACATACCTGTATTTTATGCGAATATATACATCATTCTCCGGATTATCAATTATTCTTGTGGTAGATAGTACGAATGCTTACTCTCTGTTTTGTTTTTTTAAGACCTGTTCTGGTTCTTATAAACTTTATTTCTGCTATCCGGTGGAAAATATGCTGTCTGTTGGGATGCACAAAGGGCATAAGGCATGGTCTGCTGTTGCTTCCTGTCACGGTAGCTGGTGCGTCTTTTCTACTATTCGTTGTATCATAGCAGCTTTATTATTTCATAAAAAATACAATAAATTTGGAATTGAATCCCTGAAATATGGAGTATTTCTGGATTTGCCATCAAGTTGTAGCTATAAAAAAAGAACTCCGGCAGGCCTGTTACAGCCTGTCAGAGTTCTCCCCCCTCTTTAAATACAAGTATATTGCTTTAGTCCGATATCGGTATTTTTGAAAATATCACTTACCAGAACTTTAAATACAAGTATATTGCTTTAGTCCGGTCTTTCGTCACGACGAGAGCGGTTTTTGTATCGGACTTTGAATCGACAATATATGGCTTTAGTTCTTAAAGTTCAATTCACCGCTGACCACATCCACCACAATCGGCTGTGAACGGTCGATACTTTGCGCCAGTAATTGTCTGGAGAGGATGTCGAGTACCTGCCGTTGGATAACCCTCTTCACCGGACGGGCGCCAAATTCAGGGTCGTAACCCATTTCCGCAATTTTGGCAATGGCCTTGTCGGTAAAGCGCAATACAACACCGTTGTTGGCTAACATCTTTTCGATGCCATTGAGCTGAATCCGCACGACTTGTTCAATATCCTTTTGTGTCAAAGGTTCGAACATGATGATTTCGTCTATCCGGTTCAGAAATTCGGGTCGGATGGTCGATTTCAATATGTTCAGCACTTCGTTTTTGGTCTTTTCCACCACCTGATCGTGGTTAGCAGCCGTGATCGCGGAGAAATTCTCCCGAATCAACTGAGAACCCATATTCGAAGTCATGATAATAATTGTGTTCTTGAAATTCACCACACGTCCTTTGTTATCGGTGAGCCGTCCGTCGTCGAGAACCTGCAACAGAATGTTGAACACATCCGGATGTGCTTTCTCTATTTCGTCGAACAGCACTACAGAATAAGGTTTCCGGCGGATAGCTTCGGTCAATTGACCTCCTTCGTCGTAACCGACATATCCCGGAGGCGCTCCGATGAGACGGGTTGCGCTGAATTTCTCCTGATATTCGCTCATATCGATACGTGTCATCATGTTTTCGTCGTCGAACAGAAATTCAGCCAAAGCTTTCGCCAGCTCGGTTTTACCCACTCCTGTTGTTCCCAGAAAGATGAATGACCCAATGGGGCGTTTCGGATCTTGAAGGCCGGCACGGCTGCGTCGGATGGCATTGGAAATAGCTGTGATAGCTTCTTCCTGGCCAACCACACGCTGGTGTAGTTCGGTTTCAAGATGAAGCAGTTTGTCTCGCTCGCTTTGCATCATCTTGCTGACGGGAATACCTGTCCAGCGGGAAACAACATCTGCAATATCTACAGCATCCACTTCCTCTTTAATCATGGCGCTTCCCTTTTGCATCCCGTGAAGTTCTTCCTGCAGGTTGGTAATCTCATCTTCCAGGCTCTTCAGTTTGCCGTAACGTAATTCGGCTACTTTCCCGTAATCGCCTTCCCGTTCTGCCTTGTCTGCCTGAAATTTGACATCTTCAATCAGTTGTTTGTTCTGTTGAATCTTATTAATGACCTGTTTTTCTGACTGCCATTTGGCTTTTATGTCTTTTTCTTCCTCTTTCAGTTTGCCTATTTCTTCCGAAAGGCGGGCTTCTTTTTCAGAATCATTTTCGCGGCGGATCGCTTCCCGTTCAATCTCCAATTGAGCGATACGGCGGCTTTTCTCGTCCAATTCTTCCGGAACCGAATCCACTTCCATCCGGAGTTTGGCAGCAGCTTCGTCCATCAGGTCAATTGCTTTGTCGGGTAGAAAACGGTCGGTGATGTAACGGCTCGAAAGCTGTACGGAAGCAATGATTGCTTCGTCTTTGATCCGTACCTTGTGATGGTTTTCGTATTTCTCCTTCAGTCCACGCAGGATAGAGATGGCATCCAGTTCACTGGGTTCGTCCACCATTACTGTTTGGAAGCGTCGTTCCAAAGCTTTGTCTTTCTCAAAATATTTCTGATATTCAGCCAGGGTCGTTGCACCGATAGAGCGAAGTTCTCCTCTGGCCAGCGCCGGTTTCAGAATATTGGCGGCATCCATGGCACCTTCACTTTTTCCGGCACCCACCAATGTGTGTATCTCATCGATGAACAAAATGATTTCACCTTCCGACTTGGTCACTTCTCCAACAACCGATTTCAGCCGTTCTTCAAATTCTCCTTTGTACTTGGCTCCGGCAACCAAAGCTCCCATATCGAGGGAATAAATCTGTTTGCTGCGCAGATTTTCGGGAACGTCACCACGCATGATACGTTGTGCCAATCCTTCGGCAATGGCTGTTTTTCCAACTCCCGGTTCTCCGATAAGAATCGGATTGTTTTTGGTACGCCGGCTCAGGATTTGAAGTACCCGTCGTATCTCTTCGTCACGGCCAATCACCGGATCGAGTTTGCCTTCATGAGCACGCTTTGTCAGATTGATAGCGTACTTTTCCAATGACTGATACGTGTCTTCCGCACTCTGGCTGGTCACTTTTTCCCCTTTTCGCAATTCGTTGATGGCTGCTGTCAGGTCTTTTTCATTCACACCTGCATCTTTGAGCATCTGAGAAGCGGTACTTTTTTCCGTTAAGATACCCAGCAGAATATGTTCGATGGAGACATACTGGTCGCCCATCTTTTTCGCATAGTCTTCGGCTTTCAGCAAAGCAGCATTAGCTTCTCTGCTGAGTTGCGGTTCGCCACCGCTCACCCGCGGATAAGATTCAATTTGCTTATCAAGCAGATTGGAGAGATACTGGGCATTTGTGCCGAGTTTCTGAAACAGGAAGTTGATCACATTCTCTCCGCTAAGGATAACAGCCAAAAGAATATGGGCAGGTTCAATTACTTGCTGTCCTCGGTTTCTGACCATCTCGACAGCTTTTTGAACCGCCTCCTGCGATTTGATTGTATAGTTATTAAAATTCATATCGTATAAATTAGAGTGTTTTGTAATCGAATTTAAAATATCAGCATTGGATGTTCAAAATATTTGCCAAACAGCATCATTGTGCCAAATTGGCAGGCTTCTTTTGTTGCTTTTATTTACAAATAAAAAAACATTGCCGTATCTTTGTGCATCTTTTGTACAGCATAACTATTATAGAATAAAATACGATATGGATAAAACAGATTGTCAAGAAGAAAGTTTTTCGACAAGAGTGATTGCCGAACAGTTTCAAAAAAAAGATACTCACGGTGCAATAACGATGCCTATCTATCGCAATGCGGCTTTTGAATTTGCCGATTCGGTGAGTATCGCCAATGCTTTTCAGTATAAAGAAGAAGAACCTTCGCATACGTATTCCCGCATTTCAAACCCGACGGTTGAGAACTTCGAAAAGAAGATGAAAGCAGCTTCGGGAGCGCAACAGGTACAGGCGGTATCTTCGGGAATGGCAGCCATATCGAATACTTTTATGACACTGATTTATGCAGGTGCTAACATTGTCACTTCGCCTCATTTGTTTGGAAACACATTCTCTTTCTTTAAATTCACACTGGCTAATCTGGGAGTGGAAGCAAGAATGGTAAATACAGACAATCCGGCCGAAATCGAAGCAGCTATCGACGAAAATACAGTGGCTTTCTTTTGCGAACTTATTACCAATCCGCACATGGAGATTGCCGACCTGGAAAAAATATCACCTATTCTGAAGGCCAGGAATGTGCCTATGATTGTAGATTCGACGATTGTACCCTGGTGTGGATTTAACGCACCGAAATTCGGAGCCGATATTGAAGTGGTTTCCACTACAAAATATATTTCCGGAGGAGCAACGAGCATTGGGGGCGCTATCCTTGACTACGGAACATTCAACTGGAAGAAAAACAAAGTGTTGGGAATGTTTCCCAAGACTGCTGAAATGTCACCCTTTGCTTACCGTTTGAAACGTGAGATTGCCCGTAATTTCGGCGCTTGTATGGACTCGGATATTGCTTATATGCAATCACTTGGGATGGAGACGTTGGAGCTTCGCTTTCAGAAAGTTTCCGATTCGGCCTGTGAAATAGCACAATTTCTGGAAGCTCAACCCGAAGTCGTTAGAGTCGGTTATACGGCGTTGGCATCTTCTCCTTACAAACAGGTTTCAGATAAAATGTTTACAACCAATCCCGGAGCAATGCTGACTTTCCGCCTCCAATCGCAGGAGAAATGTTATGCATTGATGGACAAGCTGAATATTATCCGCCGTGCGACCAACCTGTTCGACAACAAAACGCTGATTATTCATCCCTATTCGACCATTTACGGAACTTTCTCCAAAGAGATGAAGGACAAGATGGATATAAAAGACAACGAATTGCGCTTGTCGGTAGGATTGGAGGGAGTGGAAGACTTAAAGAAAGATTTGCGTCAGGCGCTCGATTCAATTTAAGTAAATACACAAAATAAGAGGAAATATGCAAAGGTAATCTCCGAATTATCTTTGCATATTCTTTTTTATTATTTACTTTGTTACTTCTGATTTCTATTTCTGAAATAAGCAGATAAAATAGGTGCAAATGGCTTTATTTTCGATCTTATACACAAAGAGAAGCAACACTGAATCGGAGTAAATAATGGCTCCGCTTCTATAACGAAAGAAGTATCGCCAACCAAAACCAATTAGATATGTTCTGAGCTCTACACAGAGCCGTTGTTATGAATACAATTTATGAAAATACATCTTACACTCCGCACATTCACCAATTGGGGAGACGAATTGTTTCTTTGTCCCGCATTGTCATCCGCACAGCCTGTACCGATGGTCTGTTTGTCGCCCGGAACCTGGGTGACTGATGTAGATAGCGGTGTTTTCGGCGATAATCGCAACTATTCTTATTTAAAAAAATCATCCGGTCGAATATTAGAAAAAGAGCCGGCCGGAATTCATAGCCTTCCGGATGTCGAAGCCTTGAACTATTTGTCTGTTAGCGATTATTGGAGAGCGCATCGTCTTCCGGCTTACATGAACACATCGGGATTCAGGAAAAGTTTTTTCAGACAAGAATTACATGAAATATCCACTTCCGGATTCGCCCGCACGGTTATTTTCAGAGCAAAATCTTTATTTTTATCTCCGAATCAGGAACTTCTGCTGACCGGGAATACCGGTGTTTTAGGCCATTGGAAAACGGAAGTTGCACCACACTTTCAGCCTGTCGCGGAAGGGGAATGGCAGTTGGCTTTGAATGCCGACCAATTGCCTGCCGGAACAGAATACAAATTCGTCGTTCGAAACAAGACAACAAATGCTGTTGACTACTGGCAAGCGGGCGACAATCGCCGCTATTTTCCGGATAAGGAGGCGATTGTTCAGGTTGAGAATCTGGATACGGCTGATTTTTTTAAACCGTTCCGGGCATGCGGGGTAGTGATTCCCGTATTTTCTATCCGCTCAGCCGATAATTACGGCGTGGGAGATTTTCCTTCTATCCGGAAAATGGTGGATTGGGCAGAACTTACAGGACAAAGCATTATTCAGATGCTTCCTGTTAATGACACGACTACCAATTATTCCTGGACGGATTCTTATCCCTACAATGCTATTTCCATTCATGCACTTCATCCTGTTTATCTGGGACTGAACGAGTTGCTGCTGAAAGATAAGGAGAAGCTCGCGCAATACCGTTCGAGAGCAATTGCATTGAATGCTCTCCCGGATATTGATTATGAAGCGGTGATGTCTCTCAAAATGGAGTATATCAACGATTTATTTGATGAATCGGGTGACGAGATTTTTGCCTTGCAGGAGTATCAAACGTTTGTAGAAAACAACGAAGAATGGCTCTTTCCATATACCTGTTTTTCTATTCTACGTGATAACTATCAGAACTCCGACTTCAACCACTGGAAGGAGTTCCGGAAATACAACAAAACCTTTCTTGAGAATTGGATCTCAGCTGATGCAGGCATCACAAAGTTGAAAAACAAAATATATTTTACCCAATATTTGTTAGACAAACAGTTGAAAGAATCTTCGGAATACGCTCATCAGCATGGGGTTATACTGAAAGGAGATATCCCAATCGGAATTAATCCGCGCAGTGTCGATGCCTGGACGGATGCCGGCCTCTTCAACATGGATACACAAACCGGTGCTCCACCAGATGATTTTGCTGTGCTGGGGCAGAATTGGGGATTTCCTACTTACAATTGGGAAGAGATGTTGAAAGACGGCTATTTGTGGTGGAAGAATCGGTTTAAGAAAATGGCTGACTTTTTCGATGCTTACCGTATCGATCATATTTTAGGCTTTTTCCGTATTTGGGAAATTCCGAAAACCGCCGTACATGCGCTTCTGGGATACTTTAGTCCCGCCTTGCCTTATACTGTTGAAGAGATTCAGGAGTTCGGATTTCTTTTTGATGAAGAGTCGGTAACAACTCCCCGGATGTCGGAAGAAAGCGCCCGTATCTTATTTGGAGCGAATGCAGAGGAAGTGTTTCAACATTTCTTATCTTTCGATGGCAGGACTTTCCGCTTGAAAGAAAGATTCAACACCCAACGGAAAATAGAAGAATATTTCAAGGAGAAACTTGTTGCAGACAAAAAACAATTGAAAGAACAATTGTTCCTGTTCTGTGATGAAGTGCTTTTTGTTCGCGATAAGAGACAGCCCGATAAGTTTCACCCGCGTATTTCAGCTCATCTCAGTGAGCGATTTCTGGCGTTGGATGAAAAACAGAAATCGGCATTCAGCCGGCTTTATGAACATTTCTATTATCACCGGCATAATGAATTCTGGAAAGAAATAGCTTTGCGCAAACTGCCGCCGTTGTTAGAGTCGACCGGAATGCTGCCTTGTGGTGAGGATCTGGGGATGATTCCTGCCTGTGTGCCGGATGTCATGAGAGAGTTGGAAATCCTGAGCCTCGAAATCGAACGGATGCCCAAAACTCCTTATGTCGCATTTGAACCCTTGTCCCGTCTTCCGGAATTGAGTGTATGTACTACTTCTACACACGATATGTCGCCCATCCGTATGTGGTGGAAAGAGGATCCGGAACAGACACAGCGTTATTACAACGAGGTGCTTTGGAAAGATGGAAAAGCGCCTGAAAATTGTTCTGTTGAGCTTTGTAAGCAGATTCTCAACAACCATTTGCACTCTCCGGCCATGTTGGTTATCCTGCCTTTGCAGGACTGGATGTCGATGGATGATCTGTGGCGGCAAAGACCGGAAGAAGAGGAGCGTATCAATGTGCCGGCCATTCCGAACTACTATTGGCGATACCGGATGCAGCTATCCGTAGAAGAATTGATGAAGCTTCATGATACCAATCAACGGATTCGCAGTATGGTGGAATGTGCGGGACGATTGCAAAACTGAAGCAATCCGAGGTTCTAAGATAAAAATTCTAGAACCTGAGTATTACTAAACGGACAACATACCTGATACTACTGCGGCCAATAGAAAAGATGCCATTGTGCAGAATTCCATAGACAAGGAGAAGTGTTTTTTGCCGGAAATTACCACAGAAAATACAACTGACCATCATCCATGTAATGCTACCCGAAAAGAGGCAAGTGCAGGAGGGAAAACAACTGAGAGCGTTGAGCAGGCAATAGAGGGAATGGTTGAAAAGAATATAATAAAAACATGAAAAATGAATTGCGACCTTTATGGCGTCGGATTTTTAGCTTCGATTGGAAATTCGGCCTTTTTCTAATCTTGGCAATCTGTATTCCGAGATTTATACTGGTATTGCAGGCAAATATACAGGGAAATTATGGATCTATCGGGCTCATAATGTTGATATCCGCCATACTACCCTTTGTATTCCTGAATAAGTTGGGGCGCAAAGAAATCGGAATAACAACGACTAAAAAGTATGGTTGGCTTTTGGCAGCATTGCTTGTCGGAATAACTTTCAGCATTTTATTACATTATCTCGGGCAGCTTTTATATGGCAACAGCTACGAGAATTGGTATTGTTACATCGAAAGGTCTTATAATATTCCTGCAGGAATTTCCTCGCAGGATAAAATGGTTTTATTTTCCATTACTGCCATCACGGGAATGTTGTTCAGTCCTATCGGGGAAGAATTATTTTTCCGAGGAATTGTGTATTCGAGTTTGAAAAAATCAATGAGCGAGCGAATGGCCGCAATCATAGAAAGTGCGGCATTTGCTATAACCCATATTGCCCATTTCGGGCTTATATACCTCAACGGACAGTGGAGTTTTCTGATAATTCCTGCCTTCATTTGGATATCAGGCATGTTTGGACTGAGTTTGCTATTCTTATATTTTAAGAAACGATCCGCTTCTATTTGGGGTGCTGTCGTTTGCCATGCCGGATTTAATCTGGGTATGATTTTTTGTATATTTTACCTGTTGTAATATTTAAGTTAATTCAATAAAATAGATGTAATGTGCAAAGTTCATTTACAGATACGCGACATTCTCCTGCCGAAAGCGATTTGAAAACGGTTTTGGAAGAGACGTATGCTTTATGACAAATGTCACCGGATATGTCCGTGTGTGCTATCCGGTAGCAAATGATGGTTGGGCATATTGGAAAAGCAATGCCTTTTTATTTATTCATCCTCCTGGTTTGGTTGTATATAATAGCCTTGCCGACGGAATTCCCATTTTTGAGAAAAACATTTTAGGCTGAAACCTGTTATTTCTAATAGTAAAGAGTTGAAATCGCTGTTGTGCAAGACTGTTTCCATTCCTTTACAAGTATAATAATTTACAGGTTTATTCATTCAAATGATGTTCTATGGAAGGGAGCCTGATTTTTTTTAATTACTCAGTGTATACTCAAAAAATAATCAGATAAATTCCGGATTGTCAAAAAGTAAAAATTAAATTGTATGAAGAAGTTAATTTGGTATCTTTCCTGCCTGGCACTGATGCTGGCTGTTTCGGCAAATGCAAAAGACAAACAGAAAAAAGTAAGTTTCTATGACTTTAAAGTAAAAACGCTGGAAGGGGAAGAGTTTCCGCTCTCCAAACTCAAAGGGAAAAAGGTAATGGTCGTCAACACGGCATCGAAATGCGGATTCACACCTCAATATGCTGATCTTGAAAGTTTATACAAACAATACGGCGGCAAGAATTTTATTATTATCGGTTTTCCTGCAAATAATTTTAAAGAGCAGGAACCCGGCGATAATGCTCAAATTCGCGAGTTTTGCACGGCCAACTACGGAGTCACTTTCCCGATGATGGAAAAAATATCAGTAGCAGGGAATGATATTCATCCTCTCTATAAATGGTTGACAGAGAAATCTGAAAACGGAGTAATGGATGCTCCTGTAAAATGGAACTTTCAAAAAATTCTAATTGATGAAAAGGGGCATCTGGTCGATGTAATAATGACAAAGGAAAAGCCCAATTCTGAACGAGTTATTAAATGGTTAAATGATAAATGATTCAACAGCAAGTAATGAATGATTCAACAGCAAGTGATTTGTTCGTTAGTTTGCTAATCAAGCATAAATTCTTTTAATAAAAAGCCGGAAGGTGTGCTAATCGCCCCTTCTTCATCAAAAATAGCCTTCACTTTTCGATATTGGTCAGTGAAGAAACGGTTTCTATATTGATGTCCGGATTTTGTAATAAGAATGGAATGTTCACGCTGGGAATTGAGCCAGTCTTTCTGGAATTTGCAAACCATTTTATTTTGAGACTCAAAAGAGTTCATCAGGAAGACACGGAATAAGGCAACTTCTGTGTCTTCTGCCTTATAAAGTGTGTAGGACGAATCAATATGGATAGGAGAGAGATAGAAGTCAATCTTTCGTCCGCTTTCATATTCTCCTTTAATTGTCAAAATTTCAATTTCTTCAATAATTCGTAGCAATTCGTGTTTGAGAGCCTCTTTAGGGCTTTGTTCTATGCCTCCGGCATGATAGAAATACATAATGCTGTGTGCTAACTTTGTAAAGATATTTTCATCCAGAATAAAGATACTGTTAAATGCCGATTGCATGTTTTCATGAAAATTCGACCGGATCGGATTAAACTGTTCCGGTAATTCGAATGTGGAAAATGTAAGCTTTTCTTTCCTGATGTATGAATGATAAAGCCATTGAAAAAAGTGGAATTTCAAAATCAGCTCATTTCCGATGTAAAAGGTATGGGGCAATATATTAAAAGCAGAAAACATACTGGAGGTTTCATCCTTTTTCATTCGGCTGAAAAGGTGGTTGTAATTGTCAAGAATGGACATATATTTCTCTATGGCATTCTCATAGCCGATATTTTTTGACTCAAACAATGCTTGTCGTTTGGACGGATTACATACAATCAGTTCGTCAAGTGAGATATGAAATCTGTCGGCAATGATTTTGACTTCATTAAAGGTGAAAGGCACATCTCTTCGTAATCTTCTGTATACAGCTTCCTTGCCAACGGAAAGAATATCCGACAAATAGGGGACAAGGGATTCTCCGATGGGGAGATTTTCATTCATAGCTTCTATTAGTTTTACGGTCGCTTTGTCTATCATAATTAGTTAAAGTTTAGTTTTTATAAAGTGTTATGTTTAGTCTAAAAATCACCCACGCAAACTATCTCGTTTTCAGGGTTAAACACCTATCCGGAAAAGAGATAGTTGTTGTGGGTTCTTGAACAGAACTACTAATGAAATGAATTACTTCTGTTACAATATAAATATATTACACGGAATTAGATGGCAATGTTTTAGAAAAGACGTTGGATGGAAATATAAACTTCAATCGTATTGTCTGTTACATCTGTGTCGGTAGAATAGGCATTATCTGCCGATGTATTGCTTGAAGTCGTGTTTTTCGGCGTTGTTACTTTATTGTCTATCCGTATCACCTGATATACTCTATACCATTTATAATCAGTAGTAGTAATGTCAAATGTAACTGTTTCATTTCTTGTCCTTGTCAAGTAAACTCCATCATCGTATTGGATATAATTATTCGGTGCATACGTATTAGCCAGGATGACATGATTTCCTCCCCGGCTGTCTCCGGTATGTGTAGACATCTCGGAGAGCCACATTTTTATGTTATTTGCTGTCACATTATAGACGCGTGGATTCATATAGGTCGATGCACCATCAGTTGTTAAAGCAGCACCATTAATTTGAGCATCCACACGTATTGATTTATTTAAGAGAGGCAAATCTGTTAAAAACTCACTGATTAAGAAGGTTGATGTCAGATATCCTTTGGACTTTACATCTGCATAACTAATTGTACCATGGTAATACACCAGTTCCCCTTTAGCTATACCGTCACCGGCGCCGACTACAGCTGTACATGTTTGTCCGCCAATGTTGATGTTGAAAGATGTTGTTGTAGGGCTGTTTACTGTTGGTGTGCCTGAAACGGCATAAGTAAGGCTCCCGGCTCCATTTGCAAAATTTCCACCGGTTAATGTGGCTGTTAATCCGTTTACCGGACCGATGGTCTGTCCCAAAAACACTCCGCCATTTCCTCCTATGTAGGGAACACTCATTGTTCCGGCATAATATGTACCGGCTGTATATGTACTGGGAGATAAAATTACTCCGTCGCAGGTAATGCCTTCGATGGTTCCCGTATTTAGTGAACCACTGTTCATTGCCATCCAGTTTGTTCCGTTCCAGAATACATAGCCTTGATAGCTTAGACCGGCTGTACCCGTGTTGTAAATGAGCAGACCTGTTGACGGAGATTTCACTGTCGTTTGGTCGGTGTTAGAAGATAATGCAACTTTTGGAACCAATATCCCTTTGTCGTTCACTCCCGACATGTCCAAAATCGCGGAAGAATCGGGTGTCATTGTTCCAATACCGATTGCTCCGGTTCGATACATCGTATTTGTTTTGTCTTTTCCCGCATCTGTGGTTGCACCGGATAGATACCAGTTGCTGCCCCCTTCTCCGAGACCAATCCATTTGGTACCGTCGCTCACATAAAACCCGGGGATGACATTTGTTGGAGAAGTTCCCGCTGTTGCAGTGTTATAAACAATCATTCCACTCGAAAAAGCAGTCATCGGTGAAGCCGAAGTTGTGGAAGTAAGTGCAACACGTGGCAGAAGAAGACCTTTTGTCGAGGAATTATCTGCATTCTCTCTCAATTCGAGCAACGCATTCTGGTTGGGTGTATAGTTAGAGCCTATTGTCACCTGAGCTTTCACAGTCCCTGCTGTGAGAGCCAGAGAAAAAAATAATATAGCTTTTTTTATTCGATGTAGATGCTTCATAGTCATATAAAAAATGATAATTGTATTTCTTTGTTTATGTATTTTATCTGATAAATTTTGAGGTAAATGTCCTTGCGCCTTCTATTTTGACGATATAGACACCCGGTGTCAATGTAGAAACATCCATCGATTGATTCGGTGTTTGATGAATGGCATCGTATTGAAGTCTGCGTCCCTGCATGTCATATACCGCAAGTTTGGAGCCAAGATCCGAATCATCCAGATTGGTGATGTTCAACATTCCGTTCCGACAGTAAGCTTTTATGTCTGTAAGCAGATTTCCATTTTCAATAGAGCTGGTTTCCGGATGGTGAAAATAAACTGTAAACCGGTCTGGAGCATCTGTCGGGCTTGCTGTGAACTCATAAAATTCGCCCTCCTCGAGTTGGGTCAGGATGCTATTTTGTTTGTCTTTTATCCAGAGTCCTTCTCCGTTCACCAAGTTCAGGTTCGTCGCTTCTAAATGAAATGCTGTTGTTGCTGTGCGAACCTTAAAAGACAAATCGATTGGGGACTTTTCATCCGGAATGATATTCATAGACAAGGGTATCCCATCGTTTGAAAGAGAATACAAGCCAAAGACATCGAATGCCTCTTTCTGAGCGTCATATTCATCGTAATTCCAGGAAGACAAATCATACACAGTCATAGTCGTTTTGTCATATATATTTGCATTTGTAGCTAAAGACACCGTGAAACTGACCTGGTCGTATATATTTCCGACTGCTCGTGCCGACTTGCTAAGTGATCTTGGGATGAGATTGTAAGGGGTTGTCCCATGAGTCAAAAGATCCTTTGTCAGAGAAAACGTCCCATTTGTATTACCTGGTTTCACTTTTAGCATAAATACGGAAGTTGCAGGAATACTCTGTATCGCGTTCATATCCGGTGAATTTAATCCGGTTGTTTGATAATTGTAAGGTTGGAAAGTTGTACTTCCTAACGGAAACAGATAAATCTTTCCGTCAAAATTTATTCCACTTTCTGTCAACGTTTTTGCCAGTTTTGAAATAGAAATCGGCGCTGTATATGAATTTCCAATTATCCAGTTGATCGTATCGTTGTTGGATACCGAAATGGAGCGTGAAATTTGCGAATTTGAAAAAACTTGTTCGGAAAGGCTTGAATAATCATATACATTGCCATCAAACACATAACGTGTTTTTGTTACATTCAAATCCTGTCCATCCACAATAGGTAATGCTCCGCTGGAAATACTGTTGTTATAGTTTGCCGATTTGTCGCGCAGTCGGATAAAGTATCCATTTCCGGGGACAAATTTTTGTGAGGCATCGGTGATAAATTGATTCAGAGCAATGCTGCCATCCGTGGACGTACTGTCTGCTAAAGGATAGCTTACATGCTGGTTGATCCCTGTGCTCACCTGTCTAATCCAGTTTCCGGCAAAATATCCGGCTATCTGTGTCTCGTTAAAAGGTGTTGCGAAGCCGAAAAGAGGTGTGTTCACACCGGAACCGATCGAATCGATATAGATGGAGACATCACGCTCCATGACTACTGTTGCGGGATCTGCCAGGTTATCCGACGTTTCATTGCCTAGTATGCGGAGCGATGTATCATACACATAGCTTTTGTGGTTGGCTGTCATTGTTTCTGACTTCAGGTGCAAAGCTCCGCCCTTGTTTTGAGATCGTATAATCTTTGTTGCATCAATTCCCATCCGGCTGGCAAGCTGGATTTCGTCATTCGTGTTGATTTCCAGATTGGGAAAGGTGATGTATTTATTTGTCTTATCAAAACTAGCATTGTCGTCAACGGACATGATATACCGGAGATATCCTCTGTTGTTTCCTGAGAATTTGAATGTTCCTGTCCCTTTTCCAAAACCGTTGCTATCGGTATCAAAAAGATGAGTGCTGGCATTGTGGTAAACATCTCCGGTAATTTCGGTTGTTCCGTTTTGCAGAATACTACAACTGTCGGCTGCCATCATTGAACCTTTGATATAAAGGTTTGTCTGTGCGCTGTTGTTGAGCGCTGCTACATTCATTTTCCCTTTATTCAGAAAGACAATTGAGGGTCTTTGCGCCGATTGGGCAAATGAAAGAACAGGCCATATTCCCAAAAGTAGTACAAACAGTTTTATATTTTTTCTAACCATACAGGTTTGTGATTTCATTCGTTAATTATTTTATTTTTACACATCTGACAGGGTAAGCTTCTTCTCTGCTTCCATTTTCAGAACCGAAGTAACTATTGTTAAAGCCATGACTATACGCCCGACCTGAACCTCCGGAGGATCCGGTCCAGTAATTTCCTCCGCCTCCGGCGTAATATCCTCCGGTTTCGTCATCACCATACACGTCCGGGCTGAGGCTTCCTCCATTTCCTCTTGCTCCTGCTGCCGGAAAGAATGTATTGAACTTACTGGTGCCATTCGGAATGGAATATGTTCCTTCGGAGTTGGTTGTTTTATATAATGTTCCCCAACTTCCGGAGAGTGACCATCCGTACAGGTTGGTATTTGACCAGCTATTGTTGGCGCCCGCATCCGTGTAAAGAAACTCTTTGGAGGTAGGCATTCGCCAATTTCCGGCAGGAGCACTGCCGATGCTTGCCAGATAGCGGCAGATATCTCCTGTGCCATTCCCGTCAGTGGTGTTTGTGTAGAGATAATTGGTCGTTTTGTTATTGCTTGTCCCGGTAGCAACATAAGGTATGTCTTCCCAGGAGCTTGCTGTTTGTCCTGACCAGCTTCCTGATGTATTATTGTATTGATAAATAGGTGTGTTTGTTGAAAATGTGTCTCCTGTAGGAGAGATGCCTGTAAGCGATCCCCATTTGAAAAATACACCTTGATATTGTTCGTGTCTTGTTTCCCCTTTGGAGTCGAAGGTCAACCGGCTTCCGTCCCAATAGATATTGCTTCCTGCAAAAGCTGTTCGGGCTAATGTCAGATTAATCGTATAATTAACTCCTTGTTGAAGCGTTTTGTTGAAATAGGCCGAGATGCCTGTCCATGTGGTATCTGCAAAAGATATTTTGTCTATAAACACATAGAAGTTATTATTGGAATAGCCGGGTGTACTGCCGTTTTTCAATGAATCATCAACATATACAGTCATTGCACTGCTGGTTGTTGCTCCGGTGTTGGGGGTGTTTAATGACCAACTGGCTCTCCTTGTGCTTTTTTCATCACTGCATTTCTCCAATGCTCCTGATGAATTAATATTTACATACTTGTAACTGTCGTAGAATCCGGAATTAGGTCCGATACTTTCCAATTGTATGCCATCGGCTGAAGCATCTAATAAGACTGATACTTTTGTCAGTGACTGTTTTAATGTTACATCCAGAGCAGCTGAAGATTCGGAGATCATCTGGTTGGATAGTTTTGCATACAAAAAATCATGATTACCTAATTCTACTTTAAAAGGAGGAGTTGTTACCTCTGGGATATCTGTTGTTGAATTATATGAAATAAAGTAGAAATCGTAATATGCATCCACCGGAACCTGAAAATTCTCCGATGTGTCTTCCGCCGTACCTCCGGTAGTGAAATCTCCGTATGATACAACATTATCTGTTCCTGCCTGAACAGCAATGGCTCTTATCTTGACTCCGTTATCGAAAGGGGATAAAGCTCCGGAACGCGTCAGTGAAGATGACGGAGCCTCTAAGGTTGCGACAAGCTGCATCTGGTCATTTAATGGCTTAATATAAGTATCTAGAATTGTGGTTTCACCATTTTCGTTTTGATTCTTCAGATTTGAACTCCCTTGCCCGGTATATCCTTTAAATATTACTTTAAGTTTTTTGTTCTCTCCTTTGTAAATCAGACCATTATCGTCTGATTTGCAAGAACTGAATACCAGTGTTATCAATAGGAATATACTTCCCAGAGTACGCATTGAATTATATTTGAATGTAAAAAAAATCATAATTAAAATATCTGGTTTTAATGTAGTTGTATATCGCCTCCATTTATATCCTGATCGTCATAATCTTCATAATACATATTAGACGTATTTACCTTTACCGGCTGAGAAGCTACTGTGAAAGCGCTCTCTGCCTTTACGTAAAAAATTTCTATAACAGGTTTTGTATAAACCGATTTCTTTTCTATTTGCTCATAAGTTGCTTTAGCCAGTGGGATAGTGCTGATGATACTTTTACTCATATATATTTGTTTTTGCTTTTATAGATTTATCAGACAGAACAGAGTGTGAGGGGGAAAGCCGTTTGAAAAGGCGATTTTTTCTCTCTGGAAAAGAATGGGAGATGTAATAATTAGTAGTTGTAAAGTTCTTGATGCTGGAAACAACATTTCTTGTAATTAATTATTTCTGCTCTATCATTCTGATAATTTGTAAAATATAGAATTTGTAATTTGGGTTTCTATACGTATTCTCGTCTGATAAAAAATGTTTGGTATTTTTTTATACCGGTCTGAATAATTTCAGATCTATGTAGAAAGAATTGATTTTCTCTGTAACTCTTATAACTATAATTCTTGTAGAAAATACTTATCAAACTCCTTATTGCAAAGTTAATTCATAGGTTTAAGTTAATTGGTGCGTATAATATGTATTTAAGATGTTGTGTTTTCTAATTTTACAATAGAAATTACATTTTGTTTTAAAAATTGCAATATTAGAGTGTTTGTTTGTAATTTGTTTCGTAAAACGAAAGTGTTGGTCGAAAATCTTTGTCAATTTGTAAAATAAGAGTCGGGGGAAAGATAATTTTTAGGGGAGTATTTATGCAAAAACAACGGCAGCAAAACTATATAACTGATGTTTTGCTGCCGCTTGAAATTGGAGTGTATTTTATTCTTCGTCCGGAACTAATAGTTCCTCGATGCTGTTACGCTGCGTTGTAAAATATTCCGCCCGTTGAATTTCTCCGCTTTGAGAAATGAGAATGGAATATTTTATCAGAGAGTCAATCCACGATTTTTGATATTCACAAATAAAGGAGTTGAACGAATACATCCCACTCAGGCCAAATAGCCGGATATGGCTGTATACTGTGTCTCCAAATTCAATAAACATATAAGGAGACTCAAAATCGATATTTGAAATATAAAAGTTGAATAGATTGCCATTGGGATACATTCCTCTGATACTGGCATTCTCCAAATCGTCGATTAATTTTAGCAAATCTGTTTTTACGGTATGCATGTCTTTGGCCGACATAACCCGTAATTTGTAAAAATATTGTATATCCTTTATAATAGAAAGAAAAACACTCCAGTCTAATATATAATAGGTATTGGCAAAAAGCCGACTGTATTTTACAATGGCTTTTTGTTTTTCCAGGATGTTGGCCGGAAGACTGAATGTGGCGTAATTCAATGGAACAATACTATTGTTTGTTTGATATTGGAATTTAAATAAAATGAATCTGGAAAGTTCTTTATAAGCACTGTATAAAGCTGCCGGCAGCGTGTTGTATGCAAACATCAGCTTCGAATCGGGATGATTCGTGATTTTTTTAAAATGCTTTACGTAGCTATCTAAAAGCGCCTCGTAGGTGTTAAACAGATTGGTTGGTTCAACCAGGCTTAAGTCAAAAACAGTTCGATCTGTTTTTTTGGAGTTGATAACTTGATCCAGAGAAATATTTAGCTCTTGTGCAATCTTAACTGCTTCTTCAAAAGTAAAACAAACGTCTCCTCTTAATCTTCTGTAAACAGCTTCTTTTCCGATCGACAGTATGTCTGATAGTACGGTCGCAGTATTAGTATTGGCAGGAAGATGCGCTTCTACTGCCTGAATTAGATTTTTATTTAAGAGATTTGCCATAATACGATTGAGTGAGACAATAAATTTTTTCCTAATTCAAAGATAATAAATTTTAGAATCGTAATGCATATACGTAGAGTTCTATTCTATCTTATTTTTTGCTGTCCTTAACATTGTATTGAAAAATAGCAATTTATCTTTATTGCGAAGAATGGATGGAAGCAATTGGCCGTGTTTATGGCAAAATCAAAAGAGGAATATTCGCAAAAGAGTTCTTCTTGTTTTCAATGTCAATACTTTTTGTTGTATACTGAAATGAAATATGTAAAAATTGCAACCTTGACTTTGCATAACTTAAAAAAAAATTGTAATTTCGTGGCGTTTATCATTCATATGATTAATCCATAAAAGTACGTGGAAACATTTTTTAGAACACATAAGTATTTGGTTGAACATTTAGGTACACCTATCAAACGAAAGTTGATGGATGATATCAATTGGGATGACAGACTTATCGGAATAAAAGGTACTCGGGGTGTAGGTAAAACAACTTTTCTTTTGCAATATGCAAGAGACTTTTATGACACCAGCAAGAAAGATTGTTTATATATTAATATGAACCAGTTTTTCTTTACCGAAAGGACTCTTGTAGACTTTGCAGAGGAATTTAGGCTGAGAGGGGGAAAAACCCTGATAATAGATCAGATATTTAAATATCCGGACTGGTCGAAAGAGCTTCGGATATGTTATGACAGATATCCGGATTTGAAAATTGTATTTTCAGGTTCGACAGTGATGCAAATCGGGAAAAATAACCCGGATCTCGAAGGTATTGTCAAGGTGTATAATATCAGAGGATTTTCATTCCGTGAATTTCTCAATCTGACTGTCGGAACAGACTTTCAGTCTTACACTTTTGAAAATATTATTCGTAATCATCATGAAATAGCCAGTGATATATGTAAACTGATAAAACCGCTTGCTCATTTTCGGGACTATGCACATCATGGGTATTACCCTTTTTTCTTAGAGAAAAGAAATTTCTCTGAAAATCTGTTGAAAACCATGAATATGATGTTGGAAGTAGATGTTTTGGCAATCAAACAAATCGAATTGTCGTATCTGCCGAAGCTCAGAAAATTGTTTTATCTGCTTGGCATATCAGCTCCGGGATCACCGAATATCAGTCAATTAAGCATCGATTGTGATATATCAAGAGCTACTGTGACAAATTATATCGAATATCTGAAAGCTGCAAGACTGATCAATACCTTGTATAAAGATAATGAGGAGTTTCCCAAAAAGCCGGATATGATTTATATGCACAATTCAAACCTGCTTTTTCCTATCAGACAAACGCATGTGGATGAACAGGCTATTCGGGAAACGTTTCTCTATAACCAGCTTCATCATGATGACTGCCGCATAAACAAAGGGGATAAATCCTCTACATTTCTGGTGAGACGGCCCGATTCGGAAGATAAATATCGTTTCAAAGTAGAAGCTCAGAAGCCAAAAGGGAAGCGAAAAGCCGATCTGATTTATGCAGTGGAGATGCTCGAAGAAGGGGAGGGGAATGTAATCCCTCTTTGGCTGTGGGGATTCCTTTATTAATTAGGATCAAATAAAGATACAATATAATCAACTTTTTTTTCAATTTGAGTATGGCTAAAAAGAAAAAATTTCTAACCTGTGATGGAAACCAGGCTGCTGCACACATTTCTTATATGTTTAGTGAAGTAGCTGCTATCTATCCAATCACACCTTCATCAACTATGGCTGAATATGTTGATGAATGGGCGAATGCCGGACGTAAAAACATTTTCGGCGAGGTATTGAAAGTTCAGGAAATGCAATCGGAAGGTGGCGCTGCAGGTGCACTCCACGGTTCATTGCAGGCGGGCGCACTTACGACCACTTATACGGCATCGCAAGGTTTGTTGCTTATGCTTCCGAACATGTACAAAATTGCTGGAGAACTTCTTCCTTGTGTTTTCCATATTTCTGCACGTGCTTTGGCGGCTCAGGCTTTATCTATCTTTGGGGATCACCAGGATGTCATGTCTGCTCGCCAGACAGGTTTTGCGATGTTCTTCACAAATTCTGTTCAGGAAGTGATGGATTTGGCTGCGGTACCTCACCTGGCAACTCTGGATGCTCGTATTCCTTTCATGCATATTTTCGACGGATTCCGTACTTCTCACGAAATTCAGAAAATCGAAATGCTGGAAAACGAAGATTTAGCTCCGCTTGTAAACATGGAAGCTGTTAAAGAATTCCGTGAAAGAGCTTTAAATCCTGACAAACCGGTTACTCGTGGTACTGCTCAGAATGATGATATCTACTTCCAGGCTCGTGAAGCTTCAAACAAATTCTATCAGGCTGTTCCTGAAATTGTAGAAAAATACCTAACGGAATTGGCGAAAGTAACAGGCCGTAAGTACGGTTTGTTTGATTACTACGGAGCTGAAGATGCTGACCGTGTAATTATTGCGATGGGGTCTGTTTGCGAAACAATTAAAGAAACAATCGACTATCTGAACGCTAAAGGCGAAAAAGTAGGATTGGTTGCTGTTCACTTGTATCGTCCGTTTAAAGCTGAAGCTTTCCTTGCTGCTGTTCCTAAAACAGCTAAAAGAATTGCTGTTCTTGACAGAACAAAAGAACCTGGAGCACCCGGACAACCTCTTTATCTGGATGTAAAAGACTGTTTCTACGGACAAGAAGATACTCCGACTATCGTGGGCGGACGTTATGGCTTGTCTTCTAAAGATACAACTCCGGCACAGATTCTTTCCGTATACGAAAATCTGGCAATGAACCTGCCTAAAAACGATTTTACAATCGGTATTGTGGATGACGTTACTTTCACTTCGCTTCCGAAGAAAGACGAAGTGGCGGTGGAAGACAACAACTACGAAGCTAAATTCTACGGATTAGGTTCGGACGGAACTGTTGGCGCAAACAAAAATACAGTAAAAATTATCGGAGACAACACTGATAAATATTGTCAGGCGTATTTTGCTTACGACTCTAAAAAATCAGGAGGTTTCACTTCTTCTCACCTTCGTTTTGGTGACTTGCCTATTCGTTCAACCTATTTGGTTAACACTCCAAACTTTGTTGCATGTCACGTTCCTGCTTATTTGCATCTATACGATGTGACAAAGGGCTTGAAAAAAGGAGGTACATTCTTGTTGAACTCTGTGTGGTCGAAAGAAGAAGTCGGTAATTATCTGCCGGATCATGTGAAAAAATATCTGGCTGAGAACGAGATTAATTTCTACATCATCAATGCAACAAAAATTGCTACTGAAATAGGATTGGGAGGTCGTACAAATACAATCCTTCAATCTGCATTCTTCAAAATCTCAAATGTAATTCCTTACGATTTGGCTGTTGAACAAATGAAGAAATTCATTGTGAAGTCTTACGGTCGTAAAGGGGAAGATGTCGTGAAGAAAAACAACGCTGCTGTTGATCGCGGTATCGAAGTGGAAAAAGTGGAAGTACCCAAAGAATGGGCTGAACTGACAGTCGGAGAAACTGTAAAAGACAATGCTCCTGAATTTATTCAGAAAGTGGTTCGTCCGGTAAATGCTCAAAGAGGGTATGACTTGCCTGTTTCTGTATTTGTCGGTCGTGAAGACGGTACCTGGGATAACGGAACTACCTATTACGAAAAACGTGGTGTGGCTGCTTTCGTTCCGGTATGGAAAGCTGAAAACTGTATTCAGTGTAACCAATGTGCTTACATTTGTCCTCACGCTACTATTCGTCCTTTCGTTTTGGATACAACAGAACAGGAAGCTGCTCCCAAAGGCATAGATTTGCTGAAAGCTCAGGGAAAACAATTCGACGGAATGGCATTCCGCATTCAGGTAGATGTACTTGACTGTCTGGGTTGTGGTAACTGTGCGGATGTTTGTCCCGGAAAGAAAGGAAATAAAGCGCTTGAAATGGTGGAAATCGGAACACAGTTCCCGGAACAAACCAATTGGGACTTTATGACTGAAAGCGTGAAGAGCAAAGCGCATTTGGTGGATGTAAAACAAAACGTGAAAAATTCACAGTTTGCAACTCCATTGTTTGAGTTCTCCGGCGCATGTTCTGGTTGTGGTGAAACTCCTTACGTGAAATTGGTAACTCAGTTGTATGGCGATCGCATGTTGATTGCGAATGCAACCGGATGTTCTTCTATTTACGGAGGTTCTGCTCCTGCAACTCCATATACTACAAACGAAGAAGGAAAAGGACCGGCTTGGGCAAATTCCTTGTTCGAAGATAACGCTGAATTCGGCCTAGGTTTTGCTATTGCAAACATGAGCCTTCGCAGCAAGCTTGAAAAACTGATGAACGAAGTCATTGAAGCTGGTAGCGTAGATGAGACCGTGAAAGGTTTGTTTGTGGAATGGATGGCTAATAAGGACAGTGCTGACAAAACACAGGAAATATCAAAAGCTTTGCTTCCTTTGCTTGAAAAAGTGAAAGATTCAAATGCTCAATTGAAAGAAATCTACGAACTGAAGTCTTATTTAATCAAACGTTCTATCTGGGTATTTGGTGGTGACGGTTGGGCTTATGACATTGGTTTCGGTGGTTTGGATCATGTTTTGGCATCCGGTGAAGATATCAATGTGCTTGTTCTGGATACGGAAGTTTATTCCAATACAGGAGGTCAATCATCTAAATCAACTCCGGTTGGTGCAGTTGCTAAATTTGCAGCGGGTGGTAAACACGTTCGTAAGAAAGACCTGGGAATGATTGCTTCTACATACGGATATGTATATGTAGCACAAGTGGCTATGGGTGCAAATCAGGGACAATGTCTGAAAGCATTCAAAGAAGCCGAAGAATACAAAGGCCCGTCTTTGATTATCGCATATTCTCCATGTATCAGTCACGGATTACGTAAAGGAATGGGACATGCCCAGGATGAAGAGAAATTTGCTGTTGACTGTGGATACTGGCACTTGTGGCGCTACAATCCACTTGCTGAAATGGAAGGAAAAAATCCATTCACATTGGATAGCAAAGCTCCGGATTGGAATAGATTCCAGGAATTCCTGAAAGGAGAAGTTCGTTATACTTCTTTGCAGAAATCAAATCCGGCTCAGGCTGATATGCTGTATAAATCTGCGATGGAAAATGCTCAATGGAGATATTCAAGATATCAACGTTTGGCTGCACAGACAGATTTCGCAGTAGAACCTGCTGGGACTATCGATTAGAAATTATTCTAATTCATAATAATCAAAAAAGACCGTTTCGAAAGAGACGGTCTTTTTTATTGAGCTAATCACAACTAAAAAAAACGGTTTCCAATTGAAATGATAAAAAGGAACCCTGGCTTACTATTTAATTACTATCTACTTGTATATAAGATAGAAAAGCTGTATATTTACGGAGCTAACTGCCCAAATATATGAAAAAAACAATACGAACTCTCTGTTTTCTTTATGTTGTATTCGCTTTTATGTCTTGTCATAAAAATGAACCGGACGATGTTCATTATCTGGATAATAAGCTGATTGAAGGAACGTGGTACAACAAAGTGGCTAGAGATTCATTAGTATATAAGTTTAAGGACAATAAGTTAACAACCGAATTTTACGCTTATATAAATGGGATGGATGAACTGAAACCCAAAAATAAAGAAGATTTTGGAAACTATTTTCTAACAGATTCAGAAATTATAACACCAAAGCGTAAAGATCAAAATATGCTTTATAGACAGCCTGAAAATTGCAGGGACTCTCTCTACATACAGACCAATAACGGTTATTGGTATGGCTTTAAGAAAATTAAAGATTGATTTTTGGAGTCTGAGATATTCCTTGCATACCAATGACAACGAAACACATTACTATTGTTTTAGATGTAAAATAAACTTCTGAGTTAGAAGGTGTATTATAAGTAATACACCTTTTAACTTAGATATGCAGTCGTTTACGTCAACACCCATTCTTCATTTTAAGCTTCATCATTCCCTGCAAGCATTTTGTCGATATGGTCGATAATATTTGCTGCATCCGATACCGATATTTTTTTCCGGATATCCGTATTCCGCTTGTAGATCGTATTAATAGATTTCCGCATAAGCATTGCTATTTCAGGAATTTCAAATTGAGCCTTTTGCAGCAATACGATTTGCCGTTCATTTTCATTCAACTGAGGAAATCTTTCGCGCAGCACATAATAGTAGTTGTCATATACAAGGTTCATTATATCATTGAAATCCTCCCATTTGAAAGCAAATTCCTCGGATCTCTCGTAAACGATTGTATTATAGTCTTCCAGAAATTTCTGAAATTTAATTCTATTGGGAGAAATGGAGACTAATACCATTTTTTTGTAAATATCCAGCCACTTCAGCAGTGAAAATCTATAAGCTCCTATTATCTTATCCTTGGCTTTAATAAAAGAATTTTTGTCTTGAATGATTTGATTTTTATTGTATATTGTCTTTTTTTTCTTCCAATAATAAAACATGAAAAGCACGAAGAATGCTGATGCCAAAGCAATATATAGCAATGTATATCGCTGTGTTCTGATAACAATCTCTCTTTCTTTCCTCTTGATTTTCTCCTGCACAAAGAGGTTTTGGTAAGTTTCCGCTGTTTCATATTTTCGCTTTTGATAAATGGAGTCGGAAGCCGACCTGTATAGCTTGTAATTGTTCAACGATTCCGGGACGCTTCCGGACACATCAGCGCCCTCCTTTTGCGCCTGATAAGCCAATTTCAAAAAGCTAAGATCGTTTTGCTCCAGAGAATATTTCAAAGCTAATGCTGAAAAATGGTTGGAAGAATCCATACGGCCCTTCAGCCTATAAATATCCGAGAGAATTGAATACTGTAATGGATAAAGTTTCTTGTTTGACGCGGTCTGTATAGATTTGCGAATATATCCGGCAGCCTGATTGTAGTTATGGACTTGGGTATATGCAATAGACATATTCTTGTAAATATCCGAAAGCAGATCATCGTTGTTTGCAGGCAAGGCCTGTCTCGCTCTTTCATAGGTTTTTAGCGAAAGCTCGGCGTTGCCGCTAAGCAGGTAGCAATCTGCCGTTTTTCTTATCGAATTAGACTCATGTGCAGTCAGGCCTGCGCGACGGAATGCTTCTTCTGATTTTCCAAACCAGACAATCGCTTTTTTGTATTCCTGTTGTTCTTCACACAGTTCTCCGTATTCGTATGCGCTTGTTCCTTTTTGCCTGTAATTTTTACTGATGTCCGAAGTGTTGTAGGCTTCCAGGTACATTCGTTTTGCCTCATCGTATCTGTTGTTTTCTTCATATACTCTTCCTGCGTATAATGCCGATTTGGTTATATTCGGCAAGTCTGATTTATTTTTGTAGTAATGATATACATCAAATATCAAGGTGTCGTTTTTGTTTGAGATAAGATTTTTCTTATGTGCACAGATCATCAATAAGACATATTCTGCATAAATATCTATCGGAAGCACTTTCGGATAGTCAATCGATTCCAATAATAGCAATGCGCTGTCAGGTTTATTCTTTATAAGCTTTTTTGCTTCAACAACCTTTTCTATCGATTCATTTTTGTGGCAGCTTATCAATATCAGAAATAAAAAACAAGTAAAGTAATACTGCAATAGTTTCATCAGGTACAAATTTAAAGTGTTACTTAATAAAGACAAGCTGACAAATGGAGGCCTGCACATGTTTTTTCTAATAAAATGGCCTCAGGAAAAAGCATTAAGCCAGGCAAATCTTTTTAATCCTTTCAACATCCGGATAGGAAAATCGACACCCATTAAGGTGCAATTACTAAAAATACGCAGACAAATCTAGTTATTCGTTTCTTTTTTTCCAAGTAAATAACTCAAAAGATGATAATATTTTATTGTATAACTGCTCATGATAAGCTTTTGACTAGAAGGTGGTAAGCTCCCTTCCTAAAGGTAGAAGGCAACCCATTGATATTTGTACCTATTCTTCGGTTTGGGCTTGGATTTTTTCAAATCATTGTATCCTTATTTCATGCATTGTTGTCACATGAATGTCCGTCTGGTATCCGGAAATAGAACTGCGTTCACTCTGGCGGATTAAATTTCGCCGCTTTCCAATTCATCTTTTAGGAAAGTTATATTTCAAAACACTGTTTTCATTTTGAAGACGAAAAGCTCTTTTGAATAAGTAATCCGGATACAATTAGCTTTATGTATCCAATCCGTCATATTACTTATTTTCAACACACAACAGATGTATATACTTACAGCTAATTATGAATAGTTACTTAGATAAAAAATGTCGGTATTAACCGATTGAGGCAATATATTAAAATTTAATCTTTTACGAAAATATAATGTATTGATATATAGTGGTTTGATTTTTGAAATATATTAAAATAAAAAAAAGGGTATTAATCAATTTAGTACAATTAGGGGTATCTTTAAGGTACAACCTCGCTACAGCAAGAAATTAAAATCGTATGAGAACCAAATCATTTTTTATTGTTGCATTTTTTGTCTGTCTCCCTTTTTCGGCGTTCTCTCAATGGGGCGTCAAAGCCGGTATAGATTGGGGAACATTGGCTGGATATACATATTCCAATTATAAAACCGGGTTTCATGTTGGTGTAACTTATGATGCGAAATTAAGTAAGAAATTCTATTTTCAGCCCGCTCTGTTGTTTTCGCATCACCGGTTTGGGTATGATAAAAGCGAAATTTTGGATGCTGGAGTCATTGATAAATATTTGATAGAGATTCCCGCCAATATTTCATTTCGTCCATCCATTTCCCCATCCGCAAAACTTGCAATAGACTATGGCCTGTATGTCAAGTATGGGCTTTTTGGGGATACCAAATATGATTATTTAGATGGAACATCCGTTGTTAAATCTGCTTACGATGCATATAACCGATTTGACATGGGTTTAAATCTTGGCGCAGGAGTAGAATTCGCGAAATTATATGTAGGAGGTGCTTTTCAATTCGGCCTCACCAATGGCGAGAAAGGCTTTAAAACCTTGCATAATAAAACCTTCAGAATAAGCATGGGATATAAATTTTAAAAGACGGCTGGCGAAAAACGGAAATCTGAAGAAAGGTTTCCGTTTTTATAAAGGAATTGTCAGATTCTTCTCCTTAGCTTCCTTTTATTTTTTCTGATTTGATGCCTGTTCTTGAATTCAAGTCGGCGTCCGACAAAGAGGTAGATACATGTTTCATCGCATAATCTCTACTATTTTCTCTAAAACCGGGCGGAAATAGAAAAAGAAAAAATCGACTGTTAAAATAAACAGGAGGGGCATTTCCGGGATGCCCGGCAGGAATATAATCTCTTTGTTTGAACCCAGACAAATTTCGTATCCCTTCAAACAGCAATCATCGAATGAAGAAAATTACGATAAATAGTATTCTGCTGATATGTTTTAATTTAAGCATTTACAGCCAGTCGGGGATCAGTAATATGTCTCTTAAAAAGAGTAGCAGTAGTTCCAATTATGAGAACTGCCATGATAGGTATATCACATTTGGAGTCAATATAAACATCAGTGAGCCAATGCAAAAAGAGTATCAAAGCGGGCGGGTTTATGTCGGTTACGAATTTAAACCCTTCAAGAAAATGCCGTTTCATCTTGAATCCAGAATCGCCTTCTTTATCGATCAATACAAAAAAGATGACTTTCCATTGAAAGACAATTATTCTTTCTATTGGGCGCTTACCCCCACAGCCATGATCGTTCCTAAATTCCTGTATGAAATAAATGACGAATTCAGCTTCTTATTCGATAATGAGTACTCGCTTGGGCTACCTTCGCTAAATGTAAAATTACCCACCGATAAATCAAGGAAGTCCGCAAGCGGCAAGCCTCTGCTGTCTTTTGGCTGTAATGTCGGCCTTAGAATTCAGATTGAAGGCTTTCATGTTACTTTTAAGATTGGGTATACTACTTTTGATATATATAATGCATTGAAAAACAGCAGGCTGTTAGAAGGCCAAAAAATGTTTCCGCATTTGGACTCTCATTGTAATGTTTCTGTAGCGCTGCTGTTTCCTTATCGCAACTGATCCGGAACTGTCATGTCCGGTTATTTTCCGCTTTGTTGTATCGAAGCTTTCGGCCATAACCGGAGAATAACTGTATGCAGAGAATTTGTTTACCTCCGGGGAGAGTATAAAACGGTTGCAACTTGGTTTGCGAAAGTAGTGGCGTTTTGAATTAAAAAAATAATAAAATATAAAAAAATAAATATTTGCCACTTATCAGAGCAAGTGCTTCCGCGCCTTGCTGCAGAACGATTACAGAGTGATAAGTGATTGATTGAGAAATCGCTGCGGCAGTTTATCGGACACTGCCGATTTTATTTTCTGATAAAATTCTCATACCTTCGTGATATTGTAATTAATTTTAATACTTATATGCTATGAGTAACAAATTTCTATTCACTTTTATACTAACGATTATCTTTTTCTGTCAGAAAGCAACGGCGCAGTCTACGTTGTTGCCACTGCCTGAAGTAAGCACTTCGGATAATCCTGCCTGGTATTTTATCCAAGTAGTCGGGAGTGATGAACTCCGAAATGATTTAGTTTTTACCGCTGAAGGTGACTTTTTGTATGGGAAGGCCTTAAACCGGACCAACGATGCGCAATTGTTCCGCTTTGAAAAAAGTGGAGATAATTATTTTATTATAAATAAGTTGTCAGGGAAAAAAGTAGATGCCGGAATGGAAGGAAGCAATCAAATATTGTTGTTAACTGCTAATGGAATTGGATTCTCGCTCGATTCAATTGCTCCTTTTTATTACAATATTACGGCTTCAGAAACTCCCACAGGAGGAGATCCTAGTAAAATATGGGCACATCAAGGAAACAACGGTAGCGAATACAGAATTATTCTGGTGAATACGAGTTGGAACAGGGGAGGGAATTCTCAGTTCTCTTTTATTCCTTATGAAGACCTAAATTTGACATACACGGACTTGACCGGAGACATAACATGGTATTCCATCGAAAGTGGCGGGACTAATTCAGGATGTATTACGGATGTATCTGCGCTCAGTACTGATGTTAAACTGGAAATTGAAACCTATAAAGAAGGAAAAAATAATCAATTATGGAAGCTGGTGAAGAAAGGAACAAAAACCAATTTTGTCAATAAAGCGACCGGAAATCTTATCCAAACAAAATCGAATGTTTCGGAAAACAACCTTCTGTGGAATTACACTCAGCTTACGCTTGATGGAGCAAACAACAATGGGTTTACTTTAACACATGTTCGGGCAGGACAATATACTCTTTCAGGAGTAGAAGAAGACAATATAACTAGATACTTAACTGCTTCGAACGAGAATGAAGCATCAGACGAATATGATGCTTCCCATTTGGTATCTTCTAACTTTACTTGGAAATTTGTAAAAAGAGAGGCTGCTGTATTTACTTCCCTTCCTAAAATTCAACAGGAAGATACTTATTTTGTTTATTCTAAGAACAGAAGGGTTGTCGTTGAAGGAGTAAACGATTATACTGTAAGGACTTTACAAGGGGTGTTTTTAGAGAAGAATACGGAACTTCCTATGGGTGTTTATTTAGTTACCGTAGGAAGCAAAACAACAAAACTATTCGTTAAATAATAAAGGAGGATTACCACGATGAAAAAAATAAATATATTTACTGTTTTTCTTACCCTGTTTTCCTTGAGTGTGTTATCGATATCGGCTCAAAAGAAATTTGTAACTTCGGTTACTCAAAAAGATGCGACTTATATTTCTATTAAAACTGAGGATGGTACAAAAAACTTTTTGAGTTCGGGCGGTACTCAAACGCTAACCGTAACGACCAATCTGGTCATAAACTTGAAGTCGAGCCGGGCTTGGTGTAAACCCTCTGTCGACCAGACAACCGGTCTTCTATCTATTGAGGTTGATGCCAACACGGGAAATGCAAACCGAACCGCAGAAGTGACCATTTATGGAAAAGATAATCAATCGGCTGTTGTCAATATTATTCAATTAGGGACTCAACAGATGATTTTGGTTGATGAAACGAGTATTTGTGTCGACCAGTATACTTCTACTTTTACATTGAACGTTACAAGCAATGTCCCTTTTTCATTCGAACTACCCGATTGGATATCCGGTCCCGACAAAACAGGAACAGTGGGATACAGTAAGTACACTTTTACCCTTGCTCCCATAACCGTTGCCAATACTCAAAATAGCGGCAATATAATTGTTAAGTCGGAAAATCAGCAAACCTCTGTTACAATTCCTATAACGCAAAAGCATGTAGGTTATCCTCGATTTGCAGTTATCTCTGACACCCATTTTGGCAATTCTCAAGGTGAAGGGCCTATGTATAAAGTTCCGAAAGCGTTGAAAAATATAACTTCACATGGGAAATTGGACGCTCTTTTTGTTGTGGGTGATTTAACGGATAACGGAAAGACTACCGAATATACACAACTCATACAAGTATTTAGCGACAAAAATAATTTTATCAATCCGGTTGACACCCTGATGTATATGATGGGAAATCATGATAATTATAGAGTTCAGGGTAACTATATAAATGGACTCAAACCGTTGAATAACGGGAAATCTTATCCCCTCGACCAATACCTCGTAATCAAAGGATATCCTTTTATTACGATCAGTCAGCGTAATAGTTCCAATACAGATGCTACTACTGAATCTAATGGTACAGGAGCTTATCCGAAAGCGGTACAAGACACTCTAAAATCGTGGTTAGCTAAAGCAGCAGCGGAATGTCCGGGTAAACCGATTTTTGTATTTACACACGTTCCTCCTAAATATACCTGTTACAGTTCATGGCCCAATGAAGGAGACGGAACTTCATGGCCTACCTGGAGTATGAAAACCTTGAATCCGATTTTGAATAATTACCCGCAAGCAATTGTTTTCGGCGGACACAGCCATTATCCGATTGGAGATCCGCGCTCTATTCACCAAGGAGTCAATCCCGGCAATACCACCCGGAACAACTTCTTTACGGGAATTAATACCGGAAGTACGACTTACAGCGAAATTCATCGGCCGTCGGTCAGTGAAGGAATCCATCCGGATAAGTACAATTACGTTACAGAAGGGTTAATTTTGACGGTATTGGAAAACGGAGATGTTAAAATTCAACGATATGATACTTATCGCAACGAAGAAATACTCCCCGAAAAACCGTGGGTGGTGGAAGCGCCTCACGATGGGTCAAAATTCAAATATGCCGACATCCGTGACAAGGACGACACCAATGTCAACGGGCTTCCTGTCCGTACCGGATTACCGGCTCCCGTATTTGCGACGGATGCAGCGATTACTTTGAGCGATATTACAGCGAATGTGGTTAAGGTTACTTTCCCGCAAGCTACGGATGATGAATGTGTGTTTCGCTATAAAGTTTGTATTAGAAATGGAACCGGAACAATTGTAAAAGAAGTTTTTCAATTTTCGTATTTTTATTTGAATAGTGCCATGCCGGCCACTTTATCGGTCAACATAGCTGGGTTGAGTAGTCAAACAACTTATACAGCCGAGGTGACGGCTTACGACTCGTACGATAATATTTCTAATAAATTGATTAGCGAGTCTTTTACAACTGCTGCTGATGATGATGACGCCCCGGAAAATCAACCGCCTGCGCGAACCGGCTCGTGGCTATTTGAAGATTCTGCCAACTTGATGAAAGCATCTGTTGGAAACAACCTGATTCCGGCTACCACAACATCAAAAGGGGGAGTTACTATTGAGAACTCTGCGGCTGCCGCGAATATTACATCTATTTCCGGCCCGAGTGCCGAAAATAAAGCGGTTACCGTTCCGAAATTCAGCTTATTGAAATTGGTGCATGGAAAAACGGCTATGGTGGATACGTATACCATCATGTATGATGTAAGAATCAGTGCCACAGGAAAATTTTATCCATTGCTGCAGACTTCGCTTCTCAATGATAATGATGGAGACTTTTTCATCAACAAAACCAATAAACTGGGATTGTCTACGGCTGGCTGGGGATACGGAGGTAATGTCATAATCGATGCTTGGCATCGCATTGTGTTGGTCGTAAAAGGAGGAATTCCTACAGCTTATCTTAATGGTCTGCCTGTAAGCATAGGAACGGGTTCGAACAACCGATGGAAATTGGAACCCGAAGCAACTTTGTTATTTGCCGATGATAATGGAGAAGATTATGATATCGATGTTGCCGAACTTGCGTTTTGGGACACTGCTCTAACTGCCGGGCAAGTGAAAAAATTGGGAAGTGTAGAGTAATGGAATTAAAACATCAAGGAAGGAATCTCCCCACATGAAACAAGCCCTGAAAGCCAACCATGCTTTCAGGGCTTGTTTCATGTGGGGGAAAGCAGTCGATTATTCCGGCCTATTTGCGAAATAGAAGCGAGCCAAGATTATTTTCCCAACAGTTTATAATGTATTTTTCCTTTCCGATAATCTTGGCTCGCTCGTTTTAATCGTGTTTCATTGTTTTCGTTTATCGTTTGGAAATTCCTGTTCATGTCCTATATATATAATTGAAAAACAGCAGGCTAGTGGAAGGTGAAAAATGGTTCCGTAGCTCTGCTGTTTCCTTATAGTAACTGATCCGGAGCTGTTATGTCCGGCTATTTTCAGCTTTGTTGTAACGAGGCCTTCAGCCTTTCTCCGTTTTTTTCGATGAGAAATTATGGCCTGTCACTTTCCTTACTTTTTATTCGCCTATTGCTGTTGTTGCTTTTGAGATTCTTCATTATTCGGCTTCACCTGCTGTTGTTGTAACGCCGGGAGCACATCCTCACCAAGGTGTGTCTGACGCAAACGTTCTTCCCGGTCACGCACTTCTTTTGCTTTGCGCGCATATACGATCAGACGCATTGTGTAGTCATAAGTCAGATAATTCCAGAGCCAGTTCATCAGCACAATCATTTTGTTGCGGACTCCTAAAATGGAACGCAAATGGACAACTAGCCACATTAGCCATGCAAAAAAGCCTGCAAAATGAACTTTGGGAAGGTCAACCACCGCTCTGTTACGTCCGATGGTAGCCATACTGCCTAAATCCTTGTATCTGAATGGAGACAAAGTTTCTCCTTTTTCCTGTTTTTGCAGGTTTGCCGCAAGTAGTTTACCCTGTTGGATAGCTACTTGTGCCAATTGAGGATGTCCATTCGGAAACGCAGGATCCGTAGATTGAATACATTGGTCACCAATAGCAAATATCTTGTCGTATCCAACGATTTTGTTGTGGGCATCTACAATAATTCGTCCCCCGCGTCCAAAAGTTTCTCTGGGTAAATTTCCAATACGAGATGCTGTGACACCACTTGTCCAGATGAATGTACGTGAAGGAATAGTTTCCCCGTTTTCGAAAAGTACTTTTCTATCAACATAATCCGCTACTTTTTTGCCTAAGATCACATTTACGCCCATGCCTTCCAGAAATTCGGCAGAAGCTTTAGACGATGCCGGTGACATGCCCTGAAGCAATCTGTCGGCAGCTTCGACAAGGAATATTTTCATTTGTTTCGGATCAATCTCCGGGTAATCTTTCGGGATTACATAGCGTTTCATTTCAGCAATAGCACCTGCAATCTCAATACCGGTTGCACCACCACCGACAATGACGATGTTCAATAATTCCTCGCGCTCTGCGTCACTAGCACAAGTAACGGCCCGTTCAAAATTATCCAGAATAGCATTTCTCAGTCCCATTGCTTCAGAAATATTTTTCATAGGCATGGCCACTTCCTCGATGTGTTTGTTCCCGAAAAAGTTCGGAACAGTACCTGCAGCAAGAATCAGATAATCGTATTCAATTTTTCCGATTGATGTTTGCAGAATATTCAATTCCGGAACTACAGCTCTGGCTTCTGCCAGGCGGAAAAAGAAATCCTTTTTTCTATCTTTATATATATTTCGGAAAGGGAAGGCAATGGAGGAAGGCTCCATACCGGCCGATGCTACCTGATAGATAAGCGGAAGAAACTGGTGGTAGTTGTTCTTGTCAATCAGAACAACCTGAAAGTTTGATTTTTTCAATTTGTTTGCAAGTTCAAGCCCACCAAAGCCTCCACCTACAATAACTACTCTTTTTTTTGTCGTGTCAGGGATATTAAAACTCATAATAGAACTAAAGTGAATTAATAGAATGAATTCAGATTAATTGAATGGAACTGCAAAAGTACAGATTGTTTTTAGAAAACATTGCAATCCCTATTTTGCATACTGGCTATCTGATTATATTTTAATCCATTTGATAAGAACTGTAAAGCATGATAAAATAATTCATTTTATTCCGTATTTTTGTAATCAGAAAATAATGTTGCATGAAAGAAGCATTCTTCAAATTAAGAACCAGGTATTACTTATTTTTCATCTTTTTGAGCCTTTGCTCGTTTATGAATGCTCAGCTTTGCTGGCAAATAACCGGAAAAGAGCTAGTTAAGCCAAGCTATTTGTTCGGGACTCATCATCTGATAGATAAAAAAGAGATTAAAGGTTTTGGATATTATGAAGATTTAGCGAATAAATGTGATGCTGTTGTGGGCGAAATAGACATGACTGATTCACTTGAAACATCCATGAAACTGATGAAAGCTTCTCGAATGGAGAATCGGACATTGAAAGATCTTTATCCGCAAAATATATACTCTATCATTGATAAAGAATTTAAATCAGTGATTGGAGTGGGACTGGAGCGATTTCAAAATTTAAAACCTATCACCTTACTTTCTATGTATACAATGAGTCGGTATAAGAAAGAAATCGGGAACGATAGTGATGCAACACCCATCGATCTACTCTTTCAACGAATAGCTATCGCAGAGAAAAAACGAATAATCGGGCTGGAAACTGCAGATGAACAGATAGACGTTCTCTTTAATTCTATTTCGCTCGAAAGTCAGGCAAAAATGCTTTTGGATGCGGTTAAAGAGAAAGACGATGATACAAAAATGATGCACCAATTGCAAAAAGCCTATTTGAAAGGAAACATGGCAATGGCTGCACAATTCAGTGAAGAGGACAAAGGAATGACGCCTCAGGAACGCTTCGCATTGCTTGATAACAGAAATAGAAAGTGGTTCGAAAAACTACCTTCTTTGATGCAGGAACAGTCCTGCTTTGTTGCTGTGGGGTTTATGCATTTAGTCGGTAAAAATGGTCTGGTGGATATGCTGAAAAAATCCGGATATACATTAAAACCTGTACTCCCGAAGAAGTGATAAGCGTATATTAGAATTTATATTCAATAAAAATTTATGTACAAAGATTATCAGATACTTATAAAATAATAATTTTTACAACGTGTTAAAATAATATATTTAGGAAATTCAAATTGTAATTAATAGCGGGATACATTGAAGTATATTGTGTACCATGTCTATTAAATATATATATTGACTTTTTTTTCTGACTTTTTTATATATGGGTAAAACAAAGCATTATGTGAATATCGTGCGCCGGAAAATCATGCATGGATTGACACAGAACATCGGGATTCCTTTTCAGATAAAAAAAGGATTCCATCTCAATAATGGGAAAAATGAAGTAAGAGTACTGATTGTCCGGCCGAACAGCAGGCTTGGAAATCAGTTAATGATCACACCTTTGTTGCAAGAAATTGAAACTGTTTTTCCGAATGCAAAAATCGACCTTTTTGTCAGAGGAAATCTTGCTCCGATACTTTTTAAAAACTATAAAAGTATAGATCGGATTATAAAATTGCCACCCAAACCATTCAAAGAATTAGGAAAATATATTCAAACATGGTATCATCTCCGAAAATATACATACGATATTGTCTTTAATGTGGATGCGGCTTCATCCTCGGGAAGATTATGCACAAAGTGGGTGAGAGGGAATGTCAAATTTTTTGGTGATAACAAACCTCAAGGACTCTATTCGGATGAGTCACATATGGCAAAATGGCCTGTATATAACTTTCAGGCGTTGCTTCACGAGATCAACTATTCCTTTAGCCCGGAACCTCCACATCCATTGTCGCTTCACCTTAACGAAGATGAGATAAAGCATGGAAAACAGCTGTTGAAATCTCTGGTAGGAAATGATAAACCTACAATTATGTTTTACACATTTGCTACCGGAAGTAAATGTCTGTCGAAAGAATGGTGGAAGCCTTTTTTTTCCGAATTAAAAGAAAAATACGGAGATACATACAATTTATTGGAGGTATTACCCAAGGAAAATGTATCGCAAATAGATTTTGAATCGCTGAATTATTATAGCACGGATATTCGTGAAATGGGGAGTGTTATGCACCATGGATCTGTTTTCATTACCGGCGATTGCGGAGTAATGCATTTGGCCAGTAGTGTCGATGTTCCGGTGATTGCTTTGTTTTCAGCAGAGAATATCGAATGCTACAAGCCTTATAACCCGGGTAGCAAGGCTTTTCTTGTCAATAAAATCTCAAATGCTCAAGTTTTTAAAGCACTGGGCGATTCAATAAGCCAGGTTGATTGATCTCAAACTTATGTTTACAGAAAAACAAGACAGGCATCTTCTTTCGGGGAGATGCCTGTCTTGGATATAAAGAATATGCTTTCTTCGCTTTTGCATTAATTTTAGTACTCCTTCCCGCCAAAATTGACATATTAAGAAATCTGTTTGTATTCTTTGGGTGAAGCAAAGATTCTTACCTGCTCATATTTCTGTTCATTCCGACCAGTAGGATACATAAAATGGTATCTGATGGTTGCGATATCTGTTAATGGACAACAGGCTGTTTTTGGGCGAGGACTTTTATCTTCTTTGTTTCTTCACTGTTTTGTCTCTGTTTTGTAATTATTTAGAGCTTCCTTTGAGAAGTAAAAAGATAAAATTTTAGATTATGAATGTAACAAAACATCACAGAACCATTGTATTATCAGACATACACCTCGGTTCGAAATGGTCGAAAGCAAAGGAAGTGACACGTTTTTTGAAGGAAAATACCTGTGATACTTTGATACTGAATGGCGACATCATTGATGGGTGGAGTTTGATGAGAGGAAATAAATCAAAATGGAAAAAACGGCATACGAAATTCATAAAATTAGTACTTGACAGGCAGCACGATACAAAAATTGTGTACTTGAGAGGAAATCATGATGACTTTCTCAACCGTATTTTACCGATGAGATTTCAAAATATTGAAATTGTAAATGAATATATACTCGAGAGTGGAGACAAACATTATTATGTGACTCACGGAGATTCTTTCGATAGCGTAACAAGCGGTTTTCGATGGATGTCAAAAATTGGAGACATCGGATATTCCTTGCTTTTATGGCTCAACAGATATTACAATAAACGCCGCTTAAAAAAAGGGTTACCTTATTACTCTCTTTCGAAAACAATAAAGAACCGGGTGAAGATGTCGGTCTCTTATATTAGCGATTTTGAGAAACACATTGTCGATATTGCCAAACGGAAGCAATGTGACGGCATTATCTGCGGGCATATCCATCATCCCGAAATACGTTATTATGGCGATATACACTATCTCAACTCAGGCGATTGGGTGGAATCCTTGACTGCATTGACTGAAGATTATGAAGGAAATTGGGAAATAGTCTATTACAATCAGGAAAACACAACGAATTTGCCGTCTCAAGTGGTCAATCAATCAACAGAGGAGCCGGTCGTTCGAAAAGTAAGTCTGGCGATTTGAGTATGGAGTTGCAAACAGGAACAGGTGACTGAGTCACAGGATTCCTTGTTTGCATTTTTTTTATTTTCATATTTATGAGATATCTTTTTATAGTTCAGGGAGATGGGCGAGGCCATTTGACACAGGCAATCGCTCTTTCCGGTATCTTGCGTAAAAATGGGCATGAAGTGGTAGAAGTCTTAGTTGGAAAAAGTAAATCGCGGGAGATACCCGATTTCTTTTTTGAAAGAATCAAAGCGCCTGTCCGCAAAATACAATCCCCTTCTTTTCTTTTCAAAAAGGATAAAAAGCACATTCATATTTTCAAAACCATTTTGTGGAATATTCATCCCAAACGCATCCGTCATTATACGAAAAGTATAGAATTTATCCATACACGGATAAAAAAGATGAATCCCGATGTCGTTGTCAATTTTTATGAACTGTTGTGCGGATTAGCTTACATGCGCTTTCATCCCTCAGTCAGACTAATAAGCATTGGCCACCAGTTTTTGATTCGTCATGCAGAATATCCTTATGCCAAAAGTGAACAGGAAGGGATGCTGCTTTTCAGGTTGATTACTTTGGTTACAGGTTTCGGCTCCTCCAAAGAACTCGCACTTTCGTTTTATCCGATGCAAAGCTCTCCGCAAGAAGGAGTTGTTGTTGTTCCTCCTTTGTTACGAAAAGAGGTATTTAAATTGAGAACAAGTTCTGAGGATTTCATTTTGGGATATTTGTTAAATCCCGGATATGAGGAAGAAGTGCGCAAGTGGCATAAAGCTCATCCGGAAGTGAAGCTTCGTTTCTTTTGGGATAACAAAAAGGCTCCCAACGTGCTTAAAGTGGACGAAAACTTATCATTTCATGCTTTGGATGACCAACTCTTTCTTCAATATATGGCAACATGCAAGGCGTATATCTCGACAGCCGGCTTTGAATCTATCTGCGAGGCTTTTTATTTGGCTAAACCTGTTATGATGATACCTACGCATATAGAGCAGGAAGTGAATGCCAATGATGCTTCCAGCACAGGATTAGGCATTCGCGGAGATTCTTTCAATATCAGTGAACTTATTCGATTTTCAGAAAATTATTCTCCCAATGTGATGATTAGGCAGTGGATGGAGAGTGCAGAAAAAGTATTTCTTCACGAACTAGCCGGAGAGTACAATTGAATATGGATACAGAAAAAGGTCTGGAGTTTTCCTAATAGAATGAATCCAGACCTTTTTCCAGCAAAAAAGCTATTACAAATAGAATCTTATACCTTTTTGCGGGTAGTACGGGTTGAAGTTTTAGCTTCAGAAGTTGCTTTTGGTGCAGTTGTTTTTTTTGCACGAGGAGCTTTTACCGGTTTTGTTTCTGCTTCGACAGCTACAGGAGCAGCCGTTTCTGCATCTTCGCCTTCTGTTGTTTCATTTTTCACCTCTGCTTCGAAATCTATTCCTGCTTCGATAAGAAGGTTGTACCAGTTTAACAGCTTCTTGATATCTGTCGGATACACTCTGTCCTGGTCAAAGGTAGGAAGCACTTCTTTGAAGTAAGCGAACAATTCCTGAGGTTTAGAATTGGGGGCGATAGAAGTTTTTTCTCCGTTTTCTTTCTTCTTAATGTTGATCAGAACGCTTTTGAGTGGTTCTTCTCCCTCTGAAGTGTACATGGCAATATCTCCCAATGAAACTACCTTGTCGCGTGCATAGATAGGCAAACGTTTTTTCTCTGTCAAGGATTCAACAATAATCATGTTTTTAGCACTTGACACTAATTTGAAAAGACCCGGCTTTCCGGAAACAGACAAAATCGTCTTGAGCATAGTTCTTTAAGTTAATTGAATTATATGTTTTAATTTGTATTTTGTTTTCTCAATCGTATTTTATGCGAAACAAAGCACAAAAGTAATCGGATTGATTGAAAATCTATCTTTAAAAATCTAAAAATCTAATGTTCTGGCGTTTCTCTGTTCTTAAAATGGTAACGGATCATTCGGCATAGCCGAGAAATCACCCGGTGATGGAGCAGGAGCGGAGTTCCCATTTTCTACTCCTATTTTAGAGGTATAACTGTGCATATCCATATCAAAATCGGTCGTAACATTTTGGAATCGCGCAAATTCGCTTTTGAAAGTCAGACGAACATCCCCTGTTGCACCATTACGATGTTTCGCAATAATAATTTCCGCCAGACCGACCAATGAATTTCCTTTTTCATCTTCCAGAATCTTATAGTATTCAGGGCGGTGAATGAAGCAAACCATATCCGCATCCTGTTCGATGGCTCCGGATTCACGAAGGTCAGATAGTTGTGGGCGTTTTCCCTCTGCACCCACACGGCCTTCTACACCACGATTCAGCTGTGATAAGGCGATGATTGGAATATTTAATTCCTTGGAAAGTCCTTTCAGCGAACGAGAGATCATACTGACCTCCTGCTCACGGCTTCCGAAATTCATTCCACTAGCATTCATCAGCTGAAGGTAGTCGATAATGATAATTTTGATACCGTGTTCCCGAGCCAGACGTCGTGCTTTTGTGCGGAGTTCGAATACCGACAAGCTTGGCGTATCATCTACAAATATGGGAGCATCATATAATTCTTTGATCTTATAGTCAAGCTGTTCCCATTCGTAGTCGGCTAGCTGTCCGTTCTTGATTTTTTCCCCTCTGATTTCGCAAGTATTTACGATCAGACGGTTTACCAACTGTACGTTAGACATTTCGAGTGAGAATAAGGCTACCGGATAGTTGTAAGTCACAGCCATGTTCTTTGCCATAGAAAGCACGAACGCTGTTTTTCCCATTGCCGGACGGGCTGCGATAATAATCAGGTCGGAATTCTGCCATCCGGAAGTGATTTTATCCAGATCAGTGAATCCTGTTTGAAGACCGCTTAATCCCTCCGGTCGGTTGGCGGCAATCTGAAGCAAATCCATTGCTTCCTTGATGACCGGGTTGATTTGGGTGACGTCTTTTTTTACATTACGCTGCGAAATCTCGAACAACTTGCTTTCTGCTTCCTGCATCAAATCATCCACATCGCTTGTTTCATCAAATGCTTTGTTGGTGACAGTTGCGGAGAAACTGATAAGTTCGCGGGCTAGATATTTTTGAGCAATAATACGCGCATGGAATTCGATGTGTGCTGAAGAACCAACTTTTTCTGTCAGTTGAGCGATATACATGGGTCCACCCACTTGTTCGAGTTCTCCCGCACGTCGCAACTCTTCTGTTACGGTGAGCATATCAATAGGTTGCTGTTTCCCGGCCAGATTTACAATTGCTGAGTAAATAAGTTGATGAGTTGTTTCGTAAAAACTTTCAGCTTTCAGAATATCACTGACTACAGAATAAGCATCTTTTTCTAACATCAAAGCACCCAAAACAGCTTCCTCAAATTCTTTAGCTTGAGGTTGGAGTTTTCCAATATCAGGAACTATTCCTTCTTCCTTTTTCGTTCGCCCAGTTCTTCTGCCGGAACTTTCTTTTCTGTCTGCCATTTTAAATATTGAATAAAAACGCCTATCCATCTTTATATAGGCGAAACTTGAATTAATCGTTCTCTGAAGTCAGGAACGGATTCGTCAAACAAAGGCTGTTGGCCTTTTTCAACACACAAAGATAAACAAGGATATGGTTAAATGATATTATATTTTCCCAATCGTTGAGAAAAAATATGGACTTTCTGTATCAGGGGTTATAATGGGATTGCTCCAGTAATTTATGATCATCCATACTGATTAATGTAGCTATTTCTACCTGTGGATTGTTTTTCATAAAGTTATCCACAATCTGAAGTCCAAGCCAAGCTCCTATTTTTCCGGGACAAAGAGGAGATATTAAGCTGGTGTATGAAGCTTCGTCCATGTATTTTGAAATGATTAAATATTCGGTGCTGTAAAGAAATTTACGCTCAATAGTTGTTCTCCATACAGCTCGTTCGTTAGCTTTGCTCCATTTCATCTGTTTTTGGTTGTATCCTAAGAGCTCATCTATACTTTTTTCGGGTAATAGTTTAGAGAGCAGATAAAGACATTTTCCTTCATGAATCATGGCGGATACCAAATCCTGATTCTTATTATCAGGGATCAGACTACTGAGAATATACGCCCGAAGATAGTCGCGGGTAACATTTTGAGGTTGCATCTGAACTCTCTGGTAGTCATAAAAAAAATCTTTATAAAGAGGGTAATTTTCACCGAGGTATTTGTCTATAGAAATGGAAATCACGCTATCTGTGACCACTACATTCTGTTTAAGACCGGATACATGCATGCAAAAACGGGGTAGCTGTTTTCCCGGATATATTTTCCATAGATTTTCATTTGCCTGCGATAATTCGGTTTCTATATTTTCAACATTGTCAAATTGTTTCTCTGAATCTCTGTAAACATGTTGCAGCGTACTGTCAGAGAAATATTTGTAAAGATTTTCGAAAAATACCGGCCGTGAATTATCGGAAAGATTGACTGTAATTTTACCAAAAGCAGAAAGAAAGACCGGATATTGAGATTTTAATTTATTTTCGGATGAGATGTCCTTCGACTGCATGTATTGTAAAAAATCTCTATCAAACCGTTCGATAGTCACTTCTTTGTGATGAACGGTATTTTCTTTTTTATTTGAAAATTTGGAACAACCTGCAAACAAAAATAGAACATATATAGAAACGAGCAAAAATATTACTCTATTTTTCATCGAAATGTAAATAAATAATTACCATTAATTATTACAAAGATAGGACTATTTCTTTAAAAAGATTCTAAATTTAAATGTTTTTGTTTTTCATCGAACGATTAGATTTTGTATGTTTATCCCATGATTCCATAAGGAGTCGGATGACCGACAAATAGGAATGTCTTAAATTGCATGTTATATTGAATTTGAATGTGTTATGATTGAAATTAGAATGACTGACCAAGAAGATATTTGGGCGATAAATAATATCTGGAACGATGCAATACTCAATACAAATGCGTATTTGAGCAGCCATCAAAAAACAATTGAAGATACGGCCGAATGGTTGGCTGCCCATAGTGACGGTGACGCTTATTTTGCGTTGACGGCTCTGATAGATAGGCAAGTGGCCGGATGGGCTTGTGTTTCTCCCTTCAGATCGATAGACGGATATCGTTCAACAGCGGAAATATCCATTTATACACATAAAGAATTTCGCCATCGGGGAGTTGCTCAGAAATTGTTGATGACCTTGGAGGTTGAAGCATTGAAGCGTGGTATTCACTCTTTAGTGAGTGTCATCACTACCGATAACGATATAAGCATTAATTTGCATAAAAAAAACAACTATACCATTACCGGCGGTCTACGCGAAATAGCAATAAAGAACGGCCATTTTTTTGATGTTGTGTTTTTACAAAAAATACTCACAGACGAGGTGCGAAGATAAAATCCGGGGTTCTTCAAAGTCAATTATTCGTTTAAATGTGATGAATGTCGTACCTTTGCATCCTATTTAAATTAGTAAAATCAATATGATTACGATATTAGGAATTGAGTCGTCTTGCGATGATACAGCTGCATCTGTCATCCGTGATGGAGTGTTGCTTTCCAATGTGATTGCAAGTCAGAAAGTTCATGAAAGTTACGGAGGCGTAGTTCCGGAATTAGCATCCCGGGCTCACCAGCAAAATATTATTCCTGTTGTAGACGAAGCTTTGAAAAGAGCGGGTGTCGATAAAAAAAATTTATCCGCTATTGCCTTTACCAGAGGTCCCGGTCTGATGGGCTCTTTGCTAGTCGGAACATCTTTCACGAAAGGTTTCTCTTCGGCATTAGATATTCCCATGGTTGAAGTGAATCACTTGCAGGCACATGTGCTCGCTCATTTTATAGAAGATGATAAGGTCCCTTTTAACCCGCCCAACTATCCTTTTCTTTGCTTGTTGGTTTCCGGAGGCAATTCTCAGATTGTATATGTGAAAGCTTACAACGATATGAAAGTGATTGGGCAGACAATTGATGATGCGGCAGGTGAAGCTTTTGATAAATGTGCTAAAGTAATGGGATTGGGATATCCGGGCGGTCCGGTTGTGGATCGGCTTGCAAAATTAGGAAATCCCGACCGATTTAAGTTTAGTAAACCTCATATTTCCGGATATGATTATAGCTTTAGCGGATTGAAGACATCTTTCCTTTACTTGTTGAGAGATGAATTGAAAAATGATCCTGACTTTGTGGAGAAGAATAAAGAAGATTTGTGTGCTTCTCTTCAAAAAACAGTGATTGATATTTTGATGGATAAACTTCGAAAAGCAGCTGCAGAACTAAATGTCAAAGAAGTCGCTCTGGCGGGAGGCGTATCGGCTAATTCAGGACTTCGACAGGCTTTTGCCGACCATAAAGACAAATACGGATGGAATATTTATATTCCCCAATTCGGATATACGACAGACAACGCAGCCATGGTTGCCATCACCGGATATTACAAATATCTTGACGGAGAATTTTGTGAAAAAGATGCAGCTCCGTTCTCAAGAGCTGTTATTGGCTGATATTTATTAGCAATATGAGACGAAGCCTGATTTTTATTAAATCGTTCAAGATAATTATTTAAGAATCGAGTGAATTTCATACCGCCTAACAGAAAGAATTAAATCGGATGAAAGTTGCAATAATCACAATCGGCGATGAAATTTTGATTGGTCAGATTGTCGATACAAATTCTGCATGGATGGCTCATAGCCTTACTCTTGCCGGATTTGAAGTCGTGGAAATACATTCTATCGGTGATCATTCAAAACAGATAAAGGATACTCTGGATGATGTTTTTCAACGAGTAGACATTGTGTTGACAACCGGAGGAATAGGGTCAACCAGAGATGATATCACAAAGAAAACATTGTGTGAATATTATGGCACCGAACTGTATTTTGATGAGGATGTACTTGTCAATATACAACATGTTGTCAGCTCCTGGACCAAACTCAATGAGTTAACCCGAAACCAGGCCTATGTACCCAAAGCGTGTACGGTCATACAGAATCGTGTAGGAACAGCTCCTTTGACCTGGTTTGAGAAAGAAGGCAAAGTGCTTGTATCTATGCCCGGAGTTCCCGTGGAAATGCAATGGGGCATGAAGAATGAAATTATCCCACGGCTTCAAAATCGCTTTTCTTTGGAGACATATCTGTTCAAGGTATTTATTATCGGCGGATATACAGAATCAAATCTGGCCATTGACCTTGCTGATTACGAGAATAATCTACCAAAAGGTTTTGGCTTGGCTTATCTGCCTTCTCCCGGAATCATAAAACTTCGTCTTTTTGTTCAGGGTGAAAACAATCGGATGGAGTTTGAAAAACAAGTGAAGCTCCTTAAGGAAAAACTCGGAAAGGCAATTCTCTCTGAAGATGATTTTTCGTTGGAGAAAATACTTGGACTCCGATTGAAAAGTCTAGGCCTTACTTTAGCTACTGCCGAAAGCTGCACGGGCGGAAATATTTCCAAAATGATAACCTCTGTTCCCGGTTCTTCTGCCTATTTTAGAGGCGCCGTTGTATCTTATGCAACCGAAGTAAAGGCTTCTGTACTTGGTGTTCCTTCAGAGGTTATTGAAGAGTACGGCGTAGTAAGTGAGGAAGTTGTATTGTGTATGGCCAGAGGTGTCAGTCAATTGTTAGAGTCGGATTGTGCTATTTCTGTTTCCGGAGTGGCCGGTCCTGATGGGGGGAGTGAGGAAAATCCGGTCGGGACTGTCTGGATTTGTACAAAATACAAAGACCAATATGAGGCAAGGAAATATCAATTAGGTAAATTTCGTGAAATTAACATTCTGCGTGCAACAAATTATGCGATGTTGCAATTGTTGGATAATGTTAACAAATGATTGCGTGTGTGAAAAGATTAACTTCGAATTGTAAGGGAATGATTTAAAGATGTATATTTGCAAATATATATAATCTTAATACACAACAAATATGAAACTTACAACAAATCTTTTCATAGCCGTTTTTGCTATTGTTACTATGTCTGTCACTTTTGTTTCCTGCGGAGGAAGTGATGACGATGATTGGACGGAAACCAGCCAAATGTTAAAAGCAACAAGCTCTTCCACAATTCAAGCTGCAAATGGGACGTTGACATTTAATGACACCATTAATCTATCGGATCTTATAGGTACTGAAATAGCCAATAATCTGATTAGCTCGGATTTTCAGAATACAGGCTGGAACATAAAACTGAATGGTCTAAAAGCTTTTGCCGGTTCTTCAGTGATTACTCTCTCTTCTGTAAAAGTGAGAATAAACAATGGTACACAGTTTGACTTGGGCGCCTGGACTTCAGAAGCATCTTCTTCAGCAAATGAGTCAGATACGGAATTGTCGGGAAATAGCTTCTTGTCTTTTATGAATGAATATCACAGGGCTTTGACAACAGGAAACAGAAGAGCAATTTTGACATATACCATTGTCTCATCATCTACCATCGAACAAGCAAGAAAGATTGCATTTAAATATACAACCAATGTTAAATATGTATATAGAAAATACAATTAAGCAATAGCTCGTTCTGAACGAATCAAAATAAACGAAAAGGAAAGTTGCTTTTTTGCGACTTTCCTTTTCGTTTATTATATTTGTAACTATATATTCTTGAACTAACTGAAACAATATGAAAAGCTTAAATCTTCGTACCCATGTATTTCTCGTTTTATTTTTATTAATAATACCCTTCGGACAGTTTGTTTCCGGATTGTCTGCACAAAATGCAGAAAAAAATGTGCCTCAGGATGATCGCGCATACTGGGTCGGACTTCTTTATAAAATGTCAGAACCCATACTCCGGAATATGAGCCAGGGCGAATTGAAAAAGAATATGACTCTGGAATTCAGCCCGACATGGGATGGCCGCAATAAGGATGTCACTTACATGGAGGCTTTTGGCCGCTTGATGGACGGAATTGCCCCGTGGTTGAATTTGCCTGACGATGAAGCAACAGAAGGCAGGCAAAGAAAACAAATTAGAGAGTGGGCATTACAATCCTATGCAAACGCTGTAGATCCAAATAATCCCGACTATCTGGGCTGGAATGCACATTCGCAAGCTTTAGTAGATGCCGCATATATTGCCAATAGTTTTATTCGGGCACCAAAAGCTTTATGGGAGCCACTGAATAAAGAGACAAAAAATCGTTATATTCAAGAATTCAAATTATTACGAAAAGTAAAACCATCCTATAGTAATTGGCTCTTATTTCGGGCGATGATTGAAGCTTTTCTTGTTTCTGTAGATGAACAATACGATGGATATGTTCTGGATGTGACACTTCGTAAATTTAAGGAATGGTATTTGGGAGACGGTTGGTATTCAGACGGACCTGATTTTTCGCTGGATTATTATAACAGCTATGTAATTCATCCGATGATTGTAGAAATAACGGAATTGCTGGAGCAGAAAAGAATTGCCACGCCTCTGAAATTTGATTTGGCGTTAAGACGTATGCAACGTTATAATCAGTTGGTAGAGCGGCTCATTTCTCCAGAAGCTACGTATCCGGTCGTCGGTAGATCGATGACTTACCGGATGGGAGCATTTCAATCCTTAGCTTTATCTGCCTGGAAGTACGGATTGCCTTCTCATTTGTCTAATGGGCAGATTCGGAATGCTTTGACTTCTGTGATGAAGCGGATGTTTGCCCATGATGCCAATTTCACGCGAGATGGATACTTGTGTTTAGGCTTTGTGGGTAATTATCCGGAACTGGCCGATTATTACACAAATAATGGAAGCTTATATATGACTTCTCTGGTATTTCTTCCTTTAGGTCTTCCTGCTGAGCACTCCTTTTGGACATCACCTGCCGAAATGTGGACCTCACAAAAAGCCTGGAGTGGAAAACCTTTTCCAAAAGATTATCATGAATCGATAAGGCAATAATTTCCTGATTATAAGTCCTTGTAAAAATAAAATAGGAATAAAGGATGAAATGGATTATAACTGACGCTAGCCGCTAGATATAAAAAATAAGTTTCAGCTCATCATTTACCAGAATGATATTCTCCCAACTTGGCTTCCAGCTTGATGAGTTCGTCGCGATATTGAGCGGCTTCCAGGAATTCCATTTTCTTTGCAGCTTCTGTCATTTTTCTTTTCATAGATGCAATTGCCTTCTCAAGATCTTTCTTGCTTGTGTAATTTTCTTGTACATCCGAAGCAATAGAAAATGTTTCCGGTTCCACATAGGCGCCCGATTCAGTTTCCCGCCGGTTGAGTAAGGCAGAACTCTTATCCTTCTTTATCTGATGTGGTGTAATGCCATGTTCTTCATTATACTTCATCTGGATTTCACGTCGGCGGTTAGTCTCGTCAATGGTTTTCTGCATACTATCCGTGATTTTATCGGCATAAAAAATTACTTTTCCGTTCACATTTCTGGCAGCACGCCCAACCGTTTGCGTCAGAGAACGGTGGGAGCGGAGAAACCCTTCTTTATCTGCATCAAGAATCGCAACAAGGGAAACTTCCGGAAAATCTAATCCTTCACGTAACAGGTTCACGCCAATAAGCACATCAAAAAGACCATTGCGCAAGTCATTCATAATCTGTACACGGTCAAGCGTGTCCACATCTGAGTGTATATAATTGCATCGAACGCCATTGTTTGAAAGGTAAGTAGTTAGCTCTTCAGCCATTCGTTTGGTGAGTGTAGTCACCAAAATGCGTTCGTCTACCTCAACTCGTTGTTGTATTTCCTCCATCAAATCATCTATCTGATTGAGACTTGGACGCACGTCAATTGGAGGATCCAGTAGTCCTGTCGGCCGAATCAATTGTTCGACAATAACCCCTTCCGATTTTTCCAGTTCATAATCGGCCGGAGTAGCACTCACATATATTGTTTGTGGCGTCAAAGATTCGAACTCTTCGAATCTCAGTGGGCGGTTATCAATAGCTGCCGGCAAACGGAATCCATATTCCACCAGATTGCCTTTTCGCGAATGGTCACCCCCATACATAGCCCGAATTTGTGGAATAGTCACATGGCTTTCATCTATTACCATGAGGTAATCATTCGGGAAGAAGTCGAGCAGGCAGAATGGGCGTGTGCCGGGTTTGCGGTTGTCGAAATAGCGCGAATAATTTTCGATTCCGGAACAATAACCTACTTCGCGAATCATTTCCAAATCGTATGTAACTCGTTCGTACAATCTTTTCGCTTCCAGATTTTTACCTACGGATCGTAAAAATTCGACCTGGTGTCCCAGGTCAATTTCTATTTCGCCTATAGCACGATGGATACGTTCTTTAGTCGTAATAAAAAGGCTGGCAGGATAAAGCCTGAATTCTTTAAATCGCTCTATTCGTAAGCCTGTCAGCGGATCAATACTTTCGATGCTTTCAATCTCGTCTCCCCAGAAAATTACCCGCAGAATCATATCGCCTTCCGCCAGAAAAATGTCTACAGTATCGCCTTTGACACGGAAATTTCCCCTTTCCAAATTGATCTCATTTCTTGTGTATAGCAAATCAACCACTTCACGCAGAAATACTTGCAGGACTAACTGTTGTCCTTCCGTGATAATAATGGTAGAACTTCGAAAATCGTCGGGATTCCCCATACCATAAAGACATGATACGGATGAAACCACGATAATATCTCTTCTGTTGGAGAGTAGAGCAGTACTTGTTGCCAGACGAAGTTTCTCAATTTCCTCGTTGATAGACAAGTCTTTTTCTATGTAAGTATTCGTTGACGGAATATAGGCCTCCGGTTGATAATAATCATAATAAGAAACAAAATATTCGACAGAGTTATTGGGAAAGAAACCTTTAAATTCGCTGTAGAGCTGTGCTGCCAATGTTTTGTTGTGGCTGAGCACAAGTGTGGGCTTATTTACCTCCTGGATGACGTTGGCGATAGTAAACGTTTTACCGGAACCAGTCACTCCTAACAGAGTTTGTGCAGGTATGTCTTCATTTAAACCTTTTACTAATTCTTTAATTGCACCCGGTTGATCTCCGGTGGGTTTATATTTAGATGTCAATTCGAAATTCATAAACAAAATTTTCTTTATTTTGTATTCTTACAAATTTAATGATTTTTTCTCAGATGGAGCAGTCAAATACTCCCTTCTTGAAGAAGTTTGGCTATCTTCACTAAGGTTTATCAAGAATACGAACTCAATCAACTCATCGTAAAATGCAATTAGTAGCTTATAATAAAGTAAAGCATGGAGTAAACCTGGAGTTTTACTCCGGCATATCCAGGTTCGGAGAAACACAAATTGTTTCTTTGGATAAAAAAGTGTGTTTCATCTCTTTTTCAGACAACCAAGAGAACGTAAAGGCAGAGGTGCGAAAATTGTTTCCCGAAGGGGATTTAAAAGAAGCATTCAATGATGTGCATAAACAAGTGATGGATGCTATTGACGGAAAATTATCCTGTTATGATGGAGATATTCTTGTTCGGGGAACAGAATTTCAGCAACAAGTTTGGCATGCATTGATGAAAATTCCTGCAGGAAAAACAGTTAATTACGGAACCATTGCTCAGATGATTGGGAATCCGAAAGCTGTAAGAGCTACAGGTACAGCAATTGGGCGAAATGCTGTAGCTTATTTAATCCCTTGCCATCGGATTGTTCAGGCCACCGGAAGGGTAGGAGGGTTTCGTTGGGGAACTTCTGTTAAAATAGCTTTGTTGAACAATGAAAAATTACTTTGATGCAATAAGTTACAGCGTAATTCCCCTTCAGGGATCAGAACTTAGGCATTTCTATATGAAATATTCTTGTTTTCACATATTTCAATGACTTTGGTCTTTATATTTTTTAGATCATTGTAACGAAGATTGCTCAAATCAATATTGACTGTTTTATTCACTTTCAAGATAATCTGCAAAAAATTTAATCCGATGTTTACATTTTCTACTTCATCCCAGATGATTGGTTTCAGACTGCTTTGGTCGGATAGATTTGGATATAATCCCTCCAGATTAATTGTAATGACAGGTTTAGGCAACCAAACAGTAAAAGCCAGCAGGGAGATGATTCCGACTATTAAGCAGACCAGTCCGGTATAAAAAGAGATATCATAGAGTGAATCAACAAGTTTTGTTATAAGCACAATGAAACTTCCGACAATAAGTAACAGCGAACTGATTGTTGCTGTAGTTTTTTGAAAATGAGGCAGTTTTGTTTGGATAATTAATTCATTCATGTTCTTTTGTGTTATTTAATGTTTAATCTATCGAGAAAAAATCATCATATTAAGAATTTTTTCCTCAATGGTAGAAACAAAAATACTTTGTTTATGGTTCAAATATAAATAATTAATCTGCGAATGTTATCGTGAAGTGATGATAATCTAAAAAAATATTGAAATTTTAAGAATAAATGTCGCGTTTACAAAATAAAGTTGAATCAAACTTGCATTTATCAAAAAAAAATATCTTATTTTGTCATTGCTAAACAGAATAAGTCACGCATTTAATCAAACTCACGCATTATGAACGAGATTTTTGATTCCGAACTTTCAAAAGATAACGAAGCGAATACTGTTAATCCAGATTCAAATTCTGCATCTGCAGAAAGTCAACAGGAAGAACCTACGGAAAGTTTTTCAACAGATACAGATACTAATCTGTCAAAAGAAGAATTACTGCTTAAGATGAAAAGTTTCTTAACGGATGAAAACATGCCTGCGCGCAACATTGTGGAGTCTATCAGACATGAATTTCAAAAGGCTGTCAATGCCGAAAAAGAGAGACTTAAATCTGAATTCGAAGCAAGTGGTCGTAATGAAGATGAAAACTTTGAGGAAATACCAGTTCCGGGGGAAGAAGAATTCAGAAATCTATATAATCAAATAAAAGAGAAACGTTCAGAACTGTTGGCAAAGGATGAAGCTGAAAAAGAAGAAAATCTGAAAAAGAAGCAAGCAATCATTGAGGCTTTGCGCTTATTGTCAGAAGAATCAGCCGGAGATTTTGGCAAACAGTTTAATGAATTTAAAAAACTGCAAAGAGAGTGGAATGAAATTAAACAAGTTCCGTTAGCTAAAGTCAATGAGCTTTGGAAATCATATCAGATCTATTCCGAAAAATTTTATGACTTAGTGCGTATCAATAATGAAATGCGGGATTATGATTTCAAGAAAAATCTGGAATTGAAGAATGCAATTATTGAAGCCGTAGATCGTCTCAAAGATGAGTCTGATCCTGTTTCTGCATTCTATCAATTGCAAAACTTCCATCAGGAATGGCGTGAAATAGGCCCGGTTTCTAAAGATATCCGTGAAGAAATCTGGACAAAATTCAAAGATGCATCTACAGTCATAAATAAAAACTATCAGAAGCATTTTGAAGCACTGAAAGTACAGGAAGAAGAAAACTTAGCAAAAAAAACAGAAATTTGCGAAAAGATAGAATCCATTGATTTGGATGAGCTTAAAAATTTCAAAGATTGGGATGCCAAAAGTAAAGAAATCCTGGAACTTCAGGCTTTATGGAAAACAATTAGTTTTGTTCCCAAAAAAATGAATTCACTTATTTTTGACCGTTTTAGAGCGGCTTGTGATAGGTTTTTCGAAGCGAAGGCACAGTATTTCAAGAGTATAAAAGAAGAATACGATCAGAATTTAACCAAAAAAATAGCGCTGTGCGAAAAAGCGGAAGCACTTAAAGACAGCACAGACTGGAAGAGGACAGGGGACGAATTAATAGCTATCCAAAAAGAGTGGAAAGCCATTGGACAGATACCTCGTAAATTCTCAGATTCAATATGGAAGCGTTTTGTGACGGCTTGTGATTATTTCTTTGAGCAGAAAAAGAAGAATACATCCAGCCAACATGAAGAAGAATTAGCAAATTTGGCTAAGAAAAAGCAAATTATTGCAGATATCAACGCTATTTCGACAGATCTTCCTGCAGAAGAAGCTCGTACCCAGCTCAAAGCATTGCTTAACCAGTGGCATGAAGTCGGATTTGTTCCTTTCCGTGAAAAAGATAAAATATACAAGGAGATGCAAAAAGCGGCAGATCTTCAGTTTGATAGATTACGAATTGATAAGTCTGAACGCCGTATGCAAGCATTCCGTTCATCCATTGAAGGAATTGCCGGTGGAGAAAAAGCAAAAGGAAAACTGTTCTATGAAAGAGATCGCCTGATGCGCCAGTTTGATAAGGTCAAATCAGAAATTCAAACTTATGAGAATAATATCGGTTTCTTATCGGTTTCCTCTAAAGGAGGTGGTGGTCTTTTAAAAGATATGGAACACCGGATTCAGGCTTTAAAAGATGAATTAGGTATTTTGGTGAAGAAAATTGAAACAATCGACACCAATTTGAATACCGAAGACAAAGAAGATTGAATTTAGATTAGAATTATATAAATCCCGACGTGTAATCACGTTGGGATTTTTTTTGACGTATCTTTTTTGAAAGGAAAGGCCTAGCTTTTTAAAGCTAATCTCAAAGACGTTTGAATAAGCAATTCATATTGTAATAGCCATAAGGTGTACGGGGTAAAATTTCTGCATTAAAAAAGGAAAGAGGATTGAGCATTTCTGAGACTTGAAATACCTTTATTTTTATAATTGGGAATCTATTTCTCAACAAAATAAAATTGCTTATACGTATGATTTAAAACTTAATTAAACATAATGGTAATTATAGAACAAATGATAATCATAAAAAACAATCTCCATTAACCTCCATATTATTTACATTTTACGTACATTTGCCATAAAAATCAAATATCAGTTTATGAGCAATCAACGCTACAACCAACGTGGAGTTTCAGCATCCAAAGAAGATGTGCATAATGCCATCAAAAACATTGATAAAGGAATTTTCCCCAAAGCTTTTTGTAAAATCATACCGGATATTCTGGGCGGCGATTCGGAATATTGTAACATCATGCATGCCGACGGTGCCGGAACCAAATCTTCTTTGGCTTATTTGTATTGGCGTGAAACCGGTGATTTATCTGTTTGGCGAGGAATTGCTCAGGATGCTTTGATTATGAATATAGATGACTTACTTTGTGTAGGTGCCACCGACAATATTTTGCTTTCTTCGACAATCGGACGAAATAAAATGCTTGTCCCGGGTGAAGTAATATCTGCTATAATTAACGGAACATCAGAGCTTTGCGAAGAACTTTCTGCATTAGGAGTTCATATTTATCCGACCGGCGGGGAAACTGCTGATGTCGGCGATTTAGTACGTACTATTATTGTAGACAGTACCGTTGCTTGCCGGATGAAGCGTTCTGAAGTTATTTCTAACCATACCATTCAACCCGGTGATGTAATTGTTGGGTTATCATCTTCAGGACAAGCAACTTATGAAAAAGAATACAATGGCGGCATGGGTAGCAATGGGCTCACTTCGGCTCGTCATGATGTGTTTGCCAACTACTTAGCTAAAAAATATCCCGAAAGTTACGATTCTGCTATTCCTCAGGAATTAGTGTATTCGGGACAGAAAAAATTAACTGATGAGATTGGCGGAATGGGCATTGATGCAGGAAAACTGGTGCTTTCCCCTACCCGTACCTACGCACCGGTTATCAAGAGCATTTTAGATGTTTTGCGTCCCAAAATACACGGAATGGTACATTGCTCAGGAGGCGCACAGACAAAAGTGCTTCACTTTGTAGACAAAGTACATGTGATAAAAGATAACCTGTTCCCTACTCCTCCGCTATTTCAATTGATTCATGAACAATCAGGCACTGACTGGAAAGAAATGTTCACCGTGTTCAATATGGGACACCGGATGGAGATTTATGTAGCGCCGGAATATGCACAACAAATAATAGATATTTCACAATCTTTCAATATTGATGCTCAAATTGTAGGACGTGTTGAAGCATCTGAAACCAAAAAGCTTACAATAATAAGCGAACATGGTACGTTTATATATCAATAAATAAAACCTTAAGTCTAATCTTAACGATTAGGCTTATTTAATTTGATAAAGTATGCTGAAAAAGAGTCTATTAATCCTTAGCATGGCCTTATGTGCGTTTGAAGGCTTTGCTCAAAAAAATGATTTGAAAGCGGCAGAATCAGAAGCTAAAGCTACTCATAAGCTGATTCTGTTGAAGTTTTCCGGTTCAGATTGGTGTATTCCCTGCATTCAGTTACAAAAAACAATTATTGAAAGTGATAATTTTCAACAATTTGCGAAAGACCGACTGATTATCTTAAATGCTGATTTTCCTCGTGCAAAAAAGAATGCATTGTCCAAAGAAGACCAGGAAGCTAATGATAAATTGGCTGAGCAATACAACACCAAAGGGGAATTTCCTTTCATGGTACTGCTGGATGCTGATGGAAAAGTGCTTTATCAATGGCACGGATTTAACCGGAAACTGGTTGTTGATGATTATACCCGTGAAATTGCTAATCTTATGAAATAAAGGCAAATGGTCTTAGTCAGGCATCAGACCTTACTCATGGGAAATACGTTTGAGTTTATTCTACTGAGCCAAAACGAAACGGAAGGCAAGCAGCTTATTGAATTGGCTATTCATGAAATCAAACGCATAGAACAACTTTTTACCACTTACAAAGGCGACAGTTTAACGAACCAGGTGAACCGGATGGCGGGAATTAATCCCGTGGAGGTTACTGACGAGTTTTTCCAACTGGTGGCCCGCGCACAGAGAATATCTGAGTTAACTCAAGGATATTTCGACTTATCGTACGGCTCTTTGGATGCCGATTTCTGGAATTTCAACAAAGGAATGACAAAACTTCCCGACAAAATCAAAGCTCGCAAATCGGTGAGTTTAATCAATTACAGAAACATTGTTCTCGATGAAGTGAATAAAACCATATTTCTGAAGAAAAAAGGAATGCGCATTGGCTTCGGAGGCATCGGAAAAGGATACGCGGCAGATTGCGCAAAACGAGTCCTTTTACAAGCCGGAACAGAAAATGGCTTGGTGAATGCTTCAGGTGATTTGAATGCCTGGGGATATCAGGAAAATGGACATCCTTGGACCATTGGAATTGCGAATCCGAATTTGAGAGATACTTTTTTTTCGACACTGAATATTACCAATATGTCAGTGGCAACCTCCGGAAATTATGAGAAATTTGTTGTTATTGGCGGACAACTTTATTCACATACCATCAATCCTAAAACAGGATATCCTATCCGTGGGATCAAAAGTGTGACAATCATTACCTCAAATGCGGAACTCGCTGATGCTATGGCAACTCCTGTTTCCATTCTGGGAATACGGCAAGGAATTGATTTTATCAATCAAATTAAAGGAATTGAATGCATCCTGGTGGATGACATGAACCAAATACATGTGTCTAATCAAATAAATTTAAAGACTGAATGAAAATAATTTACGGGATTGTATTTTGCATCGTCTTTTTAAATCTGGTTTCCTGCCAAAGCGTGAAACCGTATCAAAAAGCGAAGCTCAACGACGCTGAAATGGTGTTGTCAAGCAGAAATGTTGAGAAGTATCAGAATAATTTTCTGATGTATCGCGAAGGCGCCAGTGGAGGAAATGGCGGCAGAACCGGTGGTGGATGTGGATGTAACTAAAAAAAGAGATAGAAGATTATGAAAAAAATAATGCTTACAGTTGCATCTTTTGCATTTTTGCTAAACATCGCAAAGGCTCAAACAGACTCTACCGGCTATCGGAAACTGAAAGTGGATGAAGTTAATTTTGTTTCCAGCTATTATCATCAGAATGGAATCCATTCAGCTGTAACAGGTGGAGAAGGAACTGAGAAATTGTCTGATTTCGGAAACACAATCGACTTACAATTGAGTCGGGTAGATCGAAAAAGTAATATTCACCGCTATAGCATCGAACTCGGAGTTGACTCCTATACCTCTGCTTCTTCCGATAATATCGATAAAGTAAGCACAGCTACACAGGCTTCGGCTGCTACTAAAGGCTTTACTTTGTCGTCTGCTTCCCGACACGATACCCGTATTTCTCCGGCTTTGAATTATTTGTTTGAAAATGCGTCAAAAAATTATTCATTGGGAGGAGGATTGTCTTTTTCTAAAGAGTTTGATTATACTTCTTATGGAGTTAATTTATTGTATGCTAAAACTTTGAATGGAGGGAATACGGAGCTTTCGGCAAAAGCATCCGTGTTTTTGGATACATGGAAAATCATTCTTCCGGCCGAATTGAGAGACGCTTACAACAATGGATTCAAATACAAGCAATTGGATCATGCTCCCCGAAATTCGTATAATTTAGCTCTTTCATGGAGCCAGGTTGTGAACAAAGAGCTGCAGATGTCTTTACTCGCTGACTTAGGATATCAAACAGGACAGTTAGGTACCGCTTATCAGCGGGTTTACTTCACGGACTTAAGTCTGGGGGCTTATTCGGAAAAAATGCCGGATAAGCGGTTTAAACTACCTATTGGCGTTCGTGCCAATTGGTTTGCTACCGATCGCTTGATTGTCCGAAGTTTCTATCGTTTCTACACTGATAGCTGGAATTTGACGGCACATACGGTCGAACTGGAACTTCCGTACAAAATCACTCCATTCATGTCGCTGGCACCCTTCTACCGTTTTTATTCGCAGAATGGGACGAAGTATTTCAAGCCTTATGGAGAACATAGCGCATCGGAAGAATATTACACAAGTGATTATGATTTATCCAAGTTTACGAGCAATATGTTGGGGCTAAATTTCCGTATTGTATCAGGAACAGGGTTGTTGGGGATCAGACCGTTGAATACCGCTGAGTTTCGCTATAATTTCTATAAGCGAAATGATGGATTACACGCTCAGCTGATCACAATGACTTTGAAATTCAAATAGAGACATAAAGATTTTTTATAAAAAGAGAAAGGCGGACTAATGATTCAATATCATATCCGTCTTTCTCTTTTTCTCCATGAAGTGTAAGACTTTTTTCCTGCCTTATTTATAGAAGACCGGAGTTGCAGTATCTGTATTCAGGCTTTCCGTGGGACGAATAGTGACTCGTGTATCTACCCATTGGGAAACAACTCCGTCATACTGCCTGTTCAGTAAGACAATCTTTACCGGGTAATAACCGGCTGTCATGGGAACGGTAATGTCTGTTTTTCCGTTTTTCTTCATTTTATTATTTGAAATCATCAATTTATCTCCTAAGAAAAATTGATCAGCAAGACAATGCAGCGTATAAATACCATCTTTTTCGATATGAATATATCCTGTGAAAATGGCTGCTCCGCCAGTCTGCTCTTTGCCTTTCAACTTGAAGAAATCGTTCGGGCTTGCAACGATGGAATCTTGCCATCCTGTTATTGATGTCAGCTCTTCAGGGCGGGTCAAATTACCATTTCTAACATATTTCATGCGCATTCCCTTTTGTAGATCTTCGATGTTTGCAATGCCTGAATAAGGTTTTGTCAATGTGGCTTCAACTGTCCTGACCGGACTTAATTTTCCCTGAGGAAGCACACTTCGAAGTTTTATTGTTGTATTTTTCTGAATTTTTATAGGAGAAGTATACACAGTCGATTGGGCAGTTGGTTCACTTCCGTCGAGTGTATATACGATTTTCACTCCGCGGTTGCTAGAGAATGCAAGACTCGTCGTATCAACGAATTGAATGAAGTTCATATTTCCTTCAGGCATCGGAATGTAATAATTCAAGTTGTGGAAATCCCAGCGAATCTGATGATCGTCTATCCGTCGGATAAAGCTGTCCTCGTTTTTCTTGTCTGCTTTTGTCCAACCTACTTCCGCGATAGCTGTTGTTTTGGGAAATAATTGATATTCTATCTGATTGGGTTTAAACATATATTCCTGCCATAAATTTCCCTGTAGACCCAGGATATGATGTGCTTTATCTGAAGTGATTGATTTGGGGAGAGGTTCGTAGCTGTAGGTTTTCTGTAAAGTGGTCAAACCGCCTATTTTTACATCCTCACACAGCCAACTGCCTTGATAATGGTCGAGATATAGATAAGAGTTGGGGGTCATCACAACATCGTGCCCTGCATTGGCCGCATCAATACCACCTTGTTCTCCTCGCCAAGACATGATCATTGCAGTCGTGTCGATTCCACCTTCCATGATTTCATCCCAACCAAACATCCGCTTTCCTTTACCTGCCAGATATTTCTCAATTCGTTTCGTAAAATAGCTTTGGAGTTCTTCTTCCGATTTCAACTTATTTTTGTGGATCATTGCCTGGCATTTAGGACAATTTTTCCAACGGATCTTCGGGCACTCATCACCTCCGATATGTACAATTTTAGATGGAAACAAAGCACAAACTTCGTCCAGAATACTTTCAAGAAAAGTGTATGTCGCTTCGTTACCGGCACAAAATACATCGTCTTCTACTCCCCAAATGATTCTTGGCTTGAACGGACCTCCTGTGCAGGAATATTGAGGATAAGCAGAAAGAGCAGCCAGAGCATGTCCCGGCATTTCAATTTCCGGAATGACTTCGATATTTCTATCTGCTGCATAGCGGATGATGTCTTTGATTTGTTCCTGTGTATAATATCCGCCATACATTTTTCCGTTTTCTTCGCGAAAGCCACCCACAGAAGTCAGTTTGGGGTACTTTTTGATCTCAATACGCCAGGCTTGATCTTCTGTTAGATGCCAATGAAATTTATTGATTTTATACATGGCAAACACATCCATCAGCTTCTTAATTTCTTCTACTGTCGTAAAATGACGGCAACAATCCAACAGAATACCACGGTATGCAAAACGTGGTGAATCCTCAATACGCAAACAGGGAACCTGCCAATTGGCTGTTGTCTTAGTTTTACTTTCAATTTCCGGCGGAAGAAGTTGCAATAAGGTTTGAACACCGTAATACAATCCATCTTCAGTGGATGCTGTGATAAGTACAGAGCGGGGATTGATTTGCAGTGAATACCCTTCTTTGCTTGTTGTTTTGTTAAGTGTAATTTTAAGCTGGATAGTAGCTGCTTTTTCCGATGATACTGACTTTAGTTGGATTCCTGCTGCTGTGGATAATTTCTTTTCCAATAGATTCCTTGCTCTTGAATTTTGAGGAGCATAAATGGATAAACCGTTTTTAAAGACAAATTTTCCTTCCTGAATTTTCATTTCATTGGGCTTTGGAATGATGTTTACATCCTGCGACAAAACCGGATTTGCAATGCAAAGAGAGAAAGCCATCATGGCCAGTGCTTTTTTTAATTTCATCATAATTAATAGAGTTAGTTATAGGTTTGGTTCATTCAATGTTTTTATTTAAATAAAGTTGTTTACTATAATTCGTTTTATGTATCTTCTTTTATATTGTTTATTTTGAGTGTATTATAAATATATGTATTCCCTTGGAATAGGGATTATGTATATCTAAAGCCATTTAATTAGGAGCGTTTACTAATCTTTCAAAATTTACTGAAACTCAAATGCTAATGCCGGACAATTTTTTAGAGACTGAATCGATTTGGGCAGATTAATCTTAATATTATTTCCATCCCGAGTCCATTTCACATGCTCCTTTGTGTTTAAAAGCACCACTTTTGCTCCTTTCGTAGGATACATTCCTTGCCACGAAACCGACGAAGGTACAGCTTGGTTTTCAGCTAAGCAGATCAATGCATACTGTTTCAGGCTGTCTTTGCTTTGCGTGAAAAACGTATTGCTATCGCGATAGACGGGTGATACACGGGTATTGTATATAGCTTCACCATTTGTCTGTAGCCAATCGCCTATTTGCTGTAAAATTCCGATAGCCTCCGGTTCGATTGTGCCATCAGCCCGAGGACCGACGCCTAACAACAGGCTACCTCCTTTGGCTACAATTTCAATAAGGCGGTGAATAATCTGGCCTGCCGATTTGTATTGCTCATTTGGAACCCATCCCCAACTCGTACCAAGAGTAATGCAACTTTCCCAGGGATAATTGCGTGCTTCGGTCGGAACAGATTGTTCGGGCGTCTGATAATTTTCATATTTCCCGGGAACAGTGCGGTCTACAATTAATATTCCGGGCTGAGCTTCTCGAGCCATTGCTGCAATTCGGGGCATATTTATGTCCTGGCTCCATTCCGGAATCTGTGCTCCCCATGAACGGACTTCGTCATTCACGGTTTCGAGCGGACGAATCCAACCTCCGTCAAGCCAGAGAATATCGATGGCGCCATAATTGTGCATCAGTTCACTGATTTGATTATAAGTAAATTGCTTGTATCGTTCCCATCGCCATGGATATGTTCGGATATCATAGTTGGTGTTTCTGTCGGGAGTTGCATATTTCGACCACCAAAAATCCTGCGAATGCCAATCTGGTTTTGAAAAATAGGTGCCAATCATAAAATCTTGACTGCGAAAAGCCTGAAAAACATAGTTAGCAACATCCGAACGCGGATTGGAAGCGAAAGGACCATTTGAAATTTTGAAATCTGTCTGTTTTGTGTCGAACATGCAAAATCCGTCGTGATGCTTGGTTGTAAATACCACATATTTCATTCCTGCATTTTTTGCAGCTTGTGCCCATTCTTCCGGGTTAAAATGGGTGGGATTAAATTCCCTACTCAGTCCCCAATACCATTTTTTGTAATTTTCGTAGGCAATAGTGCTGTCTCGCTCAATCCAAGGTTCAGAACAAATTGTCCATGATTCTGTAATACCGGGCACAGAATAAATACCCCAATGAATCAGCATCCCGAATTTTTTATCCTGCCATATATCTAATTTCTTTTTGACAAGAGAGTCTGTTGGCCATTCATAAACCGACGACTGATGATGTAGCTTGTTTTCTTGCCCCCAAATGGTCGATATGCCTAAAATACAGGATATTAATATGGTTAAATTTTGTTTCATGTTTTAATAGGTAATTATTTGATTAAGAGATTTTTTTTAGTTAGAGGAACAAGTTTTGGTCTTGTCATTGGAGGAGTTTTGTTTTTCAGCTTGCCGGATTACTCTCAAAAGCTGTTCTCCGATTCCTATTTTATATCCGGAAGAGAAATAGAAGACATTTCCCTGTTGATCAAAAAGGAGCGCTAATGGAAGTTGTTCTTTGGTTTTTTGTCCGTATTTATTGGCTACGGTTTCCAGTATATTCTCGTTTTTGTCTGTGCCGGCAATATAATTGTCAGGGAGAGAATATGTTTTAAGAATTTCTAATCCGGAAGCATTTTTCTCTGTTGTTACAAATATAAATTGTGTCGTTGTTTCCGATAATGATCTCCGATAAGAAGCTAAATCATTCATGATGTGTTTAGAAGGCTCTTTATCCGGATCGATAATGACCAATACGGTGTATTTCTCGGAAGATAATTCGGCGATAGTTTTTGTTGAATTTGCGCTTATCGGTTCTACTCTCATTTGCGACAGAATGAGTTTTGCACTTGGTCTCAATTCTTGAGCTTGTTTCATCAATTCTATTTTTACCTCCGATACAGAATCTGGTGAAACCTTGAAATAGCTTATTGATGAAAGAACAGAACCGTCTGATTGTCGGTTCCCGGTAACTACGCGGTAATACCCGCTTTCAAGGTCAAGATATTCCGGAAATTCGGATATTTTTTTCCCTTCATCAAATTCTAAGGTTTTATAAGAGCCGTCTTGGAGTTTTCCAATAGTAAAATGTGAAAAATACTGAGGTTCTACCGGATTATCTGCATTTTTTAAATGAATTTTTCCTTTTTGAGGCTGAATAGTAGGCTGTTTTGAGAAATAAAGGACATTCCAATTTCCCGATTTAGAATATTCCGGTTCAAGTGTTGCCCGATTAATTCGAGCCGGAATACCGAATGCACGACAGGCTGCAACAAAGAAAATATCACGTGATTTACTGTCTGAAACTCTCAGTTTGTATACTCCTTCAGGAGTGATTGGTGCGCGGGAATGCAGGTTCGCTGTATTATCTATTGTGATATTCTCAAGTATCCACTCCTTGAGATAGTTTATATTTTCCCTTGTCTTTCTTTGGAAGCTTTGATCGAATACCGAATTTAGAAATTTTCCCCAGTCTGAGAGTCTTTCATTGGACATCCGGGGAGCTAGTATGTATTGCTCAAATAATTTTTTATCGCCAGCATCCATCCTTTTGCTGGCATTCATAGCGGCCTGAAGTTGTTTGAGAAGTATGGATGCAGAAGCATCACTCAAGTCCTTTTCTGAGGCTTGTTCCAGCAATGCAAGAACATATTTTGGGCTGATACGGCTTCCTTTGCGCAGAAATTGTTCCATTTCACTCCAGTTTCCATAGTTTTTGGAAATAATATATTTGGTTTGGATGGGGTTTAAATGAAGTTCGTTCGCTAAATTTTCAGCCCACACAGAATCTTTGAATGTGCTGATGTAGTTGTTTCTGATGGAATCTTCTTTCAGTAAGCGAAGGCTGTTCTGTTTTATCTGTTCTGGAGATGCATTTAGGGAGTATTTTCCTATATGAGGAGGTGTCATCAAATAGGAATTTGACATGCCATTCAGCGACGTATGTTGTAAATGTAATGTCAGGCTATTCTTATCTGCATCTAACTTTGCGTATCCGAACATTCCATCTTTAGATGCCCAGATAAGGAGATCGCCATATCCGGTGTTAAAGCTCGCGGCTCCATTTTGGGAAAATGTAGTATAAACAGGATAATATTCTGCATAATTATAAAGCCCGAATTCGATTTTTGCACCATCGACAGGATTGCCGTTCCGATCTTTAACAAAGATACATGCTTGTTTGACAGGAGCATAATGAGCCGTCAGATTCAATTCAGAAAAGCGGCTTTCGGCTGTAATTACGCTCTCTTCATCCATATATTTCCCATAAGTTCGTGTATGTACAAGCATGACGCGTGTCGCAGGTTCACTAAACCAACCCATGTTGAGTGCAGGATCCGGCTCACAGGCTCCCAAATAATACCAATCACCATCTGCCCAGACTTCTACCCAGGCATGATTATCATCGGAATGTGCCCAACGAGGAGTATACACCTGCCGGGCAGGAATACCGACCGTTCGTAGTGCTGTGACCGTGAAAGTAGATTCTTCGCCACATCTCCCGAAGGATTTTTTCACAGTGCTAAGCGGTGCACTCGTCCGTATGTCTGTTCCTCTATATGAAACTTTCTCGTGACACCAGTGGTTGATTTCCAACACAGCCTCTTTCATGGAAAGACCTTTCACTCTTTCTTTCAGTTCCGGATACATGACTTGGCGAAAAATATCCAGGTTTTCATTGTTTACACGCACCGGCAATACAAAATGTAGAAAAATATCTTCCGGAATTTTTTTTCCCCACAACATTTCTTCTTTCGCTTGAAGAGCATATTTAACATTCATTTTCATAAAATCAGGCGAATAATCAGCCAAATCACTCAGAGGCATATAGGCATAGAGAAACTTGAGTGCCTGTTCTTCATCAGTTGGCATCGTTTTTTCCAGATAATCCCATATTTCGGAATTTCCTTTCGACGTGAGTTTTTTTTGCGTTTCCAGTTTCAGAGCTATATCGGTTAGCCTTTGTTTGTTCCTTATTAACTGTGCTTCAAGAGGTTCTACTGTTTTTGAAAGAAATAAACAAGCTATACAAATGTATCTGATTTTCATGTTGTTACTCATTAAAAGCGTTACTGATTCTTCATTTTGAGATCTAAGTCAAGTCTGTTTTGCAAGTTAAGAACAATAATTTATAAAATGAAATAAACACCGAAAGAAAAATACAGAAAAGTTTTATTCATCTAAAATTATAAAAAGCTAATTGTTGTTTTAACTTTGCAGTCAGAAACTAATTGTAATAATTTGATTTATATGTCACAAGTGTTGATTGAAGTTGCCTGTTTCACTCCTGAGAGCGCATTGAAAGCTGTTTCCAATGGAGCCGGACGCATTGAATTATGTTCCGGATATTCAGAAGGCGGACTCTCCCCATCGGCCGGAACAATATCTCTGGTAAGAAATAAAGTCGATATCCCTATTCATGTGATGGTGCGTCCACGCGTAGGCGACTTTCTCTACAATTCGACAGACATGGAGGCGATATTTCGGGAAGTTTCGTTTTATCGCGAACTTGGAGTGGATGGGATTGTTGTTGGCATTCTCACTTCAGATGGGCACGTTGATACAAAGGCTATTGCACAAATTGTAGAAAAGGCATCTCCGATGACTGTGACATTTCATCGCGCTTTTGATCAATGTACTGACTTGAAAGACGAATTGCTCAGACTTATCGATTGTGGTGTGCATCGGGTACTGACATCTGGAGGAAAAGCCGATGTAATATCCGGGCTCGATAATTTAAAAAAATTGGTCGAGATTGCTGAAAATAAGATTATTGTTCTTCCCGGAGGTGGTATTCGGGCTGACAATGTGCAACAAATTGTGCAACGTTTGGGAGTTCCGGAGATTCATTTATCTGCAAAAGCATTAGTGAATAGCCGGATAGAAAATGTGAATGAAAACATATCTCTTTGCGACCCAAACGGACTTCATGATTTCAGTTGGTACGAATGTGATGGACTGAAAGTAAGCGAAGTGTCACAATTATTGAATAAGACCTAAGTGTTTTTCTTCATCTTATCGACAATTTTTGTTACTTTTGTCTCCAAAATTTTGAAAAATTCTAATGCAAGACGATAAATTAAAAGTGCTCAACTATGCGATGCATTATGGGGTTGCACTTGGCTTCTTCTGGGCTTTTAAGTACATTTTTTTAATTGGTTCCACTTATTATCCATCTTTAAGTTTTGTCTATGTTGTTCTTAATATTGGAACATTCTTTTTGATGTATTATTTGACTGCCCGATACAGAGATCGGGCTAATGGAGGTAAAATCAGCTATTCACATTGTGTCTTGTTTACGGTTTTGCTTTGTTTTTTTGCATCATTGATTGAAGCTGTTGTGACATATTTTCATTATACGGTGATTGACCCGACCTACATTTCTTCGGTTGTCAAAGAAAGTATAGGTCTGATGAAGAATAAATTGGAATTTTCGAAGGAGTTTATATCTCAGGCCGAACACATGTCTTTCAGTCCTCTGTTTTACACAATATCACAGATTGTCAGTGATGTTATTCTTGGCTTTATCGTATCGCTGGTTTATGGATTTATAATTACGAAGAATGATAAACTCGAATAATTGAATCCTGTTACAATCATAATATAGAAAGGAGATTATTTATGGATATTTCAGTAGTTATCCCATTATACAACGAAGCAGAATCCCTGCCGGAACTTTATGCATGGATTAAGCGGGTTATGCTTGCCAACAATTTTTCCTATGAAGTGATTTTTGTTGATGATGGCAGTACAGATGATTCCTGGAGGATAATTTCGAATCTTCGGGAGAAGAACGAACCAGTGCATGGAATTCGTTTCCGTCGCAATTATGGAAAATCCCCGGCTTTGCATTGTGCTTTTGAAGTCGCAAAAGGAGATGTCGTAATTACAATGGATGCCGATTTGCAAGACAGTCCGGATGAAATCCCGGAACTATATCGGCTGATACAGGAAGATGGAAATGATTTGGTCTCCGGATGGAAAAAAAGAAGATACGATCCCTTAAGCAAGACAATACCCACCAAACTATTTAATGCAACGGCCAGAAAAGTGTCCGGGATAAAGAACCTGCATGATTTTAATTGTGGCCTCAAATCCTATAAAAAAGATGTTGTGAAGCACATCGAGGTGTACAATGATATGCATCGCTATATCCCATATTTAGCTAAAATTGCCGGTTTTAATAAGATTGTAGAAAAAGAGGTCGCTCATCAGGCACGCAAATACGGCAAATCAAAATTTGGAATAAGTCGTTTTTTTAACGGATATCTCGATTTGATTACCTTGTGGTTTTTGTCCAAATTTGGCCGCAAACCGATGCATTTCTTTGGTGTTCTTGGTAGCCTGCTGTTCCTGCTTGGTTTTATAGCCATTATTGTAGTTGGAGCATCCAAGCTTTATGCAATGTCTCATGGGATGGCATACCGATTGGTAACAGAATCACCGTATTTTTATATTTCGCTCACGTGTATGATTTTAGGCACACAGCTGTTTCTTGCCGGTTTTATCGGTGAATTGGTGAGCCGCAATTCGCAGGAGAGAAACAATTATAAAATATCGGAAGAATTTTGATGAATACATATCAAAAATACAATTGAAAGGGATAAAAATTTGCATTTTTGTCTGACAATGCCTATCTTTGCGCCCTGAAAAAGTATTTTTCAAATAAACAATTAATTAATAAATATTTATGAACAATTACGAAACCGTTTTCATTTTGACTCCCGTTTTGTCTGATGTGCAGATGAAGGAAGCGGTAGACAAATTCAAAGGCATTCTGGAAGCAGAAGGCGCTAAGATTGTGAATGAAGAAAACTGGGGATTGAAAAAATTGGCTTACCCAATTCAGAAAAAATCTACTGGTTTTTACGCTTTCCTTGAATTCGAAGCTGAACCGACTACAATTGAAAAATTGGAGTTGAATTATCGTCGTGACGAACGCGTTTTGCGTTTCTTGACGTTTAAACAAGACAAATATGCACATCTTTATGCTCAAAAAAGAAGAGGTGCTAAATCAACAACTAAAGAAGAAGTAAAGGAGAACTAAATCATGGCACAACAATCAGAAATCAGATATTTGACTCCACCTTCTGTGGACAACAAAAAGAAGAAATATTGCCGTTTCAAAAAGAACGGAATCAAGTATATCGATTACAAAGATCCTGAATTCTTGAAGAAATTCTTGAACGAACAAGGTAAAATTCTTCCTCGTCGTATCACCGGTACTTCTTTGAAGTTCCAACGTCGTATTGCGCAAGCTGTAAAAAGAGCCCGTCACTTGGCTTTGCTTCCATACGTAACAGACTTAATGAAATAATTTTAACCAAGGAGGATAAAGAACATGCAAGTTATATTAAAAGAAGACGTTATCAATCTTGGATACAAAGACGATATTGTGACTGTGAAAGATGGTTACGGACGCAATTTTTTGATCCCTACAGGAAAAGCTATTATTGCTTCTGAATCAGCAAAAAAAGTTTTAGCTGAAAACCTGAAACAACGTGCTCATAAACTTGAAAAGATTAAGGCAGATGCTTTGGCTTTGGCTGAAAAACTTCAGGGAGTAGCTTTGACAATCGGTGCTAAAACAAGCTCTACAGGAACAATTTTCGGTTCTGTAAACAATATCCAAATCGCTGAAGCTCTTGAAAAATTAGGCTTTAACGTTGACCGTAAAGTAATTCTTATCAAAGAAGCGGTTAAAGAAGTTGGAAGCTACAAAGCAAATATCAAGCTTCACAAAGAAGTTTCTGTTGAAATTCCTTTTGATGTAGTTTCTGAATAATCAGAGAAATCCGATTTAAACTCGATAGAAGTCCTTTCCTCGTATGAGGGAAGGACTTTTTTTACATTCCCGGTTGTTATTTCTGACATCTTCGTTTTCTCTACTCAATAGTGCCTGGAATTATCCTACCTGGATAAAAAAATTGAGTAGAGAAAACTTTGAATTTCCCTTTGGAAGGTTTAGTAACACCAGAAGATATTTTTTTTGATCCCCATTCTATTTCTATATATTCTCGAAGGGAGCATGCTAAAGCAAATAAGGCCGCCTATACCTTCATTTTACTTCCAAATATTAACCTCAAATCCTTGCCGTATTTTAAATCTCCTTATCCTTTGTACGATATATTTAATTCTGATAGATTTGAATAAAATCCTTGTCAGGAAGAGGAAAAATTTGTTTTCTTGTATGTATAGGAAAATATTGAATATCGTAGTGATGCTTCTGAAGGCTTTTATTTCTCTTATAGGCTATAAGAACATAAGAACCATACAATACGTCTAAAAAGGCAATAAGCAGGTATAGCAGGCGTAAAATCATATAAAGGAAAGGTTAAAAATGGACCTTCCTGAAACTTGTTATCCGGAGCACATTCCTAAAAAGTAAATAGTATTGTATATAAGAAAAATTTATCTAAATAATACAAGGAGTTTTTTCATGCCGGAATTATAAATTAAGATAAATGTAATCTTTACCTATACATGACAAGATGACATGTATAGTTTTGTTGTTAAATACAAATGTATATTACTAACATTGACGCAAAGCACACATTTGTAACCTACGCTATTAAACATTATCTCACAAATGTACTTTAATGCAATATTTAATATATATGTGAATATTGTTTGCGGGTATATATTTGTATCTAAATCAATCTATATAACAAATGTGTTTCCTTGAAAAAACACCTACTAATGTATATATAATATATTTAAAATCAGTAATATATATAGAATTTATAATCTTATACTTTAATATATCACTCAAATTACAACTATATTCCGGAATAATCCCTTATTTAGTATATATATTTAGATATAACACTATAAAAACCATATATATAGTATGATTATGTAAAGTTTAAATCCATTCCATTTTTTAGCTGTATACATCCGTAAACTCACAAAAGTATAAAATACGTCGACAAGTGTATATTTTATAATTTACAATTATAATTTGCATTTGTGATTTTAATGAATTACATTTGTCTTGTCATAAATTTACAGATGTAGTGATGGTTGAACGTATAAAACAAGTAATGGAATATGAAGGAATGACTCCGGCTCACTTTGCTGATTACATTGATATCGGAAGAGCAGTGATGTCACATATTCTCAACGGACGAAATAAACCCAGTTTAGAGGTCATGACAAAGATTTTATCTAAGATTGACTACATCGATTCCACTTGGTTACTTACGGGGCAAGGAACGATGCTAAAACAGGCAACTCTCATGCATCAGTCTGAAGCTTCCGGCCAGATTCGACAAAATCCCGAGCAACCTCTTCAGCGAGATCTTTTCAGTGATTCTCAAGCCCACGAGGGTGCAGGATCTATGCCTATAGCTCAGCCTACATCTGAATATCGCAAGGAAATAGAGGTTAAAGCACCTCATAATATTATTCAAAATACAGAAAAACAAGGTGTTAATCCGTCAATTGTTGTAGAGAAAAAAATAACTAAAATAATTATCTATTACTCAGATAATACCTTTGAAACCTTTAATCCGGAGATATTTGAAACCAGGAAGAAATCATAGCGATGAATCTGTCAATTGAACGATAGCGGAACGTCTAAAAATAACCGGTTACTTCTCCGGCAGTTTATACAACCTAAAATTCGCCATAAATTTTAAAAGTTGTACATTTGCATAGTTTTTCGAGACAGCAGTTAATATGAAATGACGGAGCTTCATATATTGCATATTTCCCGAATTGAATAATTGAGATATTGAGAAACTAATTTTTTGAATGGTTTATTCATTCGTAAAGAAAATAATCAACTATTATTGCTGAGTTTCATGAAAAAAATGCTTGACTTTGTTGTCAAAGAAAACATCCAACTCAACCAAACCTATTTCCTGATCAAGATGACCCCTAAAAACGGCGAAATTCTAGCCGATATGAAGCCCGGTCAGTTTGTAGAGGTATTGGTCGAGAATTCCCCAAAAACGTTTCTGAGACGCCCGATTTCCATCAATTTTATTGAAAAAGAGAAGAACCTCCTATGGCTACTCGTTCAGGCTATTGGCGACGGTACGCGGAAAATGAGTCAGTACAAAACAGGAGATACCGTAAATTTATTGATTCCTTTAGGGAATGGATTTACTATTTCGGGCGAAGAAGGCAAGCGATGTCTTCTGGTTGGCGGAGGTGTCGGAACTGCCCCGCTTTTATACCTCGGATATCATCTCAAACAACATGGGCAACATCCTGTTTTTTTATTAGGAGCGCGATCAAAATCCGATTTGACGCAATTGGAAGAATTTAGTCGGTACGGAGAAATCTATTGTACAACAGAAGACGGTACATTTGGAGAAAAAGGCTATGTTACAAACCACAGTATTCTTCAAAATGTAAATTTTACAAGGGTCTACACATGCGGTCCTAAACCAATGATGATGGCCGTTGCCAATTATGCAAAAATGCAGAATATAGAATGTGAAGCTTCTCTCGAAAACCTTATGGGATGCGGGATTGGCACTTGTTTATGCTGTGTGGAGAAAACTCGCGACGGGAACATTTGTGTATGCTCAGAAGGTCCCGTATTTAATATAGAAAAGTTAACATGGACAATTTGAAAATTAACATCGGTAGTTTACAATTGAAGAACCCGGTGATGACAGCATCGGGAACTTTTGGTTACGGAAAAGAATTTTGTGACTATGTCGACTTGTCGCGACTGGGTGGTATTTTTGTAAAAGGAACTACTCTTCGCGCACGTGAAGGGAATGATTATCCTCGTATGGCAGAGACCCCTTCCGGCATGTTGAATGCAGTGGGTTTACAGAACAAGGGCGTTGATTATTTCATTGAAAACATATATCCGGAGATTAAAAATTTTGATACGAATATCATCGTTAATGTTTCCGGCTCGACGATTGAGGACTATGCGGAATGTGCGGAAAAATTAGCTAATCTGGATAAAATTCCCGCTATTGAATTGAATATTTCCTGCCCCAACGTTAAGGAAGGGGGAATGGCTTTTGGAACATGTGCTGCATCAGCAAGCGATGTTACTCGTGCCGTGCGTGAGGTATTCGCAAAGACATTGATCGTAAAGCTTTCTCCTAATGTAACGGATATTACGGAAATCGCACGTGCAGTAGAAGCAGAAGGTGCAGATGCCGTTTCTTTGATAAATACTCTTTTAGGAATGGCTGTTGACATAAAAAGCCGAAAACCCAAACTCTCAACAGTCACAGGAGGACTTTCGGGGCCTTGTGTGAAGCCGGTAGCTTTGAGAATGGTCTGGCAGACATATAATGCTGTGAGAATTCCGGTAATTGGAATGGGAGGTATCTCTTGTTGGGAAGATGCAATAGAGTTTATTTTGGCAGGTTCGTCTGCAATACAGATCGGTACTTATAATTTTGTAGATCCTTCTGTTTCGGAGAAAGTTGTAGATGGAATAGCAAAGTATCTGGAAGATAATAAAATCGATTCGGTTAGAGATTTAGTGGGTGCAATGAATATCTAATCCCCTATCCTACTGTAATTTACAATTATAAAAAGAGGTTGTTTCTACTATTGAAGCAACCTCTTTTTTATACATTTCTGCGGCTGTATATCTGAAACTCGGTTTTAAATATTCAATTTTTTTAAAAGGTAAAGAGAATTTTCTAGACAGCCGTTTTTTTATTCATCTTGGGGTGACGCTGACTTTTCGACTAAGCCAATGTTTTTTCTTCCGTCAATCTTGATTGTCATAGGCTCTGTAAAACGGACATGCCTGATAAATTTCGATTCATATTCAGCGGGTTGAGCATTCAGGAAGTGGACATCAAAAATATCTCCTTGATTTAGAAATGGATTTATCGTGAAATATCCGACACCGAAAGAAGTCAGGTTCTGGAAAAAATGTGTTCCCTGACTTGGTTCAATCCGGTAATTCTCCAAACCGAACTCTACAACTAGTTGTGCCTGGCTGATAAAAGCCCATTTCACGGGAATTCCCAACCAATGGTCGCTCGACCCCCATCTGCCTGGCCCAACAAGCATATAATTGCGTTCTTCATCTACGAAGCCTTGATTCAGCTCAGCTAATTCATCTGCAATTAATTGGTTATTAGAAGCATCGAAGTTCTCAGTTTTTACATATACAATATCGGAAATATCTTTATTGACGCCATGCCCGAGAGCACTGGTCGAATACATTAATATATTTTGGGGAAGCGTAGCTTCTAAATTTGCGTCTTCCGATAATTTATTATCGACGATGGGACGAATCTGCAGCAGGTAAAAGACTGCTATATTTGCCTCTTTCATCTCAACAGCAAATTCAATTTCAATAGGACGTCCCATCTCTAGCTGGCCTATTTTCAATATGTTCATTAACGTATCCGATAAGGGAAGCATGTCGTGCTGCAAAATGTTCGCAAAAGAGATAATCTTTCTTCCTCCGGGGTAGAACCCCTCACGAATCACATTGTCTTCCAAATCATAAGTGGATACGATGTAGCGAAAGACAGGATTATCTTTTTCAGCTACTTTAATATTATTTTTTTCAAGGTTGAATGAGTCATCTACAGAAAAATGAGGTGGGATATCTTTGATGTTCAGAGCATAAAAAAAACGTTGAGTTTCTCTCAATGCCATCTCTACAGTGCTAAGCTGAAGGACATGACGCGGACATCCGGGAGATACACGAAGGGTCACTCCACCGTCTACAATATATTTTCCAAGTCCGACTGCCAGATTAACCACTCCATCTTCAGTCTTTTCACTGCCGATCGGATAGAAATTCAGCGAACGAGCTACTCCAGAGAGAGTTGGATAAAAAAGCGATTCATGTGATGAGCCTACCAGTTCCTGGAGTACAACAGCCATTTTCTCCTGGTCGATAAGGTTTTTAGTGGCAGTCATATAGGATTTACTCTCCTTAAAGAAAACAGAGGCATATACAGCCTTTATGGATTCGGTCAGAATATGCAACGTTTCATATTTATCATCCAGGTAAGGAATCATGTACGTTGAGTATATTCCGGCAAATGGCTGATAATGCGAATCTTCCAACATACTGGACGAACGGATGGCTATCGGGTTATGAATGGTGTCGAGAAAAGTCATAAAATCTTCGATCAGACGTTCCGGAAGCCTTGCCCGCAGAAAAACATTTAATATTTTTTCGTCATCCGTTTCCGACAAAGCAAATGGATACAATTGATTCCGTTCCATAAATTCGTCGAAAATGTCTGTACAAAGGACAACCGTTTTGGGAATTGTAACCTGAAGGTTATGATTGGTATTCAGAATCGGATTCATCTTCACCAGATGTCCCATAAATGCTAATCCTCTACCTTTGCCTCCCAGCGAACCATCGCCAATGCGGGCAAAATTAGACCATTGATCGTATCTGTCTTTTTCGAATACCGCTACCACGCCGGAATTCTTCATTTTGCGGTATTTCGCTACTGCATTTCCCAGCAAGGCACGCGCTTCGGCAATGGTGATCGTATTTAAATCAATATTTTTAAGATATTGTCCTACAGGAAAGATGGCTCTTGAATTGCAGAACCGGCTGAAATGATTATGCGCCATGTGATAGCTAAGCGAATCATCCGGAATATCTTTCAATTTATACTGTAAGTCTTTCAGATTGCGAATAACCAATAGTTCTTCTTTGGTTTGGGGATTGATTATAATTAAATCTGCCAAACCAAATTTTTGACGTACGGTTTTCTTTAAGTCAATGGGAAAGCTTTTGGAGTTTTTATCAAGAAAACTAAAATCGAGTTCATCTGCATATTCTTTATTGCAGGTTTCCGCAGAAGTTATAATTACGGGCAAATGTTTGTCGGTTGCCTTGATATATTTTGCAAGATAATATCCTGATAATTTTTCTTTAACTCCGTGACGAGGAAAACTCATATCGGTAATTACCCCCAATATATTTTCTTTATACTTGTTATACAGTCCTATAGCCTCTTCATAATTTTTCGCAAACAAAATTTTGGGGCGTCCACGTTTGCGAAGCATTTGTTGATGCTCATTGAGGGCTTCCTTCGAAAAATTCATAGATTCTTCAAGTACCAGACGATATAATATGGGAAGCGCAGATGAATAGAAACGGACAGAATCTTCAACTAGCAGAATAACCTGAACACCGACCTCAATGGTATCATGCTCGACATTCATAGAATCTTCAATGAGTTTGATGATAGCTAAAAGTAACTCCGAATTACCCAACCAGCTGAAAACATAATCGACAAAGGATAATTTTTCCTTCGGGATTCTCTTCATCAATTCCTTCGAAAAGGGAGCCAGTACTACGAATGGAATATCCGGATGAACGGCTTTGATATGATGCATTATCTGAAGAACATCCGGCTCGTCAAGATTGGGCATATAAATGATAAGTTCGTAGCGATTCTCATTCAGAGCCTCAATGGCCTGTTCTTCACTGGTTACCTGTGTAAAACGTGGTGCGTAACGAAGATTCAGAGAAGTGTATTCATTAAATATCTGCTCATCAATACGTCCGTCGTCTTCCAATATAAACGTATCATATTTGGTTGCGAATAGCAGAATATTAAAGATTCTTTTCGACATTAAGTTCGCAAAGGATGTATCTACGAAATCAAGGTGTTGAGTGTCTATCATGATTTAGTCTATTAAAAAATAAGCAACTAATTTCCTATAAAAATAGTCAAAAATATCAGTTCTCAATATATCCTGAGCCCTTCCAAAAGAATGTTTTGCGCTTATTTTCTGTTTTCACATAATCGTTTTTCTTTTCATTAAACTCATAGTTTTCAATAATTTTAATGATGGTGTTGGGTTTTCCTCCTTTCTCCTTTGGAAAAATAATTTTCTCGGAATGATGAAATGAGCCGGCATCACCGACTTCATAACGCGAGGGCAGTGGTATGATTTTCTGACCATTCCAACCAAAATAGTAATAATTGGAAGGTACGCCACAGGCTTCCCCTAAAGTCCCGAAACGAATGATATTCTTTAGATTGGTAAGTCCCATGCCCGACATTATTGTTATCTCACTGAAAGATGTATCAAAGTTATTATCTAAGAAAGAATATGTTATCTGAAGAGAATCGTTGACAAAGCCTTTGAAGATGTACTTATTAAAATCAGAATCGCAATAATTTTTTTTATTATCTGCTTTCTTTGTTATTCTTGAATCAATCCCGAGCAAAAAACGGCTATTTGAAATTTTAAATTCAGATATGGCCAGATTAGCCAGCCAAATGTATCCGCTTTTTTCTCCGGAAGGACTTGTATACATGATTTCTGCCCATGGAGAAGTGATTCCATGGCTTGTATATACATTATTAAAATCAATGGAAGTCCGTTTCACCTGGACGGCCTCACCGCTTTTCAATTGGTCTATAATCTGAGAATCTGCTTTCGGAGCAGAATGAATATTTGCCTTCGTTGAAAAGACATAATAATCTGTTTTTGACGACAAATAGAACATGCTTCCCAAATCCGTGGTCATTGGTTGGGCATTCGCTGTAAAAGACAGACAAACCAATAGCAGTACAAGGGTGATTATCGTCCTTGTGTTTGTGAGATGCTTTTGATGCTTTTGTTCTTGAAAATTGTTCATGTTGTAAGAGTTTTGGTATTTATAGTGTCTACTTCAGTAACTTTTCATAGACGAAATCATCCATAATATACCCGTTTCCAATATCTATGATTTCGCTTTTGACATTGCTCATACCATATTTTTCATAAAAAGCGATTGCTTTTGTATTGTATTTATTGACATTCAGGTAAATTGCTTTATCTCCATTCTTCAAGGCTTCATTGGCCGCAAAGTCAAAAAGCCTCCTTCCTATTCCGCCACCTTGTTTGGATGAATGGATGTATGCTTTATGAATTTTAGTTTTGTGTGAGTTTTCAGAATGATGCTCTATCGAAATGTATCCCCAATATTCGTCTTGAAAACCGGCCAAAAAATACCGATGATTTTGATGCAGCAATTGGTTTAATAGAGATTCTTCACTATACATCCTATTCATCATGTAATCAATCTGTTCCGAAGTAAGAATATCACCAAAAGTGATTGGCCATACTTCCCGGGCGATTTTCACAATTTCCGGAATCTTTTCTGGTGTTACTTCCCAAATAGCAATTTCTTCAATATTCATCTCTGTTAATCTTCATTTTCGAACATTTCTAATGAAAAATTTTCTCCGTCAAACACACCATAAGAGAAAAAACGAATCCAGTCGCCAAGAATGATTACTCTGGATTGGGATGCAATCATTAAATCGAGCATGATGTGGCGATGTCCGAAGACAAAGAAATTGATGTTAGGGGCCACCTGGAGGTGCTTTTTTGAAAAAATAACCAGGTGTTCTTTGTCTTCGCCCAGATAATCTACCATTTCGCCGGTTGCCCGGCTATGTTGCGCCCATTTGTGAGCAAAAGCGACTGTCCACCGGGGATGAATAGCAGCAAACATTTTCCGGCAAATTTCGCTGTGAAAAAGCTTGCGTATCAACATGAATGATTTGGAATCGTCTCCCAGGCCATCTCCATGAGCCAGAAAAAACTTTTTTCCTCCTATTTCTTTAACCAAAGGTTCCCGATGAACGATCATGCCGCATTCGGCTTCGAAATAGTCCGTTAGCCAGATATCATGATTCCCGATGAAAAAGTGGATTTCAATACCCATATCTGTCAGTTCGGATACTTTTCCTAAAAATCGTGTAAATCCTCTGGGAACTACCGTTTTATATTCAAACCAATAGTCGAAAAGATCACCCATCAGGAAAATGGCATGAGCATCTTTTTTCACTTCGTCAAACCATCGGCAAATTTTCTTCTCTATTTCGTGGCAAACGGGTTTGTGCTTGGATATCTTTCGATTGGGAAGAGCAATAACCGGAGGTGTCGCCGTCGGTTTTGCGGAATGAAAAGGGGTACCCAAATGAGCGTCAGATAAGAAATAGACTTTTTTATTAGCAGGAATTTCCATTTACAATAATTACAAGAATCCTAATTCCAGTTTCGCCTCTTCACTCATCATCTCTTTGCCCCACATTGGTTCAAAAACCAGATTGACTATCACGTTTTTAATGTCTTTAATAGATTCCAGCTTCAGGCGTACATCTTCCATAATGAAGTCGGCGGCAGGACAATTCGGTGCGGTAAGCGTCATATCTACAGTCACATTTTTCTCTTCGTCTATGTCCACATTGTAAATAAGCCCCAAATCATATATATTGACCGGTATTTCCGGATCATACACCGTTTTTAGCATTTTGACAATATCTTCTTCTATTTTTAAAAGTTCTTCTTTCATTTTCTTTTCAATATTTGTTTTCAAGATAAACCCAAACAGTTCCATTCTGTTCATTTTGGTTACACAAAAATACAATTATTTTTTAATAGCTCCGCTTCGGACATTCCGACGGGGGTGAATTCTACAATTTGAGGTATAAAAAAAGTGATTCAATGGTCTGCATGAGGCAATTGAATCACTAAATGAATTTATCTATCTGAACAAACAGATTGGTTATTCGAATAGATTTACAATATTATTTTGAAATTTTTCTTAAGCTGTCCGTCATCGACGCTCACGACAAAGACACCCCGACGCAGCAAAGAAATGAATACAGGTTTAGAGGAAGTAGTTTCACTTATATTTTGTCCATTTATATCGTAAACAGTGATTTTGCTTCGAGTAGAGATTCCATCCACATACAATCCATTTGTTTTTGAATATACAATGAGGGAACCAGCTGTGTTCTGATTGATAGCAGAGGTACTACTTTGGGTTTTAACCATGATTGATTCAGATTCTGTATCAGTTCCTCCTACAGGCTTCACCGTATAATAATAAGTCGAGTCTGCCGACAGATTACTAATTGTATAGGAAAGTACATTTCCCACATTGGCCGGAAACCCGTCGATAGACATGTTTTCTGTTGCACTGCCTAACGTTTCCAGCGTTATGGAACTAATGTAGACACGTGCTCCTTTCAACGCTTTCAGCGTAATGGAATCATTCATGCTATTTTCAGGTATTTCTACAGAAAAGTCTTGAAAACTATTTGTTGTATACACTGTATCAATATTTGTATTGCCTACGCTTATGTAAATAGGTGCATTCGTATCGTTGCTATATTGTTTGGCATTCAATGTAAAAACTGTTTGTCGAGACGTACTGATTGGTGGAGTCGTGATAAAGCCGGATTTGCTGCCTGAGGCCAGTCGAATTGCACCGCTTAAATCTGTTGTTGAAGTATAGCCTCCTGTTTTGATTCCGGAAGTTCCATCAGCAAAATCATAATCAAAAAGTACCTGACTTTGAAATCCTGTATTTTCTATTTTATAAACATCTAAAATATAAGATGTTGCGTTGTCTGATTTTGTCCAATTGGCTGTAAATGAATTAGAGCTTATATTTGTTGCCGATAATGCCATAAATTCATTGGAGCCCTGCCCAACCAATTGAAGAATCTTAGATGTACTTCCTGCTGTGATTGTCAACATCGCAGAATCTTTACTGATTGCATTTGCAGAATACGTAACAGTAACCTCTTTTCCTGCCACTGCTTCTTCATTCGTGATATTGGAAACACTTAGCGTAAATTGAGAAGCATTGGTTCCTGAAACAGCCAAAGAGATATCGTCTGAAATATTGTACACTTTCAATGTATACGTTTGGGACGAAGATGTTTCCGGTGCGATTTTGCCGAAATGAATGGTATCCGATGATGCAAAAGCAATGGCCGGTTCATCTAATACAAAAGGGCTTGATTGCTTATTTCCCCAAATATATTCAGCAAGGTTGGGATTGTCGATGTAAGGGTTTCGGTTTCCTTGAATTCCATAAATAGCATTATTGCGATCGATTTCTTTCTGGCTTACAGGATCTTCCCTACTCCATTTCAGTAATAAATTAATCATCCATTCTTTAAATGCCGGATAAGCATTTCCTGCTAATAAAACAGCTGCATCTGTATTGGATGCCCAACCGGCGATTTTGTCTTCATAGCAGGTTGCCATGTAGAAATAGGAACGGGCCAAATCTCCCTTATACTCATCAATCGGCTCGAAAACAGTTCCGGTGTATCCGGTTGTTGTGTTCTGACCTAATTTCGAACCATTGCTTGAGGTGTAAGAGGCCGTTCCAACTTCACCGTATGGATAATTGCTTCGCATATTGTTGACATAACCGTCTGTTGGATAGATATGAAACAAATCTGTATACATGGGAAAAACTTCTCCACCAAACCAGCTTTTCGGAAAAGAATGCTCTCTGTTGTAGCAATCTCCTTCTTTAGAATAGGTACCGCATTGATTACTACCAAATGAAAAGGAATATGTCGGTGTACCGTTCGGTATATCCGTATAGATATCCCAGATTTTTCCATCAGGACGCAAATCTGTCTTTTGATATGCGTCCCAGATTTCTCCATAGCTGATGGATGTATGGGTATGTATGATTTGATACATGGCTGTTTTCAGTTCAGCACTACTTTTTCCGGACGCGGAATTGTAGTAACCACTTGGTGCTTGTGCACATAAAAATGGCGATAATAAAACAGCGACAAATAAAAGATAAAAATTTTTAATAGGCATAATTTCCGTTTATAAATGATTTATGAGATAAATTAAAAACAAAAACGCTCAAGATAGTTCAATAAAGCGATGAATATTCTGTTACAAAATAGTGTTAGACGCCATATATGTAGACAAGAAGAGTCTTTGAATTTAATTGATTGTAAAAAATGTCAATGGATGAAATGTAAAAATCTAGAGTTCATTAATCAAATCGTCCAGCTCTTTTCGAATGGCTTCCAACCGGATTAATACAGAAGATTTTTTTTGATAATCGTCTTTGTTGGTTTTAAGTTTCTGTTTAGCTCCTTCAATCGTCAGCCCTTGCTCTTTCAGCAAGTGATACACCATTTTAATTGTTTCTATATCCGATTTTGAGTATTGCCTGGTTCCTCCTTTGGTTTTACGAGGATTAATTACGGAGAATTCTTTTTCCCAATAACGCAGCAGCGACTCATTGACGTCAAAATGAGCAGCCACTTCTTTTATAGAATAATACAAACGAGAGTCCTTATCAAAATCAATCATGTGATTTTTAATTTCATTTCAAATATAACAACTTTAATCCATCACCCGACCATGATTTGCTGCAATTTGCAACATTTTGTCATATTCTTTCGGAGTAAGATCCATGAAATAATATTTGGCCGGATTGTCCGGTTTCCCTCCCACGTGCACCTCATAATGCAAATGCGGACCGGTTGATTTTCCTGTATTTCCGACTAAACCAATTAGTTGTCCTCGTGTTACAGTCTGGCCGTCACGTATTTTATAATCACTGAGATGCCCATACAAAGTTTCATACCCATATCCATGGTCTATAATAATACATTTTCCATATCCTTGTTTCCAATCGGCGTGAATTACTTTCCCTTTGCCTGTAGCATAGACCGGGGTTCCGATATTGGATGTAAAATCCATTCCGGCATGAAATCTTCTGGTTCCATAAATAGGATCTATCCGGTTGCCGTATCCGGATGCTACTTCTTTTAAGTTTTTATTGGCAACAGGTTGAATACTGGGAATACATTCAATTCGATTGTGTTGCTGTTTGGCCAGATTCAAAACTTCGTCAAAAGATTTTGATTGGATATAAAGTTTTCTGGATATCAGGTCGAGTTTTTTTGACGATTGAATAATCAATTCAGCCCCGGAGACATCCTGTAAATACTGATATTTGTCATTCCGACTGGATTCTGCATTTCGGATAGAGGATGAAATTGGCTCGGCATGAAAAATAGCTCTATAAAGATTATCATCTCTTTGCTCCATATCAGTCAGTACACTAGATACTTCATCGAGCTGTTGCGATAATACTTCGTATTGAGTAGATAATAATTTGTTTTGTTTTCTCAGTAATTTCTCTTTGGGAGAGTCTGCAAAATACAACAAAAGGCCAAAAACGGCATACCCTATAAAAACACCGATTCCCAAATGCCTCAGTAGAGCGAAAATCCTTTCTTTTCGGCTCGGATACACTCTTTCATAGGTTAAGGTTTGAGGATTATACCGAAAATATACTTTTTTCTTCATCTGTTGAGATTGACCAATTTACATACACAGAAGAACAAAAATAAATTTTTTAACTATTCGCTCCAATCATATTTATAATAATTAACCTCATGCGTTATCTATCAATCCGGTGGTATATATTATAAATTGCTTTTATTTAACAACTTATAGGACAAATAAAGCAGTCGAATTAGAGATTCCGACTGCTTTATGAATGTAAGAAAGCAATATTATTGTTTGCTTTTGAGTAAATCTCTGATTTCTGCGAGTAATTCCTGGTCTTTTGTGATTACAGGTTCTGCAGGAGCGGGAGCCGGATCTTCTTTTTTCTTTCTCGACAAAGAGTTCATTCCTTTGATAGCAAAGAAAATAACAACAGAAATGATAATAAAATCGAATACGGTTTGTAGGAATGTTCCGTAATTAATTGCGACTTCCGGTATTTTAGTTCCGGCAGCATCCACAGCAGCGTCTTTTAATACAATTTTCAGATCGGTAAAATTCACGCCGCCTAAGATCACTCCGATTGGGGGCATAATCACATCGCTAACAAGAGAAGATACTATTTTTCCGAAGGCACCTCCTATAATGACACCGACAGCCAAATCTACAACGTTGCCACGCAACATAAATTCTTTTAATTCAGACAAAGTTTTGCTCATAGTTTTTGTTTTATTTTTTCAAGCCCAAAAGTAATAAAAAGTATATTTGCCTTACTAAATACCTGGATAAATATAAATTTTTAAACGTATATTTTCACTGGAATTTGAAACACCCATCGAATGTACAAAATCCATGGTCGTTATGATAAGAAATAAGCCCCTCTCCCGGATTCATATTCAGGAGCTTTAGAAGTGTTTCGTTGAAAAGAGGAATATCTGCCAGGTTTATATTTCGTGAATAATCAAATCGAACCGGATTGTTTTGAATATGCGATAAAAAAACGTTTTCTCTGATATAACAATCTGAATTATTGTCTTTTATGCGTATATAACGTACCAATCCCACAATATCGGAAGAAAGGATAATGTTATCTTTCCACTGTGTCCAGTAGATTGGAGAAAGAGCATCTTTTAAGGTATCTTTTTCCATCAATAAATCTGCTTTATACAGATGGTATTTCCCGGCATGCGATGCGAAAGGCAAGCCATTTCCAAGACTGACTTTCTGGTTATTCATCAAGGTATCAATCACTGATAGATTTGTTTGAAGAGGATACAATTGCACTTGTTTCAATTCATTCCGATGCAAAAATCCCAATTGATAGCTATTGCCTTTAAGCATTGCCCGAATAGAGGAGTTAAAAGGTAAATATATGTGGTCGGCATAAGACACTGATGTCAGTGAGTCTGTTAACAACCGGTTATTGAATGAATTTTTTGATTTTATGTTTATGTTTTGAAAATCAACCCCTTTTATATTCACGACTCCTATGTCTTTCCATAAATTAAAAGCATATATATTGGTTCCGTTACGAGAAATGACTACCGGACTTTTTTGTAACACCATTTTCTCCAGATTGCTGTATACTTCCGGAGAAAATTGCAGGTTGTTCTTTCCTGTGAAGGCTTTCACTGATGCCACCACTACCTGAAAGTTATAGCTTCCGATAAAAATACCATTAATGAAAGTACAGCAAAAAAAACATCCCTCTCTGTTCTGAAAAAACAAGTAACGGATACCATCAATGGTTTTGCTTCTGCTTAGCCCGGCAGTAAATATTCGATTTTCAAGTAAATGCCTTAGTTTATCATCCGGCATTGAATGATTTTTTTGTAAAATAAGAAAATCGTCATTTTGCGGTATTAGAAGAGAGGACTGTTCCTCAGGCAATTTGTCGAACAAGTCTTTGTATGCCTTTGGCAAAGAAATAAAAGAATCACAACAATGCAGACTTTTTCCGTAGATAAGGACATCCGATTGAGGCGGCACAAAATCGAAAATAGAGGCAGACCATCGTTTCCTTTCCAGGTTTATGTGGTTGAGCATGAAAAAGCCAATACCAAAACAAATGGCAGTCACAGATAAAATGATTACCTTTACCCAAATGTTTTTGTGTAATAGCTTCATAAAAATGCGTTTTCGCAAATATACATTAATATTTTTGTAAAAAGGAGTTTTCTCTGACAAAGAGAGTTAGACTTTTGTAGTTTATTTTTTATATGTTTTTTTTGTTAAAGAAAGAATTTAAGGACATCATATTCAATGCGCAGGGATGGGCTTTTGCTTTTATTACCTCTGTCGTTCCGGGACTTTTCCTTTGGCTTTTTCCCGGCAATTATAATATTCCGGATGCCGGATATGCCGATTTGGAGAATTATTTTCTGCTCTTGGTTTATGTGATGTTGCTGATTGTCCCCGCGTTGACCATGCGGGCTTATTCCGACGAGCGTAGGTTTAAAACATGGGAATTAATAAAGTCTCGGCCTGTCAGCATGTTACAACTATTTAAGGCGAAATTTTTAGCAGGATGGCTTTACTCTATTCTTTGCATCGTTCCTACCTTGATTTATGTTGTAAGTGTCTGGTTATTGGGATTTCCCAAAGGCAATATCGATTTAGGTCAAACGGTTTTATCGTTTGTGGGAGTTATTGCTGTGACAGCCATTTTTGTAAGTGCAGGTTTGTTTTGTTCTTCGAAAAATAAAAATCCGGTTGTTTCATTCATTGAATCACTACTGCTTAATCTGCTGATAATCTTTTCTTTTAATCTTATATCCGGCATGTTTATGCAAGGAAGCATTCAAAATGCAGTTTCGGATATCGGTCTGATTAATCATTTTAAGGAAATAAACCGGGGAATACTTCATTTGAACTCTCTTGTTCTGATGATTGCCTATTTTCTTCTCTTTTCGTTCCTTACTATTCAGGACATCTCTTATTCCCGTTTTGCAAATTATCGCCTTTCGCTCTCGTTCGGATTGATTTTGGTTGTAGTTATACTTACAAACAGTTTTCTTCCGACTTATTCTCTCGATTTTACATCCGATAAGCGCTATTCGTTATCGGAATATACACGCAAACTTCTGCAAGATGCCAGACACACGGGAACACCTTACAAAGTGAATGTATATTTAGCAGGGGATTTGAACAGTGGTTTTTTAAGATTGCAAAATCAGTTGAATTATTTATTGAAAGATGTCAACTCGCATAGCGGATACTTGTTCCAGGTGCATTCGATAAATCCGGTTGCTCAATATGCTTCTTCGCAGGATGCGTTTGAAAAAATGAGTAAGAAAGGAATGAAAGGCACCCTGTTGACCGAAACGGATCGCGATGGACGTACCAGCAGGCAACTCATATTCCCTTATTTTGAAATAATTCGGGGAGGCGATACCTTGCGCGTGAATTTTTTAAAAAATATTCCGGGAAATTCGGCTGCTGAAAATCTCCAGGTTTCTGCTGATAATCTCGAATTTGAATTTGCCGATGCCCTGCGGCTCTTTGTGAAAAATGAATCGAGGCGTATCGCTTTTATCGAAGGTCACGGCGAACTGCCGCGACCGTATGTATATGATGCGGAAGAAGCGCTGTCGAAGTATTATTCAGTCGATCGTGGAGTTATCGGAAATGATGTCAATATTCTCACTCCTTTCAGAGTCGTTATTGTTGCCGGGCCGACACAAAAATTTACAGAGCAGGAGAAATATGTTTTGGATCAGTATATCATGCGTGGAGGACGCGTCTTATGGTTGATTGATGGCGTGTATTACAATGAGGAAGAACTCTCAAATAGAGGAAAAAGTGTGATTGTCAGCAATAATACATCTCTGAACGACATGCTTTTTAGTTATGGAATCCGGGTCAATCCAGTATTGCTGCAGGATGAACAGTCAGCCTCTCTTGTCGTTCGTTCAGGAAAAGAGGGCAATTCTGAATCGGCGCTGATACCGTGGTATTTTTGCCCGCTGCTGATTCCTTCACCCAACCATCCGATCACCAAGGACATTGCTTTGGTAAAAGCTCCCTATGTGTCTTCAATAGATATTATTCGCCAACCAAATGTAGAATCAGAGGTATTGCTGACCACTTCCGGTAAAACCCATATTGTAAAAGCAACAGAAGAGGTAAACTTCGATGTGGAGGGCGTCCGTGCGAACAAACATTACTTTAATCAGCCTTTCTGCATTACTGCGGTTGCTCTGCAAGGCCGATTTACCTCGCTGTATGCCAATCGTCTGGCTCCGCAAGGTTTATCCGGCGCAAACGAACAACAGGCCGTTCAAAGCCCGACAAGCAAAATGGTGGTAGTTGCCTCGTCCGGTATTATCCGAAATGAGCTTGCCGGTGAAGGAGAAAATACACAGGTGGTACCTTTAGGTTTTGACAGAGCTTCCGGAATACAGTTTGGAAATAAAGATTTTATAGTGAATACGGTGAATTGGCTGGCAAACGACGATTATTGGATGCAATTGAGACAAAAGCACCAGCAGTTGCGGTTGTTGGACAAGTCTGCGATTATTAAAAATCGGAATTACTATGCCGGAATAAATCTGATAGTCCCTCCTCTCCTTCTTTTATCGATATTCGGAATATTAAGTTTTGCCAGAAGACGAAAATATACGAAATAACCTAAAGATCCGTTCTAGAAAAGGCGAATAACTCTCAGGTTTTCAAAAAACAAGTATGAATAACAGGTTTTCATCAAAAAAATGATTTATTCATCAAAAATATTCTTTTAATTTTTGGAATAATCAATTCATTTCTTTTTCTTTGCCAGAAATAGGTAGTAGGCCTGCAATTTTAAGGGCGGATTATTCACAAACAAGGGATTTAGATATGAAAATCTACAATATTCAAGACAATAAGGATACGAATAATATCACCAATTCGTACGATATGAGCAATATGGATTTGATGGAAGATTGCCAAAAGGTAAATCCTGTTTATGCTGAAGTTCTACGAATTTTCAGAAATGCGTTTTCTTATATCGACATTTCGAAAATTATCAAGAATCTTTAAGTTTATTTCCTTTTACACTCGATCTATATTCAATTTCTGAAAATAAACTTATTAGGAAACCTGGTTTCTTAGTTATTTTTTCTTGCGCATCTCGTTTTTAGGTTTCACGCTTTTCTTTTTTTCAACAGACCATCCGAACTTTCCGATTTTTTTCCCCAGTCCGACATATTGCCCGTGAAGATATGCGATAGGATCTGATTCTTCCAAATGAAATTTTCCTGTTTCCGGATTAATGAAAGCATCGTCTGCCTGAACATTCACTACATCGGCTATAAACATGTGATGCGAGCCAAGAGGAATAATTTCCTTGACCCGGCATTCAATATTCAGAGGAGATTCTTCAATAATTGGCGCCTGTACAATGACCGATCTCCCCGGTGTCAAATTCATTTCCTGAAATTTATTGTGATTCTTTCCGCTTCTCACTCCACACCAATCCGTCGCTTTAGACAATTGTTGGGTTGTGATGTTGATGACAAATTCCATATTTCGTTTGATAATATCGTAGGAATGTCTTTCAGGACGGACAGAAATGTAGCACATCGGCGGGTTCGTGCAGATTGTTCCGACCCAGCTAAGTGTAATTATATTATATTCTTCTACCGACGAGCCGCAGCTCACCATGACTGCCGGTAGCGGATAAATCATTGTACCCGGCTTCCAGTTCTGTTTCATATCGTTTCTCTTTGAAGCTGAATTATGCCGATAGCATATTTTTTACATGATTTGTTTTCTCAATCACTTGATTGATTAACGAATAAATCGATTTAGCCATTTTATTATCTTCCCATCTTCCGCGTACCGCTACGATATCCGCTTCTTTATTTTCATGCGAATCAACGCCGAATCCCACCGTCAAGTCCCGGCTGTATTCTTTTTTGAGATCATCCAACATCATGGTGTACAACAAGACAGAGGCATTACTCCATTTATCGATCATTTTGAGGAACTGATCGCGAGAGATAGATTTAGCCCGTCCATTTTCATGTTGAAGTAGTTTGTCTACGACCCACGAAAACTCGTAATCGTCGTATTTGCTATATATATCAGACAAAGAACTGTCAATTTGCTGAATATCTGCAATTTCTCCACAGATGATTTTATCGGTCAGATTGTCAATCTGGCATTTGGGTGCTAACAATCCCGAAACGTCTACCCAGGCACCTGCTCCATCGAGTGTATTCCGAGAAAACAAGTTTTCAATTTCTTTCCATGAAGAAACCGACATTTTACTAAAATAGCCGAGAATGATATCACCGATATATTTTTCTATCGCCAGATTATACAGGCGGATTCCTTTTTCAAGAGAAATACGTTTGATGTAACATCCTTTATAATTGTATTTTTCCGCATAAGGAAGTTCCAGAAGCATTTTCAATACGCCGATGGCTTTAAAAGCCTTTTCCATTGTATAGGGGCTATGCACATTGGTATGGATATAGTCCAAATGATGTTTTGCTTTGCGTTTGTCACGTGCTTTCCATTTTTGTTCGTCACGCATCAGGCTGACATTGCGCAGGCATAATCCCGGAATCAGTGTGGTGGCTTCGTTCTCTTCCACCAGGTAAGAATAAGGGAAATTGGAGGTGTCGGGATGTAGATAATGTTTGCCATTTACAAATGAGAATGCACCGATATGTGCGGGCCACATCATGTAACTGTTACTCGATGTCTTGAGTCCTCTTTCTGTAATCCCTTGATGAATAGGTCCTTGTTTATACAAATGGTTACTTTGGTTTGTTCCCGACCCGGCATTCATAAAGGAGAACATAGCTCCGATAAGCAGTGTGGGCTTGTGGTGGGAAACGGTATAAGGCCCGGCAAATGCGGCACACGACTCACCGTGTTCAAAATGGCAATTGCTGAAAAACAACGAATCGGTAGCCGAGAAACCTCTGCGAAGGCGGGCTGCCTGGCCGATAAATGTGTTATTCAGGAAGACACTGTCTTCGATGCTGGCTCCGGCAGTGGCTATGAAATCTTCGGCAATGACACTTCGTCCGAGATAGGTCGGAGCATTTTCTTCGCTGATGATAGTTCCGTTCACTACTTTTGCAGAGCCGTCTATATATGTATATGACTGTATAATAACGTCTTTTATTTCTCCGGCATTACATATCTTGACATGGTCGCCGATAATTCCCTGTGTCGGAATTCTGCTCTTCTGATATTTCGCAATTAATTGTTCAAGCGATTTAATCAGAGGGGTATTGTATCTGTAACATGCTATAAAATAGGCAAGATGCGAAGAGAGCTGGTCGAATAGAGGCACTCTGCGTCCTCCTGTTTCATCCAGCACGGCTATTTCTACATTGTTGCCGAATACTGCATCCTTGGCTGCCACAATGATATCCACATTCTGAATATAACATTTTGCTCCGATGGAGTAGTTGCTGATATAACTATGAATATTTTGAATGTAAGTATTGTCGCCTATGGTTGTGTTGTGCAAGCATACATTAAATAACCCGGAATGTTGTGTAATTCCATTATCTAAAAGGAATGAATCTTCAAAGACTCCCAGATAATTTTTTCCTGAAAAACGAACCTGCTTTATATATGTTGGGATGAAATTCCGGTCAACACAGATCAATGACCAGTCATCACAAGTACATAAATTTTTTTCTAAAAGGTTGATTTCTTCAATTGTCAGTGAACGGTACTTGTTATTCATATTTGAATTTATAGAGAACTACTTATTCTTCGTTCGTTTCGTCTTCGTATTTATGAAAAAGAAAATCGTTGTAAGGGAATCTTTGAATATGAATTTCCCGGACTTTATCGTAAAGTTTCTGTTTCAGTTCTTCGATATTGCTTTTGTTGCGTGCTGAAATAAAGATGCAGTTGTCGCTCATTTTGGCCATCCATGTTTTTTTCAGTTCCTCGAGTGAAATATTCTCCTTTTTCATCGGGGACAAATCGTCTTCTTCTTTTGGCACATACGAAAATGCATCCACTTTGTTGAATACCAATATGGTCGGTTTTTCTTCTTTGTCAATTTCATGAAGTGTTTCTTCCACAACCTGAATCTGCTCTTCAAAGTTCGGATGCGAAATATCCACCACATGCAATAGAATATCTGCTTCACGCACTTCGTCGAGAGTCGATTTAAACGATTCTACCAAGTGGGTAGGCAGTTTGCGGATAAAACCGACAGTATCCGATAATAAGAACGGCAGATTGTCAATAATAACCTTTCGTACCGTCGTATCCAGTGTTGCAAACAGTTTGTTTTCTGCAAAAACGTCCGATTTGCTCAACAGATTCAAAAGAGTGGATTTTCCTACGTTGGTGTAACCGACTAAAGCTACACGAACCAGTTTCCCCCTGTTTTTCCGTTGCACAAGCATCTGTCTGTCAATGGCTTTTAACTCTTCCTTGAGATAAGCTATTTTGTCCAATACAATTCGCCGGTCGGTTTCGAGCTGGGTTTCCCCTACTCCACGCATCATGGCTCCACCTCCTCGTTGGCGGTCGAGGTGAGTCCAAAGACGGGTCAAACGAGGGAGCAGATACTGATATTGAGCCAGCTCCACCTGAACTTTAGCATAAGCTGTTTGAGCACGCATGGCAAAGATATCGAGAATAAGACTTGTCCGATCCAATATTCTTACCTGAAGAGTTTTTTCTATATTTTTGATTTGGCGGGGAGAAAGTTCATCATCGAAAATAATGATACCTATCTCATTTTCATCAATATATTCTTTTATTTCCTGTAATTTTCCCGTTCCTACAAATGTGATGGAATTGGGTGTTTCTAATTTTTGAATAAAACGTTTGTCGGGAATCAGTCCTGCCGTTTCAGCCAGGAAAGCCAGTTCATCCAAATATTCGTTTACCTGATCGCTGGTCTGAGTTTGCGTTATAACTCCGACTAAAGCCGCTTTTCTATTTTCTGATTCTGAAATAATAAAATCCTTCATTCAATACCTTTTTCTGAGGAAACAAAATTAAGGAATTATATTATAAATTCTATATAAACAAAAAAATATTAGATAACATATTGTAAATAAATAAATAAAATGCGATTTAGCGGGTCTTTGCCAGTTGGAGAAGAAAGGGAAATGACAAAAAAGGCCTTGCCCTGTACGCAATAATGCTTATCTTTGTCTGCTTTGAAAGAAAATTCTTAACCAAAGCCACCCAATGTTTGAGATAATAGTAAAAGGATTTATTATCGGTATCATAGTGTCTGCTCCGATGGGCCCCGTCGGAGTACTTTGTGTTCAAAGGACTTTGAACAAAGGGAGATGGCATGGCTTTTCCACCGGACTGGGAGCTGTCGTCTCGGATCTTATATACGCAGTGATAACCGGTTGGGGAATGAATTTTGTGATTGATTTTATAGAAGGGCACAAGACTCCGATTCAAATTTGCGGAAGTATATTCCTCTTTATCTTCAGTTATTTTGTGTTCCGCTCCAACCCGATAAAGATTCTTGCTAAACCAAACGAAAAAACAACTCCCTACTGGAAAGATTTTGTCTCCGCATTTTTTCTCACCTTCTCCAATATCAGTATCATATTTTTCTACATTGCTTTGTTTGCCCGCTTTAATTTTGTGAGTCCGGAGCATCCTATTTATCTTGAGATTATTGGAATTCTGAGCATTGGTTGCGGTGCAATATTGTGGTGGTTCTTTATTACGACAATGATACATCGTCTTAGCGATCATTTCAATGTGAGAGCACTTAAGGCCTTCAATATGCTGCTCGGAGGTATTCTGATTGTTATCGGAGTGATTGGGTTGATTACCGGCGTGTACGATTTATGCTATGGAATGTAATGAAAGGGACATACCTGGCATGTAAGGGGGTAGAATCTTATTAAGGTCAAAGCTGTTTTAAGATCTAAGAACTGACATGAAAGCCTATATTTGCTAATCTACTGATTGTGATTAGACCCTATATTCCTTGATAATTTACGCATACTAGACTGGCTCTTCTATTAGCAATAAGAGGATTGTGTGCCCTCCATGTTGGTCTCCATATTACTTGCGTAAATGAATATATTCCCGAAACTATTAATGAGAGCTCATTGTCCTTTAATTTTTGAATGATGGACAAAAAAACTTGTAAACAAACTTGCGGACTGATGTTAACACATGAATATTGCTTTTTTGCTTTGTGGTGTTTTGTGATAAGACATCATTTTGCACGTATACGAACATAATCGTATATTTCTAATATTGAGCGATCCACGGTGAAATGATATAGAAGGCTTGATAGCCACCCGCATCTGCAAATTTCTTGTATATATTTGCAAATATTCCTTTATGCTAAAAGAGGAACCTTTTGCCTAACGGCAAGGCACTTCATCCGGTCCTGATTTTTGCAATTAAAGCGCCGGAAGACTCATCCCTGTGATTTTGCGATACAGATCGAGTGCATACACATCTGTCATGCCGGAAACAAAGTCTAACACGGCTAATATTCTTTCGTAGGCGGAAGGAGCCGCGATTTGATATTGTTCGGGAATTCTGTTTAACAGGACTTTAGAATATTCATGTTCGGGATTTTCCACTGCTTTGATAAGGGTATCCAAGAGAAAACTAATGATGCGGTAACCGGCGATTTCGACATCCAGCACTTCTTTCGAGCGATAAATCCGTTTAAATGAAACTTCTGAGCAATGTTTGTAGGTATTGCGAAGGTTTTCAGGGAGTTTTTTGATGAGAGAACCCTGAAATTTGCCTTCCAGAATATCGCTTTCATACTTGTCGAAAATGTTTACACATTCAGTAATTAAAGTTCCGATAACAGAAGAGCGAATATAAGCAATCTTCTCGTTTACATCGTCTACGAGACTCATGTTTTGTCGGATCTTAGCTTGACGTTCAGCAGGAAAGAAAGGCATCAATAAACTCAGAATTTCATCCGTAGAAAAGATGTGCAGCTTATGCGCATCCTCTAAGTCCATTATCTGGTAACAAATATCGTCAGCTGCTTCGACTAGATACACCAAGGGGTGCCTGGCAAACTCCATGGAGTCATTTTCCCGGCAGAGCATTCCTAAGTCGGCTGCAATTTTGGAGAAATCGGCTTCTTCGGAATGAAAAAATCCGAATTTATTTTTTGTATGGGTTATTTCTGACGAATAAGGATATTTCGCAATGGAAGCCAGTGTGGAATAGGTAAGAGCAAAACCTCCCTGACGATGACCGTTAAACTGGTGCATCAGCAAACGTATTGAATTGGCATTGCCTTCAAAATTTATTAAATCAGTCCAGCGACCTCCTTCGGATATGACTTTTTCTTTCATCGGCCGCCCGTTTCCTTCGGAAAAGAAGGAGGATATGGCTTTTTCTCCTGAATGTCCAAAGGGCGGATTGCCTAAATCATGAGCCAGGCAGGCAGCGGAGACAATGGATTCTATCGATTCGAAGGCAGCGCCTGAGTCGGGGTATTTTTCTCGTAATTTTTTTCCGACCATATATCCTAGCGAGCGCCCGACACAGGCAACTTCCAAGCTGTGAGTCAGCCTGTTGTGGACGAATATGCTTCCGGGCAGAGGAAAAACCTGCGTTTTGTTTTGTAGTCTTCTGAACGGGGATGAAAATATCAGACGGTCGTAATCGCGTTGAAAATCAGTTCGGTTATGTTTCCTTTCGTCATGGTAATTCTCCATTCCGAATCGTTTGGAGGAAATCAATTTTTCCCAGTTCATTTTTTCCATATCTGTTTATGCTTTTTATCGTTGCAAAGATAGTTTACGGTTTTAAGATTTATAGTGCCAACAATCAATTGATTTTATTTTTGTCTATAAATCTTGTCCTGTTTTTTTTGTATTGCTTTCAGTAAAAGGTGCCGTGCTGCCATTTTATTGGGTTGTTAATGGTATTCTGGTCTGATTTTTCATCGCGAATAATTATGCTGCTATAATCTGCTGTTGAATGGTGGGTATCTTGCATCCATGTTCGTTGGTGGACATTGTTTGGAGGAAAAGGGCAGACACATGGGTCTGCCCCTACGGTGATACATTTATTATGTTTGTGTTTTTTGCCTTTTTGAAAATCGAAAAGGGAGAGCAAATCGTAATTGCTCTCCCTTTGTGAATACCGGCTTTCGCGGTGAGATTGTTTTTCTTTTTTAGGCGGTTTGTTCCTATTTTATATCGGAAACATTGCCTGTACGCTTCAGAACACCCCAGCTTTGCAACTCGCCTTTTATGGCTTTTTTGTAGCTTTTGAAAAGGACGATGTACATAATCCAGCGGTAAACAAAACGTTGCGGAATAATCCAGAACAATTTGTAGAGCTTTTCTTTTTCAAAAATGTATGCGGCAATGGAGACGCTGGCGTCTATGAGCATGAATATAAGGTAGTATATCCCGATTTTGGCTGCGTTTCCGGAGAAAATACCGAAGAGCATGAATATGTCGGCCAGGGGCGAGAATGTCGGGATGATAAACTGGAAAATCAACATATTGGGAAGCGCCCAGACTCCTAATCCTTTGTATTTTGGATTGAAAATGGCATCGCGGTGTTTCCAGAATGTCTGCATCACCCCAAAGCTCCATCTGGTGCGCTGTTTCACAAACTGTTTGACCGTTTCGGGTGCTTCGGTCATGGCGATAGCGTCGTTTTCGTTGACGATTGCATAGCCTGCGCGGTTGATTCTGATTGTCAGGTCACAGTCTTCAGCCAAGGTGTCGGTTGTAAGTCCTCCGGCAGCATCTAATGCGGCGCGGCGGAATGTTCCGATGGCTCCCGGCACCACAGTGATGGCATTGATGTTGGCATAGGCCATTCTATCGAAATTCTGGCTGGTGGTATATTCGATAGCCTGCCATTTGGTGAGCATATTGATTTGATTACCTACTTTTACGTTTCCGGCCACAGCACCTATCTTGGCTACTTCTTCGTTTCCGTTGAAATGGCGCATCATGAGCGAAATAGCGTTGGGATAGAGTTTGGTATCGGCATCGATGCAAACAACAAAATCTGCAAAGGACTGTTCGATTCCAAAATTCAAAGCAGATGCTTTTCCTCCGTTGGGCTTGGTAAAAATCTGAACCTTGGGATTGTCCCGGAAAGCTTCCAGTATTTTTTGATATGTCATGTCTTTGCTTCCGTCATCAACGAAGATAACATTGAAGTTGGGATAATCCTGTCTTAGCAGGTTGTTGAGTGAAGATACGGCATTTACTTCTTCGTTGTATGCGGGAACAATCAAAGAAACCAGCGGCGCGCTCTCGGCCGGGAAGAAAGCGAGATGTTGATGTCTTACTTTCTTGCGTTCACGCGCCATAAGTATAATCATAAATACGAAGCGCATCAAACCTAAAATGATGAAGACAATAAACAAGGCGGTGAAGAGGCTGACAAACCAATAAAGTGTTTTGGCAAATGCCAGGTTGCTCTGCATAATGTAGTAATCGCGTCCTTTCTTAATAGGAGGCATTAATGTTTCTTTGTTTACGTTCAACAGTTCGGGTAATCCGATGAATTTGTATCCTCTTTTTTGGAAATAGTCGATAATCATCGGAAGAGCTTTCACTGTTTCGGCACGGGTTGTTCCTCCGGCATCGTGCAGTAGAATAATGTTTCCACGATTGTCTTTGACTCCCTCTACTACCCTGCGGAAGATTTCTTCGGCAGTGATTCCCGGCAACCAGTCCTCGGGGTCAATACTTTCTCCTACATCCAGATAATTCTGGTCGCGGGCTAATGCAAGCGGGATAATTTCTTCCAGTGATTCCGGCTCACTGTCGGCATTGTAAGGCGCCCGGAACAAAATAGTTGAATGTCCGGTGATGCATTCAATGAGGAGACGGGTGATTTTAAACTCCATCATGGCTTGTTCTCTAGGAATAACGGCAATATTGGGGTGTGAGAATGTATGATTCCCAATCATGTAACCGTCTTTGTAGATTTGCTGAACAAGCGGCAGGTTTTTTTCAGCTTCGAGTCCGACCATGAAGAAAGCAGCAGGAACATTGTACTGCTTCAAAACCTTGAGTATCTGAGGAGTAAAGCGTTCGTCCGGACCGTCATCGAAGGTCAACACCAGTTCTTTTTGATCGGCAATACCGTACTTGCGGATTTGGTAAGCCGTCGGAATCTTCTCGTAATGTTCTTCCGAAACGAGCATGGCTGTGCTGTCCATCTCGATATTGACTTTCCCACCGTGAGGAGTATTGAGGACATCGAGAATTTCTCCTTCTCCGATGTAATCGACATGATTAAATATTTTTACATTCCGTAGAGCGGCCTGATTTATCTGTCTGGCAGCATCAAGAGAAATGTCTTTTTTATAGAAATTCCAGATTCTCTCGTCTTCGCTACCTAAACGCCACAATCCAAATCCGGCCAGAGGATATTCAACGCCAAAGCGCATTGTATTAAAATTAGTGGCCGCATCGTTGAAAAATACCTGATGTGTGACTTTATTTCCATCTACATAGGCATAATTGAGGCAGTAGGTATCGTCATTAAAATCGATGCGGGAATTGCTGGTGGAAGCTCGTGCCAGCGCATCCTGGTAGGTGACACTCACATTCTCGGCTTCGGACCAGTCGTATCCGAAAGCTCCCATACAGAGAATAACCTTATCGGCGGGAGCTTCTTTGCATAATTCGTCAACAGCCGCTTCAATCCATTTCTGAGAACTTATAGGGCCTGCATCCGGTCCACCGGCGGAATATTCATCATAAGCCATCAAACACAAATAGTCCAAATATTTGGAAAGCTCCTTGATGTTATAATCCTTATTGAAAGGCATAATATCCTGTGAAAGAATGAGGCCTTTGCTATGAAAAGCTTCCGCCATCTCTTTCACAAATTGAATCAGGTATTCATCGCTGCTTTCGGAGAGCTCTTCAAGGTCGATGTTGATACCGACGAATTTGTTCTTGATACATAAATCCAACAGCTGATTGATAAGAGCTTTCCTCTTGACGGGAGAGTGCAGGATAACGCTGACAATATCCGAACGGAATTCTTTGTTTACGTTGTTACTGAGCATGGGCATGATTGGAATGCCGTGTTTACGCATCAGAGTCAACCCACGTGTATCGATGGAGGTTTTGACACTATATGTTTTGGGATCAATAAAAAACCATTCCGGCATGACCAGATTGAGGTTCTTAATGTTTCGACGCAATGAGTAAAAAGAGAGCGGATCCCAAGATACGTAAAAGGCAGAACGTATGCCAGAAGGAAATTGCTGCCAGATTGCGAAATCTTTATTTTTTACTTTCTCAACTACTTTTTTGGCCTTTATTGAATCGCGGCCTAATTTCTCACGACGAATTTTTTCGTAATCGGAATGTGCTTTCTGCACATTTATGCGTTGGCGAAACCCTTTATATTCTTTCGATATTTTTGTTTCCTGCATAAAAGGCTTTGTTGCCATGACTGCACTTTTGTAGTCCGGCTTTAGTGGAATAGATGGATTCTTGTCGATGAATAGTGTCACAAGAAATGTGACAAAAAGCAAGATGAACACAAAAATCATGATTCTTGTGCTCCATTTGAAATTGTTCCACCGTTTTTTGTTGTCAGTTTGAAAAACCTGTTTTCCCATACCCAAAGGCAAAATATATAAAATTGATATTATTTAATTGTGTTACAGATAGCTAAGTTTATTGATTTTGTTTTTTTCTTCATCTATTTTAAATGTTAATTTGGTGTGTAAAATTAGAATTAAATTTCTTTGTGTGAACTATAAATTGGGACTTTAATTATTTTTTATCTAACAATGAATTCTTCGTCGATGTCCCGACCTGTATCCATCTTCCGTATATCTACTGAATAACAGTGTTTAATAGGACATATCGTGTGTGGTCTTCTTTGTTTTCCAGGCCTTGTTTTTGTAACAATATAACAATCTTTTGTTTTGATATTTTCCAAATAATAGATGATTTGCTTTCATAAATTTGGAGCGTTGATATAAGCAACAACACGCCTGGTTATGTAAAGGGCGACAGCGGCTTGTGATTTTCTTTCATCAGTTCTTCTTTTTTGTAACAAGTAATAAATCAGCAAATTACCAAATTATTTGCTGATGATAGATGTAAGCTGTATGATTCTGTATCAATACACTCCTTCTCTGATTTCTAATTTACTAACTGATTCCGGTTCACTCTTTAGCCCGAACAAATTGAGCTCTTTTCATATATCTATATACTGCAGGCGATGGCTTAAAAACGACGCGTTTCACTTCAATCGATTCTGCGCGTATTTCGCTCGGAGAATCTGCTTTTCGTTTCCGCTGGGCAGTTAGAGAGAATGTACCCCAACCATCGAGCATTACGTGGTTTCCGTCCAGCAGTTCTTCTTTAATGCAGAATATCAATGTCTCTATCATTGCCTTTGCATCAGGTACATTTATAGCCTTACCTTTTGCCATTCGCAGGGCTATATCGGCTGTCGTCAGGGTTGTTTTGCGAACCACCTGAGGGTAAAACCCTTCCTTTTTATTCTCTTCCGGATTATAATAATCGTTTCGGCGCACCATTTTGTATTGTATACTCATAAGGATGTGTTTTTATAAACGTATCAGACTCTTTTGATAAGCATATATTTTACAGAAAATCAAGTCTATACTAATCTTAGACTATATATATAGTATACAATTACACCTAATAGATTGTTCAAGACATACGTATATTATTTGTATCCACATATATATATTATGTACACCAACTTATGTATATCAGATCTATCTTCATAGCTATGTTGCCGTTTTTCCTCTATATGTATTCATCTAATTTACCCTATTGTTTCATTAGTTCATCGTGTTTTTTTATTTGTTTCATGGGATGTTTAACTCCGCATCCCGTGAGTGCTGTTTATTCTAAAGAGAGAGATTGCCAAGCCTGTCTATCTTGAGTTTGATGTGACATTCTTTAATCATTGTGCCATCGATAGCACTTTCCATTTTGTTTAAGGTCGAAAATTCAGCTTTATTTATGATAGAGGTTGCAACATCGTGTTTCACAAAAAAATCTAGTTCCCTCCTTAACACACTTGAATCGTATTTCTCATATCAAAAAGATGTGTTTATACGTTTAAACATGTCTTTTTACAAAAAAAACACTATTTTTGTATTCATATATATAAGTGTATCTTCCATTTCTGGCACAAAGTTTCTTTTTTTTGTATCTTGCCGATTAAAATAGCATTCATAGAAAGAAGATAAGAAATTATTTACAAATCACAGAAAGCCGGATTTGCCCCATTTAATTACTAATTATATTCATAATGGAAATTACAACAACGAATCAAACAAGAAGATCCAATAATCGACTGTTTTATTACATTCTCTTAGCGCTGTTTCTCGGCATTGTAACCGGTCAGTGTATACATAGTTTTACAGGAACCGAATTTCAGGAATCTTTCTCCAACAATATAAAGTTGTTGGGTACTATTTTTATCCGGCTTATCCAAATGATTATTGCCCCTCTTGTCTTTAGCACGATTGTGGTGGGCATTGGGAAAATGGAAGACATGAAAATGGTTGGACGCATCGGGGGAAAAGCTTTGCTTTGGTTTGTTTCGGCGTCGTTGGTATCCTTGTTGATCGGATTGCTTTGGGTAAATGTTATTAGCCCCGGCACACACACCAATCTGAATATGGAACAAATCACACACACCTCGGAAGTGATTAATAATAATGGGGATGTGCTAAGTCTTACTCACTTTGTGGAGCATGTGGTTCCAAAAAGCCTTTTTGAAGCTTTTGCCAACAATGAAATTCTTCAGATACTAGTGTTTGCAATAATGTTCAGCATTGCATTAGTTTCTTTTGGACAGAAAGCAACCGTGGTGATTAATGCCTTCGATGTTATTTCTCACGCAGTGTTGAAAATGGTGAATTACATCATGATTCTTGCGCCGGTTGCTGTGTTTGGAACCATTGCAGCTGCGGTTTCGACACATGGGCTTGCCATTTTTGAGGTGTATGGTGTTTTTCTGATGGCCTTCGTTATTGGGCTTGCCACATTGTGGTTCATTCTGTTGACTGTCGGGTTTATTGTTTTGAAAAAAGATTTGTTTACGATGCTCAAAGCAATTAAAAGTCCTTTGCTGATTGCCTTTTCGACAACAAGCAGCGAGGCGGTTTTTCCAAAACTGGTAGAACAGTTACCCAAAGTCGGTTGCAGCCCGAAAGTTGTTTCTTTCATTCTCCCTCTGGGATATTCGTTCAATCTTGATGGAAGTATGATGTATATGACTTTTGCCAGTATATTTATTGCACAGATTAATGGGATACACATGCCGCTGGGAACGCAGATTATCATGTTATTGGTGCTGATGCTTACCAGCAAAGGGATTGCTGGTGTACCGCGAGCCTCTTTAGTAATCATTATTGCCACTTGTGCGATGTTTGGCATTCCGCCCGAAGGAGTCGCATTGCTTATCCCCATCGACCATTTTTGTGATATGGGCAGAAGTATGACAAACACACTAGGAAATGCCCTTGCAACATGTGTGGTTAGCAAATGGGAACATGTAAAGGCGGAACCGGAAGAAACATTTGAACCCCAGTAGAGACGTTGCATGCAACGTCTCTACTAGTTGCACGCAACGTCGTTTTAGTTCCATGCAACATCTATTTTAGATACATGCAACATCTATTCAGATAACAACATTAAAAAATCCTGCCTATAATTTATAGCATAAGCAGGATTTTTTATGTTTCTGATACAAGAAACATTACACTTCGTAGTGCAGCGACTTAAACAGCTCCATATCTTCTTCCACGCCCGAACCTATTGTTGTAAGTAAATTTCCGACCAGAGCAGCACTGACTCCACATTTCAGAGCTTTTTCCTGAATCGGACGATAGGTTATGCGTCCTCCTGCCATACGTATCTCTGCTGTTGGATTTACAATACGAAAAATAGCAAACGAGCGGAGTATATCATGATCAGTCAACGGTTTCAGATGCTCAAGGGGAGTTCCTTTAATCGGCATTAAAATATTTACCGGAATAGAATCAACCTCCAGTTTTTGAAGATATACCGCCATTTCCACACGCTGCCTCATGGTTTCCCCCATGCCGATAATGCCTCCCGAACAGATTTTCAATCCAACTTCTTTTGCCCAGCCAATCGTCTGTGTCTTTTCTTCAATGGTGTGTGTGGAGCAAAGGTTCGGAAAAAAAGAGGGCGCACTTTCTATATTGCAATGATACATCCGCATTCCGGAATGATACAAGATTTGCAGTTCATTCTTGGTCAGAAGTCCAAAGGAGCCGCAGAGACTGACCTTTTTGAGTTCTTTCTTCAGCCGTGTGTATGAATCGGCAACCTGTTTCACTTCCTGTGAAGAGAGTTTTCGTCCGCTGGTGACAAGCGAAAATTTCTGAACACCCGATGTCTCTGCTTCTGTTGCGACTTCCAGCACTCGGTCATATCCGATCATGCTGTAATTTGCAACTCCTGTGTGATGATGTGCCGACTGGCTGCACCATTTGCAGTTTTCGCTACATTTGCCAGATTTAGCATTGAGAATCATGCAGGTGGATATTTTCTTTCCCTGAAAATGCTCACGGAGCTCATTTGCCAACTCAAAAAGTTGTTCATCACTCCAGTTTTCTACCATCTCCAACGCCTCTTCGTAAGTGACGCGATAGCCGTTAAAAATCTGTTCTTTCATTGTTATTGGTTTTGAAATAAAAAACCCTTTCGGGATATACTTCGTAAAGTAGCTCCGAAAGGGATATAAATGGTCTTTCTATACTATGAGTTTTGTCAGTCTCCGTTTGGGTATGACTTTCCGGTAATAAACACTTATTTGTCGGCATGCCGAAAAAAGTTGACAACGCCTTTGCCGGACACAACAACGGATGGTTGTTTTCCGCAGAAAATGAGGTGTTCAGCATTGAACATACTACCGGAAATAGATTCTTCTGCCGGAGTAAGGAGTTTTTAAAAGAAGATCGATTGTTCAGAAGGTTATGAATAACTATTTTTAATGAATTAAATACCGACCAGGCATTTCTCGTCCAGTGCGTGAACACGAAAGCCTTCTTTTGCTGAATCACTTTATTGATTTTCATCATGTCGGTTGGAAGAATAGAAATTTCAGTTGTTCATTTTTAATGAGGCAAATATAGGGCTTATCTCCTTATTTTAAGAAAAAAAGCTGTTTTTATATCCCGTTATTTCAATATAGGCATTCATTTATTTGATGCAGACAGGCAGCTCTCATGCAGTATATTCTGCCAAATTTGTTTATTATTATTGGATAAAAAATTCCTATTCCCGAATTTTTACTATTTTTGTCTACTCATGTAGCTTTATAATACGAAATAAACGAACTTATGGAAAATGAAGGTTTACTGGTAGAAGTCACAGCCAAGGCTCAAAACTGGTTAAAAGGAAATTACGACGCAGAGACAAAAGCTGCCGTACGTGCAATGCTTGATAACGAAGATAAAACAGAATTAATAGAATCGTTCTATAAAGATTTGGAATTCGGTACCGGCGGCTTGCGTGGAATTATGGGAGTTGGAACCAACAGAATGAATATCTATACTGTAGGTGCTGCTACTCAGGGCTTGTCAAACTATCTGCTGAAAGAATTTTCAGAATTAAAACAAATATCCGTAGTGATTGGTCATGACTGCCGCAACAACAGTCGTAAATTTGCCGAAATATCAGCAGACATATTTTCTGCTAATGGAATAAAGGCATATCTTTTTGAAGACCTCCGCCCTACCCCTGAAATATCTTATGCTATCCGCAAATTAGGATGTCAGAGCGGTATTGTAATTACGGCGTCTCACAATCCGAAAGAATATAACGGATACAAAGCATATTGGAACGATGGAGCTCAGGTAATTGCTCCTCACGATAAAAATATCATTGCGGAAGTAAACCGCATCAATTCTATCGATGAAATCCTCTTCAAAGGAAATAAGGAATTGATTCAAAGTATCGGAAAAGAAATTGATGCACAGTTTATTGAAGATTTGAAATCAATTTGCCTTTCTCCTGAAGCCATTCGCAGAAACAACGATATTAAAATAGTTTACACTCCTATTCACGGAAGCGGTATTATGCTTGTTCCGGCAGCACTGAAAGCATTCGGATTTACGAATGTGATTGATGTACCCGAGCAAAATGTGATTAGTGGAGATTTCCCAACAGTAGTTTCTCCAAATCCGGAAGAACCGGCTGCCTTAGCTCTGGCTGTAAAAAAAGCGGAAGAAACCGGCGCCGACCTGGTGTTTGCTACCGACCCCGACTCAGACCGTATCGGAGCTGCTATCCGTGACGACAAAGGCGAATTTATCCTGGTAAATGGGAATCAAACGTTGCTTATTTATGTCTATTACTTGATTACTCGCTGGAAAGAGTTAGGTAAAGTCACCGGTAAGGAATATGCCGTTCGTACGATTGTTACCACTTCTCTGGTTGATAAAATAGCAGAAAAGAACGGTGTTGAAATGTATGAATGCTACACCGGCTTCAAATGGATTGCAGCTGTTATGCGTGAAAATGAAGGAAAGAAAGCTTATATCGGTGGTGGTGAAGAAAGCTACGGATTCCTTGCCGAAGATTTTGTCAGAGACAAAGATGCTGTTTCGGCAGCAGTTCTTCTTGCAGAAATTGCAGCATGGGCAAAAGACAATGGCAAATCCCTATTCACACTTCTGCAGGATATTTATCTTGAATACGGATTTTCTAAAGAAAAAGGAATTTCTGTCGTGCGCAAAGGTAAATCCGGAGCAGAAGAAATAGAAGCCATGATGAAGAACTTCCGTGAAAACCCTATCAAGGAAATTGCAGGTTCGAAAGTGACTATTATTAAAGATTTTGCAAAATTAGAGGGATTTGATTTCAATATCAATGAAAAATTCACGCTTGAAATGCCAACAACCTCTAATGTTCTTCAATATTTCACCGAAGACGGAACAAAAGTATCCATTCGTCCTTCCGGCACAGAGCCGAAGATTAAATTCTATATTGAATTGAAGGCGAAACTCAAATCAAGAGAGGAATATGATGCAGTGAATAGTGCTACGGAAGAAAAAATTGCAGAAATCCGTAAAAGTTTAGGCATCTGACTTTAGCTGTTTTTTAGCAGTTAGAAACAAATATTGCTATTCAGGGCAAACTGGTTTAATCAACTGGTTTGCCCTTCTTTTTTTGCAATTACCCTGATTAAATGAGGGAAACACCTCTTTCCTTTTTGATTGAAAAATATTTATTTATATATCAAAATGAAACCATAAACAAATAATATGTATCAAAAGTAAATTTTTTTGACATAAAATTTGGTAGATTGAAAAAAATGTCAAATCTTTGTCCTCAGAAAATCATTATGTAAAAAGATGAATCTTTGCACTGATAATTTTACTATTTAATAATCATTTAACTGACGTATGTTATGAGAAAGAATGTAATTGGAAAATTAGGTATCTGCGTTCTGGCTATGTTGTCGTTGGCAAGTTCAAAGCTAAGTGCCCAGGATAAAGTCGAAGCAAATGTAGCGGCTGACGTTGTGAGCGCATACGAATGGCGCGGTCAGGATTTGGGTGGCCCGGCAGTACAACCTTCGCTCGGAATATCTTACAAAGGATTCTCCTTGGGTGCATGGGGATCGGTCGCTTTAGATAAAAGCAGCACCTACACCAGTGAAATGGATTTTACATTAGGCTATACAGCCGGAGGTTTCAGTGCGGCAATTACAGATTACTACTCATTACTGGATAAAAATTTTGGGGATGTGAAGTATTTCAAATACGGTTCGCACTCAACCGCTCATGTGTATGAAGCAACCCTTGCCTACAACTTTGGCCCATTGGCTTTGGCATGGAATACGAATTTTGCCGGTAATGATTATTACAAAAATGAGAATACGAAAAGAGCTTATTCAAGTTATTTCCAGGCAACGGCACCTTTCAAAATCAGTTCGGTAGATTTCAAAGCTGAATTAGGTATTTCTCCATGGGAAACTGCTTACTATGGAAACTCCGGATTTTCAGTAGTGAATATTGGACTGACAGCAAGCAAGAATGTGAAAATTGCAGATTTTACACTGCCTGTTTATGCAAAAGTTGGTGTTAATCCTCACACCGAGCGTTCTTTCGTAGTATTAGGAGTAACTCTTTAAATAATAAAATATTTATCCGATGAAAAAAATTGAAGCAATTATTCGTAAATCTAAATTCCAGGATGTGAGAAGAGCTTTGCATGAGGCTGAAATTGATTTTCTTTCCTGGTGGGATGTAAAAGGGCAGGGAGATGCCAAGCAAGGTCTTATTTTCAGAGGTATAGCTTATGATATCAATGCTATCGACCGCATTTATATCTCTTTCGTGGTACGGGATGTAAATGTCGATAAGTCGGTGAATGCTATTCTTAAAGCCGGATACACCGGTGAAAGCGGAGACGGACGAATTTTTGTATCTCCGATAGAGCAGTCGATCCGCATCAGGACTGGCGATCATGGCGAAGAATCGCTATATAACAAAGAAAAATAACTTTATTTTTTGATACCCTAACAATTAAATAATAAGGCAGATATCCTTTTTATCTATTAAAAGTCGAATTCTATTTAAAGCATTGTAAGACATACTGGAAAATCAAGCCATTCATCGTGTAGCAGTGGTGTCTTTTAAAAAGAAGAATATATGAAAAAGATTGTGAAAATTTCAGGTTTACTATTGGGGCTTTTGGCTATTAGCCCCGCAATGATGGCTCAGGGAACACCGGCCCCAACCTTAGACTCAGGGAATACAGCCTGGATGATTGTAGCCACTGTATTAGTCCTAATGATGACCATTCCCGGATTGGCTTTGTTTTATGGAGGATTGGTGCGCCGCAAAAATGTATTGAGTATTTTAATGCAGTGCTTGGTACTTACTGGTGTTATCAGTATTATCTGGATTGCTTTTGGTTATAGTTGGGCCTTCGGTCATGGACTGAAAGATACAGGAATTGGTTTTTTTATCGGAGGATTTGAAAAATCATTTTTAAATGGAATGACAATCAACACATTAACCAGCGGAAATATTCCTGAAATTCTATTTGCTCTGTTCCAATGTATGTTTGCAGTGATTACGCCTGCTTTGATTATTGGTACTTTTGCTGAAAGAATCAAATTCTCAGGATTCCTTTTATTTTCAGTTTTGTGGTCCATCCTGGTATATAACCCAATGGCGCATTTTGTTTGGTGCGATACCGGATGGTTGTTCAAATTAGGTGCATTGGACTTTGCCGGAGGAACTGTTGTTCATATCAATGCCGGAGTTTCAGCTTTCGTGATGTGTTTACTGATTGGTCGCCGCAAAGGGTACAGAACCACCGGTCACCCAATTACTCCTCATAACATCCCCTTTGTTGTTATCGGAACTTCCCTTCTATGGTTAGGCTGGATTGGATTTAACGCGGGTAGTGGCTTGGCTGCAAACGGACTTGCTGCAAGTGCTTTTCTTGCAACCCATTTTGCCACAGCAGTAGCTGCCGTAGCATGGATGATGCTTGAATGGATTATCAACAAAAAACCTACCGTTGTCGGATTCTGTACAGGTGCAGTTGCCGGTTTGGTAGCTATTACCCCGGCAGCCGGCTCAGCTGATGTTTTGGGTTCTTTCTTTATTGGTCTTGCAGCTGCTGTAATATGTTTCACAATGGTTGCTTTCGTAAAAAGCAAGCTTACATACGACGATTCTTTGGATGCATTTGGTGTACATGGCATCGGCGGTATTGTTGGTTCTATCCTGACAGGGGTATTTGCAACGAAATCTATTACAGGTGGTCCGCAAGGAGCTCTTTATGGAGATTTCCATCAACTATGGATACAAATCCTGGCTACTTTGTTCACAGTGGTATTCAGCGCAGTAATGACTTTTATCCTGTTCAAGATTGTAGATGCAATTGTTGGAATACGTGCTTCTAAAGAAGACGAGTCTGTTGGTTTGGATATTTCACAACATGGCGAACTTGCCTACAGTGAGGATGAATAATCTTTCCTGAAATTTGCCGCAAATCAGACGCTTTATATATAAAAATGCCCGGACTTAAATAGTTCGGGCATTTTTATATGGAAACGCAATTTGGGAAACGTATTTCCGGAAAACAAAATATTCACAGAAACAAAACATCCGCAAAAAAGCAAAACAGCTTTACTCCGTTGGAATAAAGCTGTTTTGTTCGTTTCGGAAAGAGTAGACTTACTTCAGAACAATATCCTCTTTTTTTATTTTCAAATCACAATAATGACAGCGCAATTCAAGAGGGTTTTCATTCAGCACTTCAAAGCGAGTTTTCATTGGCTCGTTGTTGGTAATGCAGACCGGATTGTTGCATTTCACGATATTTACAATTGTACCGGGCAGATTCAATTGTTTTTTTTCTACCACTTCGTAATCGCGTATGACGTTCAGAACCGCTTTAGGTGCAATAATTGCAATTTTGTTGATTTCGTTTTCTTCAAAAAACTTATCTGTAATTTTAATTATACCTTTACTTCCCATCTTCTTACTTTCCAGATTGCTCCCGATAGTGATAGGATGTTTCACATTCTGAAGATTGAGCAAAGACACAACTTTAAAAACTTCTTCTGACGGTATATGGTCGATAGCTGTCCCGTTACACAAAGCAGCGACCTGTAATTCAGTCCTTTTGGATGACATAATAATAAATTGTTCAGATTATTCAACATCAATATTTAACACATCGCAGATAACCGCTTCTCTTGCATACATGCCGTTTTTAGCCTGCTGAAAATAGTAAGCCTTCGGACTGTCGTCTACGTCCTGTTGTATCTCATTTACTCGTGGAAGCGGGTGTAGAATACGCATATTGGCTTTGGAGTTTTCAATCATGCTGCGACGAAGAATATACACATTCTTCACTTTCTCATATTCCATCAAATCTGTAAAGCGTTCGCGTTGTACTCTGGTCATATACAGAATATCACATTGGTTGATCACTTCTTCTGTAAATTCCGTGTATTCTTGATATCTAATCTGATGCTTATCGCAGAAATTCTTATAGATCTCAGGCAATTTTAATTCATCAGGAGCAATAAAATTGAATGTCGGGTTGAAATGTGAGAGCCCGATAATCAATGAGTGTACTGTTCGTCCATATTTCAAATCACCGACAAGATTGATTGTCAGGTTATTCAGCGTACCCTGCGTCTTGTAAATGGAATACAAGTCGAGCATCGTTTGTGTCGGATGCTGATTGGCGCCATCTCCCGCATTTATGATTGGTACGGAAGAAACTTCCGACGCGTATCGGGCAGCCCCTTCGAGATAATGCCTCATAATGATTAAGTCGGCGTAATTGCTAACCATGGCAATTGTGTCTTTCAGTGTTTCTCCTTTCGAAGAACTTGTTGTAGAGGCATCAGAGAACCCGATAACACGTCCGCCAAGCCGGTTGATTGCCGTTTCGAAACTTAGTCGTGTACGGGTTGAAGGTTCGAAAAACAAGGTAGCACAGACTTTTCCTTCCAAATATTTCCGGTTCGGATTCTGGTCGAACTTTTCAGCCAACCTGAGAATACGCAAAATATCCTCTTTGGTGTAGTCTGTAATCGAAACTAAACTTTTTTTTCTGTTCATAATGCAGTTAAACTATATAAAAATTGTTGTGGCTGAGAAAAAAAAATCCCCGAAAGCAGAAATTCTTTTCGAGGATAAGACGTTTATATAAAAAATGCAAATATCGGCAGCAATTATTCTGTCTATGAATCGAATTGGAATATTGCAACTGAATATCAGACATTTGTTTTATCGTTTCATTTTTTTACATTACAAAGTTAACTGTTTTTGTCAGACCTAAACAGAATTATCTCATAAAAGTTCTTCCGTGATTTGTTAATATTACAAGATAAAACCAATTACTCCGAAAGCTTGAAACTTTGAAATGAGTACTTGTCAATTTAGAAATATATATTATCTTTGCATCCGAATTCAACTAGAGAGGTGCTCGAGTGGTTGAAGAGGCTACCCTGGAAAGGTAGTAAACGGGTAACTGTTTCGAGAGTTCGAATCTCTTCCTCTCTGCTTAAAAATAATATAAGTCGCTACTAATTAGCGGCTTATATTGTGTTTTGGGACTTATCCAAAATGAAAATAAAACTCAATCGAAACGAAGATACTTTTTATCTTTAAATTACCTCCTTCCGGCTTATTTAAACATGCTTTTATGAATTTACCAAGAGGAGAAAATTCCTCTTCAAAACGAGAATTTTCGCTTTATATGAGATTTTGAGTACTAAAAGCCCAAAATATTTCCAAAAAACGAAGCCATTTGAGTCGCATTTACCATTACTCCTTCTTTTGTTGATTCAAATTCAACAGCAGTTTCTTTAAATTTAAATTCTTTTCTTTCCATAGTACTAAAAAAGCAGCAGTTTCAGCAATGCCACGCCTTTACTCCTGTTGCTTATTAATATTTTCATTGTCGTCTACGAATCAAGGGTATTTGATCAGGAAAATATTTCATGCTTCAAAAATAGATTGAAAAATAACAGCCCCTTTATTAAAGGATAGGATATAAAAAGTTCGTTTGCTTATATTATTTAACGAAGATTCCCTACACGGCTGACTGTGCGAGGAATTTTAGCACTGCCGCCCATTGAAAAACCGCCCTTCAATTACATGAAAAAACTATCAGCCGAAGCGCTTTTCCCTCGCTTGCGGCAAACTGATAGCTGAGAAAATAGAAAAAACAAAAAAGTGGCCTGGTGAGATCACTTGTAACAATTAGATTTTTGAATTTTCTCGAATTAATGCCACTGGCTTTGTTCACCCTCAGATTTTTTATTCAAATAAATCCTTTAAAGTTTTCATCGCAATGAACATCTTTCCGCTATCCGGTAGTTCGATAAAATCATATTTCGAGTAAAAACTTTTTGCTGTGGAATCAATTGGATCAACAATGACTCCGAATGAAGCTATTGTTTTGGATACTTCATAACTTCTTTTGAGAGCATCTATCAATAAAATTTTTCCGATCCCTTGTTTTTGGAACTTTTTATCAATAGCCAACCTGCCCAATAAAGTAGTTGGGATTGATGTGTATGATTTGGGCAGTTTATTTTGTACCTTTTCAGAAAAACAACTCAAGGGAATGCTGTTGTTTGATAACGTATAATACCCCTGAATAAGTTTTGTTGCATCTTCTATCAAAACAAAACAAACAGATAGTTTTCGTTTAACATCCTGGTTTACTTGTTCTTTTAGATAACTATTCAATGATTTTGTACCGCAATCAAAAACGCTTCGATCGTGCTCTTTTTTTAATGCCTCTATCATTCACTATTTTGAGTTTTTGATAAATGTATTGTAATCTTTCAAAGCATTTTCCAATGTTTCAGAAGGCTTTTGCGGATTATTTATCGCGTCAAAAAATATTTGGCTATCTCTCTCTGAGGCAATTATTTGTTCTTTATCCCTTATAATTTCGGCAGCTTTTTCTTGAACCACTTTCACGATAAAGTCAGTAAGATTTCTATAACCGCCCAAAATCGCAGCCTTCTCAAAAAATTGTTTTTGTTCTTTGGAAAGTCTGGTATCAAATCGTGCTTGCTCTACTCCTGTTGTACTCATAATAAACTAGTTTTGCTACAAATGTACGTAAATTATCCGTACACCCAAAACAAAGATGGAATATTTCCGAACTGAATGATTGCAATAATATTTCCGAAATATGAAAATCTACACATCTGCAAAGAATTTATATTCTGGTTACGCTAAATTTTCCAACCAATAGGAAACTTCCAATCATTTTAAATTATATCATTCACATATTTAAATAATTGAAGAACGAGCAACAACACTACTATCTCGGAAAGTAGAATCAGTAGTTGTTTTGTAGGACACGGGTGATTTAATTTTCAAGGCAGATCTAATTTCTTTTTCCAGATATATTCATCAGAAAATGATTGTCTTGATGTTATATTCCACAGGTATAGAAGAGCCTCCCTTCAGTATTTTTTCAATGCCAAATTCTTCAACAATGATGCCATAGCTTTCGTTGCATATAAACAGAATCTAATCAAGCCACAAATTTTAGAGCTAAAACCCGGTGCATTTAAGTTCTATATTTTTGTTTTGAAACAATCAAATCCTCTATATCTTATCTTTAAATTACCTCCTTCCGGCTTATTTAAACATGCTTTTATGAATTTACCAAGAGGAGAAAATTCCTCTTCAAAACGAGAATTTTCGCTTTATATGAGATTTTGAGTACTAAAAGCTCAGAATATTTCCAAAAAACGAAGCCATTTAAATCGCATTTACCATTACTCCTTCTTTTGTTGATTCAAATTCACAACAGTTTCTTTAAATTTAAATTCTTTTCTTTCCATAATACTAAAAAAGCAGCAGTTTCAGCGATGCCGCGTTTCTACTCCTGTTCATCGGCTGTTTCATCCATTGTCTTGACCAGGTGTCAAGCGGCATCTAATAACTATTGATTGGTGGGCATAATAAATACAGTGAAGCAGGAATGACCTATTCGGCTATCCGGCATTGAGTGAAGAATTTTGTTTTGATCAAATAAGAGAATCAGTCCGAACGCATGCACAGGAGCTGATTACAGCAGGTTATATCAAGAATGGGAAAAATGCATTAATCCTCGTTTTTTCATAAAATCCGATTCCTAATTTCTCTCGATATCCGGTTTAAAATAACGAATGAATAAAATATTTCTGAAAATCAAAAATTAAATCGGAGATATAATACATATTCAAGCCGAAATGAATAAATTTACAATAAATTATATAGCTTAATTTATATAAAAAACAACTGCTCAATTGATTATGCAAAAGACATTAAAAGAAGCGGCATTGCAATACCACAAAAGCGGTAAGCCGGGAAAGATCGAAGTAATTCCAACAAAAGCCCACAGTACACAAAACGATTTATCTCTTGCATATTCTCCCGGTGTGGCGGAGCCATGTCTTGAGATTGAAAAAGACAGCAGCAAGGCTTATGATTACACAGCCAAAGGAAACCTTGTAGCTGTTATTTCGAACGGCACAGCCGTGCTTGGTCTTGGTAATATCGGTGCTCTGGCAGGGAAACCGGTGATGGAAGGGAAAGGTTTATTGTTCAAAATATTTGCAGGCATCGACGTCTTTGATATCGAAGTTGATGAGAAAGATCCCGAGAAATTCATACAAACGGTAAAGGCAATCTCCCCTACTTTCGGTGGTATCAATCTGGAAGATATCAAAGCACCTGAATGCTTTGAGATTGAAACAAGGCTAAAAGAGGCTCTTGATATTCCGGTTATGCATGACGATCAGCATGGTACTGCTATCATCTCTTCTGCCGGATTATTGAATGCACTCGAAATTACAGGCAAGAATATTGAAAATATCCGCTTGGTCGTAAATGGAGCCGGAGCATCTGCTATCTCCTGTACAAAACTCTATATCATGCTGGGAGTCAAAAAAGAAAACATCTTGATGCTCGACAGCAAAGGCATTATCAGCACGAAGAGAACTGATTTGAATGAAATGAAGAAGGAATTTGCTGCCGACACGGATCTCACGACCTTAGAACAAGCAATGGCCGGTGCAGATGTCTTTCTCGGACTTTCTAAAGCGGATGTCTTAACCAAAGAAATGGTTCGTTCAATGGCTGACAATCCTATTGTTTTTGCTTTAGCCAATCCCAATCCGGAAATTTCTTTTGATGAAGCAAAAGAGTCGCGTGGAGATCTTATTTTTGCAACCGGGCGTTCCGATTATCCCAATCAGATTAACAATGTTATCGGATTTCCTTATATTTTTCGCGGTGCTTTGGATGTTCAGGCCAGAACAATTAATGAGGAAATGAAATTGGCTGCCGTAAAAGCGATTGCCGCACTTGCTAAAGAGACAGTTCCTGAAATTGTAAACTCCGCTTATGGGTTGCAATATCTGTTTTTCGGACGTGATTATCTGATTCCCAAACCAATGGATCCTCGCCTGCTTTCAAGAGTCTCTGTGGCTGTAGCCAAAGCTGCAATGGAATCGGGTGTTGCCAGAAAAGAAATTGAGAGCTGGACTCAGTATGAGAATCATTTGCAAGAAATGATGGGATACAGCAATAAATTTATCCGGCGAATGACCAATCTCGCAAAAACAAATCCACAAAAGGTGGTCTTCAGCGAGGCCAATCATCCGAATATGATAAAAGCAGCTATTATCGCCAGAAATGAAGGTATCTGTCACCCCATTTTTATCGGAAATAAAGAGAGAATTCAACGCATTGCTACAGAAAATAACCTGGATATTTCCGGCATTGAAGTGGTACAACACCGAAATATTGAAGAAGATGCCCGGCGTGCAAAATTTGCAACCATACTTTCACAAAGAAGAGAGCGTCAGGGCATGACTTTTCATGAGGCTTTCGAGAAGATGAACGATCGCAATTACTTTGGAATGATGATGGTCGAAACCGATGAAGCAGATGCTATGATAACCGGGATTTACAGTCATTACCAGGATTTTGCTAAGATTGCCCATGAAGTGATTGGAATCAATCCGAAATATAAATACTTTGGAGCGATGCACATTTTCCAAACCAAAAAAGGCATTCTTATTTTCGGAGATACACTGATTAACCGAAATCCCAAAGGCGAAGTATTGGTTGATATGGCACGGCAAGCCGATGACCTGGCCAGATTCTTTAATATGAAGGCAACAACAGCCGTGGTTTCATTTTCCAATTTTGGAGCAGACAATGATGGAGCGCCACAGAAAGTAGCCAGTGCCGTAAAATTCATACATGAGAATTATCCGGAATTGGTCATTGACGGAGAAATGCAGATGAATTTTGCGTTGAATAAAGATCTCCGTGACAAAATGTTTCCTTTCAATAAACTGCAAGGAAAAGACGTCAATACGATTTTGTTTCCGGACTTAACCAGTGCCAATATTGCTAGTAAAATCATGTTGGAAACCGGAATATCGGCAGAAAGTGTCGGTCCTATACAAACCGGGTTGAATAAACCTGTGCATTTTACAGACATTGAAAGTTCGGTTCGCGACATTGTCAACCTGACGGCTGTGGCTGTGATTGATGCTATTGTACATAAGAAGATTGATGGCAAGAGCCGCAATATCTAGCATAAAAGGTTGGTCTATAAAAGTTACATCCGGAGAGTTTTAAGACTTTGTTTGATTGGACAACTTTCTGGTGGAGTCTCGTTCCTTATAGAATATTCGTGTTTTTCAGAGCGGATTTAGCATACGGATTTTTTCAGATTCCACCTCGCGATGGACACCCTTGCCTTCTGCTAACGGTTGGTCGCTACCTACTTCGTCCTGGACTTACACCAGCAAGTTAGTAATTATGCACGGCACACAAAAAGAAGAGAACGAAACAGAAAAATTCTGTTTCGTTCTCTTTTAATATTGGATAGCATACTGCTTAAATTTTTATAAAGAAGCTCGCAAGAAGCATCAGATTCAGAACGGTAACAACCAAAGCGATGCCATACAATAAACTTTTAGTAAAAGGTTTGTTGGCATATTTTCCCATTACTTCTTTTGAGGAAGTTAGTTTCACCTGAACAAAGACGGTGATGGGAAGCTGAAGGCTCAGAATGGCCTGCGAAATGATAAGCCCCTGAAACGGATCCTTAATCAGGAAAATAATGAGGAGAGCCACTCCAAGCGATATAAAAGCTCCTGTTTTGGAGTGAATATCCTTGATATTATAAGGTTCATTGTACATGCCTGCGAAAATAGAACCTGCGGCGACTCCCGAAGTCATTGACGACGAAATACCGGCGAAAAGCAATGCCAATGCAAAAACGACAGCTGCATTGGTGCCCAATAACGGAGAAAGAAGACTTTGTGCCTGTTGCAAGTCATCGACAACTGTTCCGGATTTGAAGAACGTAGATGCAGCCAGCAAAATCATGGCACTATTAATAGCCCAGCCGATGAGCATCGAAAAGAAAGTGTCGAAGAATTCATATTTAAGTTGTTTCTCCATCACCGCCTCGTCTTTCTGATTCCATTCACGACTCTGGATGATCTCCGAATGCAGGAACAAGTTGTGTGGCATAACAACGGCGCCAAGAACACTCATGATCAAGAGCATACTTCCATGAGGGATAGATGGCCTCACCCAGGAAACCATTGCTTCCGACCAGTTAATTTCCACTAAAAACAATTCATAAATAAAAGACAATCCTATTAATGACACAAAAGCAATCACATAGCGTTCCATTTTTTTGTAAGAGCTCGAAAACATCATAATCAGGACAAATACAGTGATTAGAATTGCTCCGATCTTAATGGGTACGTCAAAAAGCATATTGATAGCAATAGCACCTCCTAAAATTTCGGCCAAAGAGGTCGATATGGATGCCCCAAGTGCCGACCACAATACAAACCGGGAAGTATTGTGGGGCAAATACTTATTTGTCGCCTCAGACAGGCATAAGCCCGTGACAATTCCCAAATGGGCTACGTTGTGCTGCAAAATAATCAGCATGATGGTTGAAAGAGTGACAACCCACAATAAAGCATAGCCAAATTGTGAACCGGCTGCAAAATTGGAAGCCCAGTTTCCGGGATCAATAAACCCCACTGTTACTAACAGACCAGGCCCTATATATTTGATTAAATCAAATGCACTGGACTTCTGTTTACTATTTATCTGTGTAAAGTCTTTTTTTAATTTTTTTAAAAATTCCATGGGTGTATTTCTAAATTTCTATTTAGTTATATAATACAACAATCCCCATTGAATTGTTTAGTTAAAGCAATATTCAACGGGGAATTTATAAATAATTTACATTATCGGGAACATTTACCTCATAGCCCTTTTTTTATCTTTTTTAGGATCGTATTTGAATACAAATGCAAATACAATACCGACAACAAGAGCATAAGCAGCAAATACAAACCAGATATTAGACCATTCCTTTATGTGTGTCACCGGATTCTCAAACCATTTTGTGATAACAAAACCGGCGACGATATTTCCAAGAACTGCACCGATGCCATTGGTCATCAACATAAACACGCCCTGAGCAGATGACTGGATTTTTGAATCGGTATTTTCTTCCACAAACAAAGCTCCTGATATATTGAAGAAATCGAATGCCATCCCATATACGATACAAGAAACGATGATCAAACCAAATCCTTGCACTGAATTGTCGGCCAGGCCAAAAAGTCCGAACCGGAGAACCCAGGCCATCATACTGAGCAACATCACTTTCTTGATTCCAAACTTCCTCATAAAGAAAGGTATCGCAAGAATAAACAATGTTTCGGATATCTGAGAAACAGAAAGAATGATTGTTGAAAAATTATTAATCAACTCCCCTTTCGGAAACACGGTTGAGTCTTGCAAGAAACCGTCACCATAAGCATTGGTCAACTGCAGAGCGCCCCCTAATAGCAAACTGAAAACAAAGAAAATAGCCATTTTCTTTTGTTTGAACAAGACGAAGGCTTCCAGTCCCAACTTTTCGATGAGTGTTTTATTTTCTTTCGTTGATTGTTCTTCACAGCGAATGACCGGAAGAATGAAAAACGAGTATAATGACAATACAAATGCGACAATAGCAGCTATAATGAATGAAACTTTTATACTTTGTCCGAACCCCCACTCTTTAGTAAACAAATTAGTTACCCACATGGCAGCGATAAATCCGACGGTTCCCCAGACACGGATTGGAGGAAAAAATTTGGTAGGATCCTTTTTCTCGCTCTTCAGCAATTTAAAACCGATAGAATTATTTAATCCAAGTGTAGGCATATAGAAGCACATGGCAACAAGTAAAACCCAGAAAAAAGGGATGGGAGCATCAATCATTGGTAAAAAACACATGGTTATACCAAATAGCAAATGCAATATAGCATAAACATAATTGGCTTTCCATTTATCGGCAAGAATACCGAATAAAGTCGGCATTATCAAAGAGGCAAAGCCCATTGTTGAAAATACCAATCCAAATTGAGCACCATTCCATTGTTTTTCTTCGAATCCATAGTGTCCCAGAGTCATCATCCATGATCCCCACACGAAGAACTGGAGGAAATTCATTACCGTTAGTTTTGTTTTCAGCCCCATAAATCAGCTTTTAAATCCAAGATTATAATCATTATTGTTATCCAAGCCAGTTAAAATTATTCATCAATATAAAAACCGGTTTAGATCTACAAACTTACATAAAAATCATGATTTTTACCGTAGCCTGCAAAAAGTTTATTAAAAATAGACGTCCGAAACAAGGAGTTGTAGAGCGTTGCATGCAACGTCTCTACAGATTTTTAAATCATTGTTCTTGCTGATTGAATAAAAATCAGACTTCGTTTCATACATTGAAAACAGATCTGCATTTTCTGTTATTAATTCAGATTTTTGTATCGAACAAGGGCTTCCAGAAAATAATAATCTGCATAAATCAACGGTTTATCTATTTCGGAACGGTGAGGAATACTACCCACACTATGCATCAACAGAAAGTCGGCATTCGTCCCGGGAGCGGCACGATATGCCGGTGAGGCAAGGCTCTTCAACATCTTTTCCGCTTTCTTCCGGTATTTCTTTTGAGGTGCATATTGGCATAGTTCGAAAAGTGCGGAACAAACAATGGCAGCAGCCGAGGCATCTTTCAATTTCTCCTGAAATGTGGATGCATACGATCGGTATCCGGGTATATATCCCTTTTCTCCTACATGAAAGTCCCAAAGAGGCACCTTGTCTTTCGGTAATTTTTTCAAAAAGTAATCTGCTGCGTTTATAGCTGCCTGAAGATAATCCGGATCGCGTGTTTCGCGATACATCATGGTAAATCCGTAAATAGCCCAGGCTTGCCCGCGCGACCAGGTTGAATTATCACTAAATCCTTGCGCGGTGCATGCTCCGATCACTCGCGGACTCCGTGTGTCATACAGCACGACATGAAAGATACTGTGATTGTCCCGAAACTGGTTTTTTAAAGTCGCATTGGCATGACTGACAGCGATATTGGAATATGTTGGATTTCCTGTTATTTTAGAGGCATACATCAGCATTTCCAAATTCATCATGTTGTCAATAATCACCGGATATTGAAATGCGATAGTGTCATTCCAGGGTTTAAACGAGTTCCATGATTTTATCAAGCCTACTTTCGAATCGAAACGCTTGCAAAGCGAGTTTGCACTTTCAATAAGAATATCTTTATATTGAGGTTTCGGAGCCAGACGTTCAGCGTTTCCATAACTGCAATACATCATAAATCCGAGATCGTGATGTCCTGAAAATGTTTTCAGTTTCTCCAGAGAGTTGGTCCATTTCTCTGCCTCTTTTTTCCAATGTTCGTCTCCCGTCAGTTCATACAGATACCATAAATTTCCCGGAAAAAAACCGGGAGTCCAGTCATACATGGATGTTACAACCAGTTTTCCCTGCTGATTCATTGTTCGGGGATAATTTTTACCGGTTGGTTCTCCTGTCTGGAAAAGCATCCGGTTGGTCTGCTCTACCGCAAACCGAACATTTTCTTCTATAAACTTTTGCTTATTGGAGTCTTTCGCGTATCCACCGCAAATAGATAAGACAAAAAAGAAGAGCTGCAATCGTACTTTCGTAGAAAATAATTTCATAAAACAAATTAGTGTTTAAAGGGTATTTACATCCTAATGGTTAAAAACGCAAGTAATACAGAGGTTTCAGCTTATCCTGATACAATACTTTTATCTTAATGTGTTTGACAAAAACGTGCATTTATCGGATCGTACTGAAAATCAATGCCAATATATGAAAAAAGTTTTATTTTCACAAATCTAAAAGTTAAATACCCGTTGAAACAATACCCACTCGTATACATTTTCCTTTAAACAAATCCCTATACTGGATGTTATTTCAGAGCATCATATCAAAAAATTAAGACAGGAAGAAGAAAATGAAAAAAGAACATTATTATAATGCGATAATCAAGTGGACCGGAAACAAAGGCACGGGAACTGATAATTATAGAAATTATGAGAGAAGCCATCAAATTGTGATAGAGCGTAAACCAGACATTTTAGGCTCGTCAGACCCAGCTTTCCGAGGCGACCCAACCAAACATAATCCGGAAGATTTGTTGATTGCTTCCCTATCTTCTTGTCACATGCTCTGGTATTTACACTTGTGTTCAGAAGCGAATATAATTGTGACAGATTATGTTGACAAGGTGACCGGAGTAATGGTTGAAACAGTAAATGGAAGTGGACATTTTGTCGAAGTAACACTTCATCCGACTGTAACGGTAAAAGATGTAAATATGATTGACAAAGCCAACGAATTGCATCGAAAGGCTAATGAACTTTGTTATATTGCAAACTCTGTAAACTTTCCCGTTAAGCATCAACCTATCGCAAAAATAGAAGGAAGCAAAACGCAGGCAGAACATGAGTCTCTAAAATCCGACGAATTCACGAACGGATGAATACAAAATATGGCTCTATCTAAATTCCGGCAGCTGATTTGCATAAGCCAACCGGGTATAAATCATTTTTTAGATATTCATCCTCGGCCTCTACATAAAATAAGGATCGCTCTCTTCGGAGCGATCCTTATTTTATTTAAAAAGAGAGTAGCCTAAAACAATCTCTCAAACAAACTATTAATATACCATTATTTTAGCACTTCGTATATTCCTGTTTAAATCTATAGCCTTGATGATATAGAGCCCTTTGCTCCAACCTTCAGCTGAAAGTTCTGTCTGCCCGGATGATACATTGGTTGACAGTATTTTTCTTCCGGGAATAGTAAATATTTCAATGGATGATTCCAGAGAGGCATTGATTATAATCTGTTTTCCGGTTGATAAAAAATAGGCAGAGAATACCCCTGAGAATGTCGTATTTTCATGAATAGCCGTGGTGGATGGGTTGTATTCGAAAGCACCCAGATCCGGAGCCGTTCCCCAATAGAATAGCCCAACATCAAGTCCCTTGTCAATCATTCCGCTTGTAGACTGCTGATGCATAAATGTTATTTCAGGCAAAGAGCCATCGGCTTGCCGGTTTGCGAGAAGCTGTGTGGCATCCAGGTTCTCAAAATAAGAAGCATTGCAGGTGTATCCTGTGTTCCATGAATTATGTTCAGAGGTGATGGTTGATGTTTTAAAAATATTACTACTCAACGGATCTAAACTTGCACAATTCTTTATAATCAACGTACCGACCAAGGTATTGGCAAATCCGTAGTTCGGATTATTTTTGTATGCAGAGCAGTTGTAGAGTGTCATCAATCCTGCATTATTGTTTTGATCAAATCCTTTCACTGCATTGCCTGCAGAAACACAAAATCTCAAAGTTGCATTATGGGTTGTTTGGTCTCCTCCCACCTTAAATCCGTTACCATTGCCATAATTTTTCATGACAAAGCGACCGTCGGTCCCTTTAAACTGATAGAACCAGGAGGCACTGTCGGTCTGGAAACGGATATGATTGGTCATATCAATAGAATCCGGTCCATTTTTATAACACCAGCAACTATCGTAGACCGTGTTGCCAATCTTTTGGTAACTATCCCAGCCGTCATCTCCATTTAGCCAGGAACGACAACCCAAATAGGTATTTGCTCCGGTATTCGTATATTGTTTATCAGCAAACCCATCTGCATTTCCTCCATAATTAGGTGTCCCATCACTTTTGGTGGTCATGTAGTCAAAATTTTCATACGAGTCGCAGTTTTTGATTAGATTATCGCTCCCTGTTTTCATTTGCAGGCCCGAATCGCAATTCCAGCGAAAAGTACAGTGTTCTATAATGTTGTTGCTTCCGTACACAATCAAACCGTTGTCTCCTGCTCCCTGAATAATAAATCCTTTAAAGTGGAGATAATCCGAATTAATTTTTACTCCCGGATTACTGCTGTTGTAGGCTTGATTCCTGAAATCGAGAACCGGAGTCTCTCCTGGATAAGCTGTGATGACAATATACGAAGTCGATGTTCCCGATCTGCTGATTGTTTGCGTACTTGTAAAGCTATAAGTTCCACCTCTCACATAAATGGTATCACCTGCAGCAAGTGATTTGCGGATGGCTGCAGAAAAATTCAGAGGATTCGTGATTGTACCTGAAGCTGAAGATGTTCCTGATGAAGAAACATAGTAAGTTGCGGAATAAAGGTTTGATGTAATCAGGCACAGGGCTAATACAAGTGCATTCAGATATAAATTTTTCATTACTCAAGGTTAATTTTAAATTTAGAACAAATGTATAAAAAGAGATCATAACATCGGTGGGATAAATTGGTTAATGAATAGCGGAGAATTGTTTAAATCCGTATTTTAATATTGGCAGATAGAAATCAATTAGAATTAAAGAAAAGCACGCCAAATCTATTCTAAAGCTTTTTCTTATCTTTGCCCTAAATTTTAGTAAATGGCAAAGAAGTTTTTAATACTGATTACCCTGCTAGTCTTTTTTCTGGCATCGTCCGGAACACAGGCGCAGGAGATCGCACTGAGTGATTCTGCAGAAGTATCGATTCTGACAAATTCTCCGTGGTCGGGAGCTATATACGGATTATTTGGCCATGCTTCTATCCGGGTCAAAGATCCGGCTAAACACATAGACCTGGTCTTTAACTACGGTATGTTCAGTTTTAATAAACCAAACTTTATTTATCACTTTGCGAAAGGGGAAACCGATTATATGGTGGCAGCAATGAGCTTTCCCGAATACCTCTTGGAATATCAGATGAAAGGACAGGAAGTCGACGAACAAGTGATACGGCTGACTCAAAAGGAAAAACAGCAGGTATGGAACGCTCTTTGTATTAATGCACTGCCCGAAAACAGGGAATATAGATACAATTTTTTCTTCGATAATTGTGCTACGCGTCTTTTTGTCATTCTCGAAAAAAATATAGATGGCAAAATCCTGCTTGCTCCCTCCCACTCGTCTCTCTCTTTTCGCAACATGCTAAACGAATTTCTGGATGGACATGTCTGGGAGCAATTCGGCATCAACCTGGTAGTGGGCTCGGGAGCTGACACACCTGTGACAGCGCGTGAAAAACTATTCTTGCCAAGTTACTTATACGAGGCATTGAACAATGCTCAAATACAACATACAGATGGGGACAGGCAATCGCTGGTAAGCTCTTCAGCAATATTGAATCCAAAGGGAGACAATACCTTTTCAAAACCATTTTTCACCCCGTGGCTTACCGGAATACTGCTTTTTGCTATAGCCTTGCTGGTGAGCTTCATGGAATGGAAAAACGGCGGTGCATTCTTCATCTCCCGTCTTTTCGACACCCTGATTTTTGCTGTCGCCGGGCTGAGTGGCATCGTCCTTACTTTCCTGATGTTCTTTTCAGTTCACCCCTGTATGTCTCCAAATTGGAACTACCTGTGGCTTCAGCCTCTTCATCTGGTTGCCTCCGTTTTATTTTTTGTAAAATCCAAGTTGCGGTCTATATATTACTATCATTTTATTAACTTTGCGGTTACGACGCTCTTTCTGGTATGCTGGAAGCTTATTCCTCAAGAACTGTTAAGCGCGTTTATCCCTTTCGTACTGACATTATGGCTGCGTTCGGGAGCTTATGCATTTATCGGTGTCCGTAAATAAAACGATTGGCACGATGTTTGAGATGCAATACAACAATTAATAATATCACGTGATAAAAATAATAACATCTTTAGTCGCTGTTTTAACCATCAGTTCGGTCAAGGCTCAGGTAAATGTTCCTGAAACGCCGAAACTGGTGATAGGAATTACTATTGATCAACTTCGTGGTGACTACCTTGATTTTTTTCAAAGTAATTTTGGCGAAAAAGGATTTAAAAGACTTCTAAGAGAGGGACTTGTCTATCAAAACATGTCTTTCGATTTTCCGGATGTAAATGGGGCGTCAGCTATTTCCACGATATACACCGGCTCCGATCCGTTCTATTCGGGAATCAACAGCAGTCAAAAATACCTTCGGGATAAAGGAGTACTTGCCCCCGTCTTTGCAGACGACTCCTATTTGGGCAACTACACGCAAGACAAAGTATCGCCGCTGGCGCTCAAAGTTTCAACTATCGGTGACGAACTGAAGATAGCTTCGCAGGGAAACTCAGATGTATATTCTTTCGCTCCCAATTCAACAGAGGCACTCATCACTGCCGGGCGTGCAGGTAATGGAGCGTATTGGTTAGAAGATTTTACAGGCAAATGGGCAACGACCACTTATTACAAGAATCTCCACTGGGTAGTTGATCAATACAACCGCAGCAATTCTTCACTGAGCCGACGTATTTCCGAATTAAACTGGAAACCGTTATTGTCCATCGATAAATATAAGTCATTTCCTTATACTAATAATATATACAACTTCAACCACTCTTTCGGAGCAAATAAGGATTCATATATTCTATTGAAGGAGAGTCCGCTGGTTAATGACGAAACTGTCGGCATGGCTTTGTCTGTCATTGACAAGGCAGCTCTGGGCAAAAGAGCTTATCCGGACTTTGTTTCCCTGGCTTTGTATGCAGGAAACTATTCGAAAGCCAAAGACAAGAATTATTCGGTGGAGTTGCAGGACACATATTGCCGGCTAGATAAGCAACTCGGTGATTTTCTAGACGGAATAGACAAGCTGGTCGGTTTGAAAAATACGATTATTTTCATCACCTCTACCGGATACTATCAGTCAGAAGAGCCTCAAGGTTCAAATCTGTCAATTCCGAATTCCGTATTTTATCCCAATCGATGTACATCACTACTGAATATGTACCTGATGGCGACCTACGGACGGGAACAATGGGTAGAAGGATTTTATAATAATCAAATCTACCTGAACCGTAAGTTGATTGAAAACAAAAATCTAAACTTAAAGGAAGTTCAGAAAAAGGCCGCCGAATTTGTGATTCAGTTTACCGGTGTGCAGGATGTGGCTACCTCTTCGCAACTTCTTTTTGGAGAAGAGAACAGCAGCATGAGTGGATACCGCAATCTGTTGAACCGGGATACCGCCGGAGACATTATCCTTGTGCTTCAGCCCGGAGTAAAGATTGTGAATGAAAAAGAGACAACGGCCAATGTAAAAGATTATCGTATAAGGAACACTGAAGTTGTTGCTCCGGTATTCTTTTTCGGATACAACGTTAAGCCTCAAAAAATCAACAGAACAATCGATGCCAAAGAAATTGCTCCGACAATTTCTTACATACTAAGAATCCGCTCTCCGAATGCTTCCAATGGAAGAGTCCTTAGTGAACTCATTAAATATTGAAAGCAAAAACAAAACGTAAATAATAAAAAAAGTTATATATACAGATTATGGGATTTAATGAATTTATGAGCAAACTGTTCGGGAACAAATCACAACGGGACTTGAAAGAGATCAATCCTTATGTGGCCAAGATCAGGGATGCTTACACTGCTATCGAAAAACTCTCGGATGATGAGCTACGTGCAAAAACTGCTGAAATCAGGCAGCAGATTCAGGACTTTGTAGCTGATGAGAAGAATAAGATTGTAGAGCTTCGCGCTCAGGCCGAAAAACTGGAAATCGACCAACGCGAAGAAATCTGGAATCAAGTGGATAAACTTGAGAAAGAAATAACTGAAAAATATGAAGTAGTTCTGGAACAAGTACTGCCGGAAGTATTCTCTATTGTAAAAGATACTGCGCGTCGACTGACCCAAAATACGGAAGTGGTTGTAACAGCAACCGATTTTGACCGAAAATTAGCTGTGTCACACGATTTCGTGCGCATCGAAGGCGACAAAGCGATTTATCAGAATCATTGGAAAGCCGGTGGTAATGAAATTGTCTGGGACATGATTCATTACGATGTGCAGTTGTTTGGTGGAGTGGTTCTTCACAAAGGAAAGATTGCCGAAATGGCTACAGGGGAAGGAAAAACATTGGTAGCTACTCTACCGGTGTTCCTGAATGCACTGACTGGAAATGGAGTACACGTAGTGACAGTCAACGACTACCTCGCTAAACGTGACTCGGAGTGGATGGGCCCTCTTTATATGTTCCACGGCCTTTCGGTTGATTGTATCGACAGGCACCAACCTAATTCAGAAGGACGTAGACAAGCTTATCTGGCAGATATTACCTTTGGAACGAACAACGAATTCGGGTTCGACTATTTGCGTGACAACATGGCCACGCTGCCCAGCGAGCTGGTTCAACGCGGTCACAACTACGCTATTGTCGACGAAGTTGACTCCGTACTTATTGATGATGCCCGTACTCCATTGATTATCTCCGGCCCGGTACCTCGCGGTGAAATACAATTGTTTGACGAATATCGTCCCCGTGTCGAAATTATCGTAAAAGCGCAACGCGATTTATCTACCCGCTTGCTAGCTGAAGCCAAATCAAAACTTGCTTCCGAAGACAAAAAAGTTCAGGAAGAAGGCGCTTTGTTACTGTATCGTTCATTTAAGGGACTTCCTAAAAATAAGCCTTTGATCAAGTATTTGAGTGAACCGGGAATCAAAGCAGCCATGCTCAAGACGGAGGATTACTACATGCAGGATCAAATGCGCAATATGCATGTTGTGACAGACGATCTGTATTTCGTTATTGATGAAAAAAACAACAGCATCGAGCTAACGGATAAAGGTATCGATTTGCTCACCGGAAATACGGATGATCCTCATTTCTTTGTATTGCCGGATATTGCTTCTCAATTGTCCGAGCTGGAAAGACAAGGCTTGAGCGATGCACAAAAAGCAGAGAAGAAAGACGAATTGTTGCAAAACTATTCTATAAAATCGGAACGTGTCCACACGGTTAATCAGCTTTTGAAAGCTTATACTTTGTTCGAAAAAGATGACGAATATGTTGTTATCGATAACAAAGTGCTTATTGTAGACGAACAAACGGGACGTATCATGGATGGCCGTCGTTATTCAGACGGACTCCATCAGGCTATTGAAGCCAAAGAAGGTGTTAAAGTGGAAGCGGCGACACAAACATTCGCGACCATCACCCTTCAGAATTATTTCCGTATGTATAACAAGCTGTCCGGAATGACCGGTACGGCTGAAACCGAAGCCGGTGAGTTATGGGATATCTATAAACTGGATGTGGTGGTGATTCCAACCAACCGCCCTATTTCCCGTAAAGACATGAACGACCGCATCTACAAAACAGCTCGTGAGAAATATTCTGCCGTAATCACGGAAATAGAAATGCTGATTGGTGAAGGCCGTCCGGTGTTGGTAGGTACAACATCTGTGGAAATTTCCGAATTGTTGAGCCGGATGCTTACTCTTCGCAAAATCAAGCACAATGTACTGAATGCGAAACTGCACCAGAAAGAAGCGGAAATCGTATCTCTTGCCGGACAAACAGGAACAGTCACTATCGCTACAAATATGGCCGGACGTGGTACCGACATCAAACTGTCACCGGAAGTGAAAGCTGCCGGAGGATTGGCAATCATCGGGACAGAACGTCACGAATCCCGTCGTGTAGACCGCCAGTTGCGTGGGCGTGCCGGACGTCAGGGAGATCCGGGATCTTCCGTATTTTATGTCTCTCTTGAAGATAACCTGATGCGTCTGTTTGCGACCGAACGTATTGCCGGTTTGATGGATCGGATGGGCTTCAAAGAAGGCGAAATGCTGGAACACAATATGCTCAGCAAATCAGTGGAACGTGCACAGAAAAAAGTAGAAGAAAACAACTTCGGTATTCGTAAACGTCTCCTTGAATACGACGACGTAATGAATTCACAGCGTGAAGTTATCTACAAACGACGTCGTCACGCACTAATGGGCGAAAGAATCGGAATCGATATTGCAAACATGCTCTTTGATACTGTAAACTCTATCGTAGAACAATACGCGGATTTACAGGATTATGACGGACTGGTTATGGAGCTTCTACGTGTGGCTGCCATCGAAACTCCTTTCTCCGAAGACGAATTCAAATCAGGAAAAACAGAAAAACTGGTTGATAAAGTATACGAAGCTGTTGTCAAGAGCTTTAAACACAAGATGGATCGCCTTGCTGAAGTTGCAAACCCTGTTATCAAACAGGTGTATGAACATCAGGGCGCACAATATGAAAACATCCTGATTCCGATATCTGACGGAAAACGCATGTATAATATTTCCTGCAACCTGAAAACAGCGTACGAAACGGAATCAAAAGACGTTATCAAGTCGTTTGAAAAGGCAGTTATCCTTCACACCATCGATGAAGAATGGAAAGAACACTTGCGTGAAATGGACGATTTGCGCCAATCTGTACAGAATGCAAGCTATGAACAGAAGGATCCATTATTGATCTACAAACTGGAATCATTCAGCTTGTTCAAGAACATGGTGGACGGCATGAACAAAAAATCGGTAAGCATTCTGATGCGCGGACAGATTCCATTGCGCGAACCGGAAAGTGTGCAGGAAGCTGCCCCTGAGCAGAAAACAGATTTCAGCCGGATGAAAACACAAAAAGATGAAATCAATCAGACTGCCGAAAAACCGGAACAACCGCAGCAACCTAAACACGAACCTGTTCGTGTAGAAAAGACAGTAGGACGCAATGATCCTTGTCCTTGCGGCAGCGGCAAAAAATATAAACACTGTCACGGAAGATAATTTCCTGATTATTTATATTTTAAATACGAAACGCCTCCTGAATAATTGTAAAGATTATTTAGGAGGCGTTTTTTCTGTGCATGCTGACCTGCAAGTAAAATTTGTCAAATACGCATCGAACCTTTGTCGGTAAGTTTACGAAACAATCCTCAATAAACTTCAAAGCTGACAACTAGAGGCATCATCCATCATCTATATTGGAGTTGTATTACAACCGCATTTTTTATTGCCGGTACATTCAGTTCCATCTTTTGAGCTTTAGTTCCGGATAGGCATGTAAACAACTAATTATCAGATATACATAAATTTATAATTAACCATAAATTTCAGATGATAGTAGTTTTCGCTTTCCGCCTATACCTGATCTTATTCGGCAGACTTTTAGCGTAGCAATAAATATTTTTCCAATTGTAATAGAAGATTCTTTTTCTTAAACTCAAAAGATAGATTACTGATAAAAATGTAAAATGTCCTTTTTGTACACCGATATTTAGATTAATATGCTTTATTTTTGTCTAAAATACGTATATGAAGGATTTTATTGCCATATCGCCATCTCCTTTGCTTGCACTATATGTCAGAGAATATTGGTTTTTATCAACAGACAGCATGCAGCAGGGAAGACAACGTGCTATTCCTTCCGGATATACAGGACTGGTATTAAATCGGGGTGGGAATATCTATTCAGATGAATACGGTTTGCATTCCAAAGCATATCTTTTTGGGCAGTCTGTTCGTCCTGTAAATATGCATTTTTACAACCTGAATCTTATAATAATCATTTTCCGGCCTCTTGCTATTAAAGTATTATTGAATATCCCATGTTGTGAACTGAAGGGAAAAAGTATTGAGTTGAACTTATTAAGTTCACAATTTAAAGAGTTGGAGAATCGTTTATCTGACTTTTGCAATGAGCGGGAAATTATTAATTTAACAGAGAGTTTCCTATTGAAAAACCTTCAGAAAAGGGAAGATTATAACTACAAACGAATTGCTTCAACCATTGAATTGATTAAAAGGGGAGAAAATAACATTTCTCAATTAGCAGATAAGGCATGTATTGGATACAAACAATTCAAACGTCTTTTTTCAGAATATGTAGGATTGAATCCAAAAGAGTTTATCCAAATACAACGCTTCTCAAAAACAATACACCAATTGCAAACAAACACATCAACAAACCTAAATGAGATAGCTTGTGAATGCGGATATTACGATAAATCACATTTAATAAGGGAGATAAAATCTTTGTCAGGATATACACCGAATGAATTTCGATTGAGTACCGATCCTTATTCAGAGTATAGGTCATTGTTTCAATCTTTTTTCATCAACACAAACAAATAAATCACTGATTATGAAAATACTAATATATGGTTCCGGGATTATAGGAAGTACCTATGGATGGCAATTATCAAAGGCAGGCCATGAAATAACTGTATTGGTGAGACCCGAAAAGAGAAAACAGGTAATGGAAACCGGAATCAGCATCCATTGTACAGACTTCAGGGAAGGACAAAGAAAAATAGAAAATATTGTCTTTAAGCCTAATGTTATAGCCGATTTGCCATCAGACAATAGTTTTGAGTATATCCTTATCACAACCAACAATCTCCATTTGAAAGAAGTATTGCCGGTACTCTCTAAATCAGCAGGGAGTGCTCACATCCTCTTCTTTTTGAATATATGGATTGCTGATTTGAATAATATAAATAAATATCTTTCCAAGGAGCAATACTTTTTCGGATTTCCTTTTATGGTGGGAGGTGGTAGAGATGCAAACGGTATAAATAGTGTTATCTCCGGATTAAAACAGTCGCATACTCCATTGGGTGAATTAAATGGAGAAGTGTCGCAACGAGTACAGAAAATAGCGAACGCTTTTGAAGAAGCGAATCTTAAGCCGATACTTCACCGCTCAATTAAAAACTGGCTTATAACTCATTATGCAATAGCAGCAGGATTGTCGGCAGGAATCATAAAAGCTGGGGGAGGATGGATTTTTGCGAATAATTCCGATATTCTTAAGGATACAATAAAGGCTATAAGGGAAGGATTTGAAGTTTGTCAAAAATTAGGATTTAATCCCAAAACAGAAAAAATGAACAGGTTTTATTCTTTTCCTCTCTTTATTATACTTCCAATAATACGAAAAATTTACAACAATGAAGCATTATGCCTGATGTTTGATGGACACACTCAACATTCACCTATAGAAATGGAGAAAATGCTGGAAGATATCATTATTGATGGGGAAAAACATGGAATTGAAGTTCCTTTTCTTAGACAAATGAGAGAAACAATCCTCAATAAACTTCAAAGCTGACAACTAGAGGCATCATCCATCATCTATATTGGAGTTGTATTACAACCGCATTTTTTATTGCCGGTACATTCAGTTCCATCTTTTGAGCTTTAGTTCCGGATAGGCATGTAAACAACTAATTATCAGATATACATAAATTTATAATTAACCATAAATTTCAGATGATAGTAGTTTTCGCTTTCCGCCTATACCTGATCTTATTCGGCAGACTTTTAGCGTAGCAATAATTGCAGGTAGTCCATATCAAATCAGCCAAATATTCGGCCGATATAACGTATAAGTGGATGATAATCCAGCCGTTACTTCTTTCTTTATCAATCTTTACTATTAATCAAAACCCGGGCTTTCTCGATAATAGTATCTACTCCTTTTGTGATGTCCTCTTCCGTCATGTCTACTTTATAATCGGGAGCGATACCGAATTCAATCTGCTGATCATCCGCATTGGTCATTGGTGATGCCGAAAAACGTACCGACCAGCCATTGGGAAGTTCCGACGAGAAAGGTAGCCCACTTCCTCCACCTGTGCGGTCTCCTACTACAAAGGAATTCTTACTGTATTTCATCGAGTTTACAAAATCATTTGTAGAACTGAAACAGCTTCGGTTTGTAAGTACAGCAACAGGTTTTAGCAAGAAATTGATATATTTAGAAGGTTCGACATACACCGGATAAGGATCTGAAAAATCGTTGTGTCCTTTCCCTGTTTTGTGACGAATGTATCCGACAAGGGTCTTTTCAGCCATAAAGCGTGCAGCCAGTTTGTTTGCATTGGTAAGATATCCTCCTCCATTGTTACGTACATCAATAATAATTCCTTTACAGATGCTCATTTTTGCAATAATCTGATCCAGGTTGCCGTTTCCAAATCCGGTAGAGAAATCTCCATAATAGATGTATCCGATGTTGTCATCCAGAATTTTATATTTAAACCCACCGGTAATCAGATAGTCTGTACCCAGATAGTTTTTCTGCACTTTTTCATCAAAATTATCGGCATAATCTTCTTTCCAACTCCAATAGCGCGCCAGATCATGTGCTGCAGACAGATTCACATGCCCGTCTTTCAATTCGCCCAACATCTCTCCCATGACTGTAAATAGAGCTTCATCGCTCATACTTTCACTGATTCTGGCGGCATAAACCGTATGAATAGAATCCCAATTGACATTCTTGTAATCGAAAAAGCAATAGTTTTCATCCAATATTTTCCACAAAGCCTCGAAATTGCCGGCTTGGGAGTCAGTATATTTCTCTTCGCTAAAACAAGAGCTGAAGAAAATGCCTGAAAACAGACAAACCACAAGAGAATAGACAATTGTTCGTTTCATACGATTAAATTTTTACTGCTAGTAGATACGTTGCATGCAACGTATCCATGAATTTTTAATTATTATTCGGGTGATTTAATAAAAATCATGTTGGCAATATTGAGTGTGTTTAGAGAAGTAATTTTTTAAATTCTTCAAATGAATATCGGTAATAATTGAGATCGATGTGCCCGCGTGTACCCTGAATCTTTCCGGTGTGTGAAAACTGCCAAATCACCCAATTGTCGATCTTGTTTTTAGGTTCCTTGCTCAGATCGCAGATCCAAATCGGGTTTTTAGGAAAATTATCTTTGACATACAGGTCATAACATTCTTTGTTTGTATAAATCACCGGATATTTCCCATAATAGACACGCAAGCGTTTCTCAAACACGCTCAGTTCTTTAACCACCTTGTCCCGTGAAGCTTTATCTTTCTTGTACAGGTTGAATGGAGAATGTTCCACATCGATAGCCGGGCGCAAATCTCCTTTCTTGCAAATTGCCTGCCGGATGAAGTGACGTGCCTGTTCTTCTCCCGATGTGCGAAAGCTAAAGAAATGATAGGTGCCTACCACAATATTATTCTCTTTGGCAAGCCGGTAATTTCGTTCATATTCTTTATCCTGCATACATGTTCCTTCCGTAACTTTCAGATAGGCGAAGGTCACATCCTTTTCGCGGATGGCACTCCAACTGATTATCTCGTTGTGATGAGAAAGATCCACACCCCGCACTTCATATTTGCGAGCAAGTGAGCCATTCTCAAAATCGTTATATTCCGGATAGAAATAATGAAAAAGGAAATATCCCAGTGCAACAAACGCCAGCACAATCAAGGTGCTGACGAATATGCGAGGAAAGATATTTTTGTGTTTCCGCCTCTGCGAAGGACGACTTCTACCGGTTGTTTTTCTTTTTTTTGTATATCTTTTGACTTTCGCCATAACAGTTCTTCCGGGCACTGTTCCTCCTTAATTATTTATAGAGGAACCGCCGGATGCTTCTTTTTGGGGTTTTTTCAAATTCATTCTCCCGCAATTCGAAATTCACGACTTTACTGAATCCGGGCAAACGGTTATTTACAGCAGCAAGCACTTTTCCAAAGATGTCGGGATAGCTGTTTTTTTCTATCCTGTCCTTGTCCAAAGCTTCCCTGTCGGGTACAATCAGCACTTCCAATTTGTGCCCACGTTCCACGACAAGCGCTTCCAATACATATTTCTCGTTATTGAACTTTTCTTCTATTTCCTCCGGATAAATGTTCTGTCCGTTTGCTCCGAGAATCATCGATTTGTTACGTCCTTTAATAAATATGAGTCCATCTTTATCAATGGTAGCCAGATCACCGGTACGCAGCCATCCGTCTTTTGTAAAGACATTTTTTGTAGCTTCTTCATTTTTATAATATCCGAGCATGACATTGACTCCTTTCACCAAAATTTCGCCGACTACCTGTTGCGGATCCGAAGAATCTATCTTCACCTCCATCCTGTCGACTGCTTTTCCACAGCTTCCGGGCTTGTATTTATCCCAATAGATGTAAGAAATCAGCGGGCCGCATTCTGTCATGCCGTAGCCTACTGTATACGGAAATTTAATTTTAGTTAGAAACTCTCCCACTTCATTATTAAGTGCAGCACCGCCAATCACCAATTCTTTCATTTGATTTCCGAATGTCCGGATCAATGTATCATTCACTTTTTTGTGAACAATATTTTTCAGAAAAGGAAGCTTTAGAAGCGTCTTAGCCGGCTGCTTTTCCAGTTCGGGGAAAACGCGGCTGGTAACAATTTTTTCAATAATTAAAGGCACGGCAAGTACCAGCGACGGTTTTACATCCGCAAAAGCCTTAATAAGAACACCGGGTGAAGGTGTTTTCGTTAAAAAATGGATGTGACATCCTTTGGATATATTGAGAAGTATTTCAAAGGCGAGGCCATACATGTGTGCCATGGGCAGCATACAGATAATGTTGTCGCCGGGACGAACAAAATCGATATTGTCTATAGCGAAACGAGTATTAGACCAGAGGCTGCGATAAGGCAGCATTACTCCTTTGGGGCTGCTCATCGTACCGGAAGTATAGTTAAGCACAGCCAATTCTTCCGGCGATTCCACAAAAAAACCCAATGCCTCCGGTTGTACTCCGCTAGGGTATTTTTCGGCAAACAACTGTCCGAAATTGGCGGAAGCTGCTTCTGCCTGTTTATTGGTCGTATATATCACCGAAAAATCGTCCAGGCTAATCAGGTGATTTACTCCGGGGACGGAAGAGGGCGCTACTTTATTTTTGGTAGCATAATCCATGAAAAATACATTTGCTTCCGAATGGTTCACGATATCGACAATGCTTTCTGCATGAAAATCGTGTAATATAGTAACCACTACCGCTCCGTAAGACAAAGTTGCAAAAAATGCAACCGCCCAGTGAGATGAATTTTTGCCACAAATGGCAATTCTGTCTCCTTGCTGAATATTCATGGTGTCAAAGAGAAGATGCATCTCTTTTATTTTTTGTGCAAAGTCCTTATATAAATAGGTTTTGCCCTCCAGATCAGTTAAAGCCGGTTTATTCCAGTTTGTCTGAATGCTGTTTTCAATTATTTCTAAAAATCGTTCGTGCATCATCAGGTTCATATATTTGGATTGAAGAGAGGTTATTCATCTTCTAATTTATTACTCTTTCCGACAAAGTAAATAAAAAATCTCAACTGTTACTCACTTTCATTTTGCTTTTCTCTATTCTTTTGGTTCATTTTTTGCTTATTTTCCAACACAAAATATCCTCTTCCTAAATAAAGAAACAGGATTGGCTCCTATATTTCTTTCTTCCTGTTTCAATAACCAAACTTTTTAGATTATCTTTGCATTCCAAATAAAAAAGCTTAAGTTAATAGACATTATATGATGACTTCCAAAGAAATAAGAAAATCATTTATCGATTTTTTTGCATCCAAAGGACACCAAATTGTTCCCTCTGCTCCGATGGTTATCAAAGGAGACCCTACACTCATGTTTACCAATGCTGGTATGAATCAATTCAAGGACATTATTCTAGGCAATGTTCCCCGGAAATATCCACGTGTCGCGGACTCTCAGAAATGTCTCCGTGTGAGCGGTAAACACAACGACCTCGAAGAAGTGGGGCACGATACATACCACCACACGATGTTCGAAATGTTAGGAAACTGGTCTTTTGGTGATTATTTCAAGAAAGAAGCTATTGAATGGGCATGGGAATTTCTCACTGGAGTTATTAAACTCGACAAAGAGCGTTTGTATGTAACGGTTTTTGAAGGAAGTCCCGAAGAAGGATTGGAACGCGACAATGAAGCTGCCGGATACTGGCAACAATATCTTCCTGCAGGACGCATCATCGATGGAAACAAGCATGATAATTTCTGGGAAATGGGCGATACGGGACCTTGCGGCCCTTGTTCGGAAATCCACATCGATATTCGTCCCGATGAAGAGCGTGCCAAAGTGGACGGACTCACCTTGGTCAACCAAAGCCACCCTCAGGTAATTGAGATATGGAACCTTGTCTTCATGCAGTTCAACCGGAAAGCCGACGGAACTTTGGAAGGCCTTCCTGCCAAAGTGATTGATACCGGTATGGGATTTGAGCGTTTGTGTATGGCTGTTCAGGGAAAACTGTCTAACTACGACACCGACATCTTTCAAACGATTATACAAAAAATCGGGGAAATCTCCGGATTTAAATACGGTGATGATACGCAAAAAGATATCGCCATGCGTGTGGTTGCCGATCATGTCCGCACCATTGCATTCTCCATTACCGACGGACAGCTTCCGTCCAATGCCAAAGCGGGCTATGTCATCCGTCGTATTCTTCGCCGGGCTGTCCGCTACGGATACACGTTCCTTGACCTGAAGGAGGCTTTTATGTACAAACTGATGCCGACTCTCATCGAAGTGATGGGAGATGCTTATCCCGAACTGGAAGCACAAAAGACATTGATTGAAAAAGTCATGAAAGAAGAGGAAGATTCATTCCTTCGTACACTGGAAACGGGTATTCGTCTGCTGGACAAACAAATGGAAGAGCTAAAACTTGCAAACAAAACCGAACTGAGAGGTGATATTGCTTTCCAATTGTATGATACCTATGGTTTTCCGCTGGATTTGACAGAACTGATCTTGCGTGAAAATAAGATGACGGTAGATGAAAAAGGGTTTAACACGGAAATGCAAAAGCAGAAAGAGCGTGCCCGCAATGCTGCCGCAACAGAAACCGGCGATTGGGTCGTGCTGGCGGAGGGAGAAACAAATTTCACCGGCTATGACATGACCGAAAACGATGCGCAAATGCTTCGTTATAGAAAAGTAAAACAAAAGAATAAAGAATATTACCAGATCGTATTGGATCGGACTCCGTTTTATGCAGAAATGGGTGGTCAAGTCGGTGACAGCGGTGTCATCATAAGCCCGTCCGGTGAAACGATTGAAATATTCGATACGAAGAGAGAAAATAATCTTCCGGTACATCTCACCGAAACACTACCCTCCGACCCTACGGAAGTATTCCATGTGAGTATTAACGCCGGAAAGCGGACGGCTGCGGAATGCAACCACTCTGCAACACACCTTCTTCACGAGGCTTTACGCGAAGTGTTGGGTACGCATGTCGAACAAAAAGGTTCGTATGTATCTCCCGATGTATTGCGCTTCGATTTTGCCCATTTCCAGAAAATGACGGACGAAGAAGTGCGTCGGGTAGAACGTCTGGTCAATGAAAAAATACGTGCGGACTATCCTCTGATCGAACATCGGTCTGTACCTATTGCAGAGGCGAAAGCCATGGGTGCTATGGCCTTGTTTGGCGAAAAATACGGAGAAGAAGTTCGTACCATCCGCTTTGGAAATTCTATCGAGCTTTGCGGGGGAACGCATATTGCGTCGACCGGTCGTATTGGTATTTTCCGTATTGTGGGCGAAAGTGCGATTGCTGCCGGTGTGCGCCGTATTGAAGCAATGACAGCAAAAGGAGCCGAAGATTACCTGTATACAAAAGAAGATGTGCTCAAAGAACTGAGAGCGTTGTTCAACAATGCTCCGGATTTGGAAGCAACCATACGCAAGTTTATTGATGAAAACCATGAGCTGAAAAAGCAAGTGGATGGATTTATGAAGGATGCTGCTGAAAAGCTACAGGAAAAAGTGCTTCAACAAAATGAAAATATAAATGGGGTACAGCTTTATACCTTATCCGGAGAAATTCCTGCGGGTATGGTCAAAGATGTTGCCTTTGGAATACGTTCGCGGAAAACAGAAAAAGCTGCTTTTGTTGCTGCAACTCTTGAAAGCGGTAAACCGCAGTTGTTGGTTATGCTTAGCGACGATGTAGTCGCCGGAGGTCTGGATGCAGGAAAAATGGTTCGCGAAGCAGCCAAATACATTCAAGGCGGTGGCGGCGGTCAAAAACATTTTGCAACAGCAGGTGGTAAAAATGCCGAAGGACTTGATAAAGCCCTGGAAACTTTAATTGCAAATTTCTAAAGAACGAATTTCAAATACGTTGCGACGCAATAGTGAAGAGGTTGTCCTAAAGCAGGACAGCCTCTTTTTCTCGTGTTGAAATGGCTGGTTATTCAATACGAGTTCCAATAAAAGATAGAATGAGTATCTTATTGAAAAAAGGTCATTCGCAATTCACCTAATCTGAGAAATAAGAGTGATTTATTTTCAATAATCTACAAGAAAAGAATATTCAAATCCGATGCCTGAAAATATACGGTAAATATCTATCAACAACCGAAATAAAAACTGCTGTTGGGATTTATATAAGACTATAAGATGAGAATTTAATACAAACACAGCTTATGACCCGATATATGAAGTTTTCAACAGCTCCCGCACTGTTTGCACCCTCGTCAGGAAGCTTCTTTTACAGATTTACACCCTTAAAATACTGCTCCAAGAGAAGAATCTGATTCTGTACCACTGATTTCGACTACTTTTCAGGCAAGGGAAAGAAATGCCGCACCAATTTTGTGAGATAATTGATTGAAAGTACTTCATTCCCATACATAAAGCACAAGCTTGCTCCTCCTCTATCTTGCTTTATCTGATATAAAAGCTTGTTTAACAGCTATACAAAGATGACTATTTTGGACAACTTTTCATCCTCCGAATACATTACCTTTGCATTACTATGGATAGAAAAGTAAAAAACATAGAACATAGATATTGCCAAAGTTGTGGTATGCCATTTCCTGAGTATACTGATTTGTTTTATGGTACCAATAAGGATAAAAGCCGCAATGAAATGTTCTGTTTTTATTGCTTCAAAAACGGAGAATACATAGTTCAAATTACGTTGGAGCAAATGATTGGTGAATGGGTAAAACACGTGGATCGATACAATAAATATTCCGGGACACATTACACTCCTCAGGAAATACAAACCATACTTGCCAAACGGCTTCCACGCCTGCACAGATGGAAACAAAAAAGCGAAACCCGGAATATTCATCATCAGGCTATCCATCAAGTTTGCAGGTATATCGATCAAAATCTATTCAATGAATTGGATGCAACCGTTTTCTATCGGATAAGTAATTTGTCAAAGTATCATTTTCGCCGCGTATTCAGATCTGTTACAGGTGAAAATATCGGGAACTATATTTACCGGCTTCGATTAGAATATATAGCTCACTTGCTAATAAATACACAAATGACATTGAATGAAATATGCCAACATACGAATTATCAGTCAAAAGGGAGTCTGGCAAAAGCTTTTCGAAAGCACTTCGGCATGTCTACCTCGGAGTATAAACAACAGTTTAGCGGACAAATCTCAGCTATCGACAGGCAACAGGATATCGGCCTGGTTCCTGAAATACGGAAAATACAAGAAATATCCGCACGATGTCTTTCTGTAGCGGATAATTACAAAACAATTGAAAACTATACTCTAATATGGTATCAGCTCTTGGAATATCAACAAAAATCAACAAAAGGTGCAGATAGATTTATCAGCATCAGCCTGGATGATCCTTTGATTACACCTATCGAACAGTGTCGTTTCTATATTGGTATAACCACATCGGAAAGGGTTAAAACCAATGGCAATTTTTCTCTAATTACTCTTCCCCAAGGAATATATGCTATTTTTAGATTTAAAGGCAGCTACACCTTGCTGCAAAACTTCTACCGTGAAATTTATGAAAGATGGTTATTGCAAAATGGTTACCGTCAAAAAGGAACAATGAGTTTTGAAATGTATATGAATACTCCTTATGAAGTGGAAAGTACTGAATTAGTTACTGATATCTATTTTCCGATTGAGAAACATAATTAAAAATAAGATAAGGGAATGAAGATAAGATTTGAGAACAGAGACAAATTCAAAATTTACGGATACATGGCAGAAACCAACTCTGACAATAATGACCACGACTTGGCATTACTTTGGACGAAATATGAAACGAAGCTAAAGCAAATACCTGATAGCAATTCCTGCCTATATGGAGCAATGTGGTATACTGATGAGACCCATAAACAATATTGTTATTTATTGGGAATTGAAACAAATAAATTTCAGGATGACATGCTTTGCTTAGAAATTCCGACAGGATATTTTGCTATTGCAACCGTACCTCAAGAAATGACAGGAGTAGAAGCATGGACTGAATTTTTCGCTCAGGAGTTGCCTGCAAAAAGGCTTGTTCCTGATGAAAATCATGGCATCTATTTTGAATTTTTTGATAAGAATGGATGTTACGAATTATGGGCACCGATAAA
>JASGFJ010000004.1:0-170191 GCA_047605645.1 Dysgonamonadaceae bacterium | reverse complement strand
CGCCCGGTTTCTTTCTGATTTAATGTGACAGCCATTTCGTTGTAGTGGTTGCGAATGTTTTTCTTTTCTCCCCAAACCGGTTGCCAGGTATCGTCAGTGGTTGAATTTTTCACATCTGCAATACTAAATCCGTCATACAAAGATGTTTTTGGATCTTTTTCTTTTTTTATTTCAGCCCCAAACGAAGCAGTTTCACTGCCCATCAAAGCAAGACCAAGTTTGCTGGGTTTGACAACCGACTTTCCCTTATACATCAGGGAATAGACGGGTGTCCCTTGTTGATTAACAGAAAATGTCAGTTCTAAATTCCCATTAGGGGACTTTAGATTTTGAGAAAAAAGGCCTCCTGCCAGTAAGCAAAAACTCATCAGGAACAATAGTTTCTTCATTACAATACTCATTAGAATTTATATTTATTTTAAAAGGATCTTGTCCGTTTTTTGTATTTCTCCATCGTGAACTTGAACAAGATAGCAACCAGAAGGCCATCCAGTCAAGCTTATCAGTTGCCGGTCTCGAATATTCTGCTCCGAATATACACTTTTACCTTGACAATTGTAAACGTTGACATTTGCATTTGCTCCGGTATTCTGAATAAAAAAAGATTTATCTCCTGTCTGCACAATCTGGATATCGCTGTCGTTTTCTTTTTTTCTTAATAAGGACGATTCGGCTTTTTCTATCGAATAATCGAGAGTTGACTCATTAAACCGAAAAAAATAAGTACTGGCTTCCAATATGTTAAAGCTAGCATTAGGAGCTCCTCCTGTTGTAAGTGTTACAGCCCCCTGCATCCCCGAAGCATTTCCCCAATCATCGACCGTCCAATCAGGGGTATCGGCAAACTTGAACTCATAAGTCCCTTTTTGAAAATATATATTGTTACTCTTCCAGTCATTGTTTCCGATATATTGCATTGGGTTTTGAGGCAAAGCCCATCCGCTAAAATCTCCGGCGACATACATACTTTCGTTTTGCTGTACCGGATTAATCACATACCCTTCACCCGCAACAAAAGAATAGGCGATTCCATCTTTCACGGCCATAGCTTTCAATACAGCAGAGGCTGTAAGCAGAATAGGTCCGGTATAACGGTTAGAAGAAGGAGACGGCTCGCTTCCATCCGTTGTATAATAAATAACAGCGCCCTCAGTGGATGTTGTCAATGTCAACTTCAGAACATGGTCGAAACTTCCTCCCGCCTGACTGAATACGGGACTTTCAGCCTGATAAACATGATGTGTAATCCGATATATACGGCATCCGTGTGCCGGAATACTCTCGGAGATCGAAGTGGCCAGTCCCAAATCGGTATGACTCCACAAATCCCTGATGTGTCCTTGCGCAATGCCCAAGTCATTCTGGAAATCAATGCTTCTGTTTTGACTTTCATTTTCACGGTTGAAAAATCCGACAATCCAGTCACCATTGCTCATTTGTCCCTTCCACACCTGACTTAATGCGTTTGTAGGGTCATTAGACAAAGGCTTTCCCACAAATCCATCAGAATTCAAGGCAAGAAGTTCAGCATTTTGGTAAATACTGAGCGAAGTTCCAATCGTATTATATTGATCCGCAATAGAGACCGGCCCTCCTGCCATCAAATGCAACGACACAGCACTTTTGCGTTCGTTATCGTTGGCAAATGTATTCAGTCGAATAAAATCTCCATCGAGGATAATTTTCCCTTTTCCGGAAAATTGCGACCAGTAAATGAAACCGTCAAACGGATTAGCAAATTGTGACCAACCTTCCCGGTGTGCTCCTCTGGCAATATTACTGAACCGTTCCCAAGCACCTTCTGCACAATCCTCGTTGATGCGGATCATGTGTCCATAGGTCTGTTCCGTCACAGCATCATTATATAGGTTGGGCATTACCAGACTAAGGAATATGCCATTGGCATCACAAGCTTCCCGCATCCAACGCAAGGCCATCTGGTAATAGCTCAGCGGGCGTTTTGGACCTACAGTTCCCATATTGCGATCCCATCCGCTTTCAAACCAGGAAAGAAAGTCAACCCTCAGATACTTTACACCCATATCCGCATAATGCTGCACAAATCCCTTGACATATTCTTCTGCGCCCGGTCTATCGACCTGCAACCAGGTAAACCATGTTGCGTTTTCCGATTTATTAATCAGCGTGGAGAGTGGAATATTGGTTCCTTTCACTTTAACACCGGCATCCGCAGCAGCTGGACTTACCCAAAGAGGATTGTCGTATATTCCTAATGTCATTCCTCTTTTTTGCAATTCGCTTGACCACCAGGCATAGTCGTGAGCCCAATGCCGGGAGTGTTTGGTTCGATAGCCATACTGATCGTAATCAACATTCCCCCAACCATCAATACAAATCATGTTGTATCCGTATTGCTTCAGGTTAGTAGCCACCCAATTGATGTTTGCAAGAAACTCGTCTTCCGAAATATAGTTGTCAGCAACTCCTTGTTTCTCTTTCAGAAAATTATTTTCATAAACGTCCCAATAAAGAGGAGCTTTATATGGATTCTCCGGATATTGGGCAGATGCTCTTACACAAAACAAAGTGACTAAAGCAAACAGATAGTATAATTTAAATTTACGCATAGATTTTAACAGGTTGATTATTTATATTCTCTATTTAACTATTATTTTACAACTACGAATACCGGCATTGCTGATACCCTAAAGCCCAAAGCGGAGGGAGATTCATCGTTCCCGTTAGCTGCGCTAATGTCTTCAACACTTCGAGCGGACTGCTTTTTTCGATGACAATGACACGAAAAGATGACCCTTCAGAGGTTATCGTAATCGGATTTGAAAGATCGAAATATTGTTTCCACGAGTTATCTGCAATAATACCAATGCGGTTCCATCTTTGCGGACTCCCAGCACGCAGGGATGAGACTGATATAGCCTCTTCCCTCCATCTACGGAATTATATACATAGTTATCGGTATTCCATAATGTGATATTCGTATTATTTCTTTTCAAATCTCCTTTTACTTCTCCGGTTCCATATAAATCTGCATCGCTTGGAAAAGCGATTGTTGCTACAGACTTTCCGTTTATTTTTGAAAACACAGGGAATATATCCCAGTTTGAGGGAACTATTTTCTGAGGCTGAAGATTTTGCACCAACGCCAATGATGGTAAAGTCCCGGCCGAATCAAGATCGGCAGGACAGAAAACAGCAACCCCTTCTTCAGAAAGGAATGAAGATTGAGCTTGTGTTAAGAAGGGAAGTAGCAGGAATAAAATAAAAACCCTAAGAAAAATTGATTTCATAGTCTATTTAATTAAAACCTGTTCAGAAACTTTTTTTTTGTCGCTTGTAATTTGCAGAATATAGACTCCTTTTCCATTTTTGGCTGGCAGAAAGAATTCTTTTCCAACATTGTTAGCAGAGCAAATACAACGTCCGGCCAAACTGATAAGCTGTGCATTTTGAGCCGAATTTCCATTCAATAGCTGCACAAGAACTCCTCCTCTTTGAGCAGTCCAATGAAAAAGGTCGTTCTCTTTAGTCTCCACGATTCCGCTTGTATTGTTTATATACTGACTTTCAACAGTTTCATAAATTGTATTGAATTTGATGATATAATGTCCTTGATGATCAGCATCAATAGTCCATTTATTGTCAGCATAAGAGCCATTTATACTTTCGGCATAATGAGTAGCTCCCAGAATGGGTTCGTTTGCATTAATGGAATGCAGGCTGTACGGATCCCAACCTTGCTGTCCGAGTATTTTGAAAGCATTGCTTTCCACATTCTCCGGCCTTAATTCAAGATTTCCGTCAAAGACATATATGCTTTTATTTTGTGCATCCTGTTGCAACTCTATTGCATTTGTGGCATCCCATCCGGCTTCAGTCGCTCCGCCTACAATATAGAGCCTCTTATTCGGATTAAATATCTGAGCCGTAGATTCTTTACTAAGAGTATTAATCTTTATTTTATACAAAGGATCATCAACCATTACATACCAACCGGCGGCATTTGCATCATCAATTATCTGAAAAGACGTTGTACCACTGATCTCATCATCTTCAAGTACCGGTACAAAATATTGGGTATTCTCACCTGCTGTCGCTGTAGACATAAATTTCAAATCACCCTGCAACAACGGACCACCATAGATGAAAGTTCCATCTATCCCTTTTGATAATTTCACGGAGGTGTTAGGAATTGCACTACCGGTTACCCAAACATCATCAAAATCAGACGCAGCCTCTTTTTTAACGATGATGGTCAATTTTTTCAGATCAACAGTCACCGTATAAACTCCGGCCTGAGTAATTATGAATTTATAATCTATGTCATTATTATTGGGGTTATAGACCAAATTATATGTCTGTCCCAATACAATAGCCTGATTTGCACTTGGAGCATTAAAACAAGGCATCCATGAATTCAGTGCATTGATAAATTTGAAGTCGTTTTGGGTTAAGACACCCGTCCAGGAAAAGATTGCACTCTGGTCTGAAGATTCCACCAAATTCATTTTTTGAGCCTTGCCGTTGTCCCATCCATTCGGCGTGGCTCCACCAATCAGATACACCTGCGAATAATCTTGCGCAGAGATAACGAAGGTTAGAAATATATAGATAATCAGAAAAAAAATCTTTTTCATTCGATTTCTTTTTTAAAATAATAACTTCTCTATTTTTTGTTTTTCATCAAAATTTAAATTGACGATGTATACTCCTCTTTCCAGAGAGTTCGGCATCTGTAAGGTGCAATTTTGAATATTTTGAAACCTTCCGATCCTTATTATCTTTCCGGATATATCATTGACACTGACAGATACAGACCGGCAGATAGCAGTTAAAGAAATATTCAACTGCCTGTTTTCTGCCTGGTAATTAATATATGCTTTTTTTTTGAGCTAACATCTGATATCCCAGAGTTCTCATTTGAAAACACCACCTTTACCTCTGTTTTAGCATTACATTGTACTCTCGGAATAAAAACCAGAGCTGTTTTTGTCTGACTGTCGTATTTCCATGTTCCGGACTCACCTGTTTGGCTTTGGGCATATACCACGCCATTTACTTTCACTTCGGTAGGTTGACTCACAGCCAGAAGTTTCAGGTCGTAACTCCGTTCAGCAAGCATTCCTGTAAAGCTTCCTTCTACCGGGTAAATCGTAAAAGTCCCATTTAAACCGTCTCTTTGTTGCGTTATTTTCGTGAACGCATACGTTCCATTTTGATAATTATCATTGTCGTTTTCATCTTCATAATAATTCAACTCTCCGTTTTCGCCCGGAGCGAACAACAGAATAAGATTATCAGGACGATTCTTCAAGTGAGGCAACTTCGGATAATTAGGAATAATAGCTCCTTCTTTGTAATAATAAGGGATATCAGCTTGAGCAAATGAACGGGTATAGGCCTGGTTACCTTCAAGAACTTCTCCGCTGCATGCTTCATACCATTTCCCTTCCGGAAGCCAGATATCTTTTGTACTTACTCCATTGGAGCCGGCAGCTTCTACAATAGGAGCAGCCAGAATATCGTTTCCGAACATATATTCTTCTCCGTGCTTATAAGCTTCATTATTGTCAGGAGAATCGTAATATAACGGACGACAGATGGAAACACCGGTATCGTACGTCAGTCGGGACTGCGTGTAAATATAAGGCGCCAATGCATATCTTAAGTCTACCGCTTCTTTCATCAAAGGGAAATTGGGATATTTCCACATTCTCCGCTCAATTGCAGCATTTTTTGTACTGTGCGTACGTAATATCGGGGAGAAAACTCCATATTGAATCCACCTCAAAAACAATTCGGGATTGTTGTCTCCGATTTGTACGTGTCCTCCGATATCGTGGCTCCAATAACCATATCCTACATTTGCAGCCGTAGCTGTGAAATAGGGTTGGAATGCCAATGTCGGGAAATTTGCGTATGCATCTCCGGAGAAACCAACTTGATAACGGTGATTTCCTAGTCCACCCCAACGATGGAATATAATGGGACGTTCTTTAGCCTGAAGTTTTTTATCGTTATAGAATACATGATTGAGCCAGAAAGTATTGCCGAGCTTGTCAACGCTTTTGCTCAATAACCATTGTTGCCAATCGAGCCACCAGAAATCGACTCCAATGTTTTCGTGCGGACGAAGTATATTTTTAAAGAATGCTTTGTAAAATGTTTCATTCTCAATGTTCCATTCAATTGTTTTATTTGTAGGTAAACCTAAGTCATTGGCCAAGGCTGTGAAATTAGCTTCATTCGGAGCAATTCCATCTGCCGGATGGAGATTCAATGTCGTTTTCAGATTATTGTTGTGCAACCATTGCAGGAATCCTGAAGGATCGGGAAAAAGGCGTGCATTCCATGTCCAACCGGTCCAGCCTCCACGTCCACCATCCAAAGGGCTTCCGGAGTAATGCCAGTCCATATCAACAACCATTACATCGATAGGAATGTCGTTTTGTTTGATTTCGCCCACCAGGTCTTTAAAATCCTGAGCGGAATATTCTTCGTATTTTGAGTACCAATACCCAAAAGCATACAATGGAGGCATCGGTATTTTTCCGGCTATTTGCGTATAGTCGTAGAGCGCTTTTTTATAATCGTGCCCATATCCCATAAAATACCAATCCATTGCGGTTTTATCTTTTCTCTCAGACACCCAATCAATACCTCCGGGGCGGGGCTCAAACATCAGGCTGATACTTCCGTCCTGACGTTCCTGTGTTTCGTCAATCACAGCCCATCCCGAACGAGAGATCAGTCCGGTCTCCATTTCTGAGAGTTTATTGTCTCCATTAGAACTATCAAGAGTTCGGGTCGTTCCTTTAAGATTCAAATTATCGGGCTTCCATGGATACCAGGTCACTACCCGTCCATCCATTGCAAAAGTTATTTTCAGATTCTGAGAACTTGCCGGATTAAACGTTCCCGGAAAGCTACCGATACGGTATTGCAACGTTAGTTTATCTGTTTTGATATAAAGAAATCCGTCTTTTTCTTCTTTTGTAAAGGCGGGGACAGGAAGCCGGCGATTTATAACAGTAAATGAGGCTCTGTCTTCAAAAATCTGCTTGTCACTCCATTCGATTCTGATTATCTCGGGTGTTAATACAGTAAACCTCATATTTCCCGAAATAACAATAGCTTCAGGATTTGCCACCGGATTATTTTCTGCACCGACAGAAAATCGCCCAAAAGAAAGAAAAATCAATAATACTATTCTGAAGTTTTTCATTAAAAAAAATTTAGATTTATGGAATATATAATATGATTTTTTTATAGAACTAAGCCAAACAAATAAGCCGATTGACCACAGCTTGTTTGTTCGGCTATGAGTATTCTTTATTCTATTGTTTCACAAATTTGAATACTTTCCCATTTATGTTCAACAAGTATACCCCTTTTCCCAATGAAGCGACATTCACGGTTCCTGTTGAAGACATGCCGGATAGTACAAGATTTCCGGAAAGCGCATAAATATGAAATCCGAACTCACTGATTCCATTTACCTCCAGCTGATCGTACACGATAACTGATGCCAGCGTAATGCTTCCTTCTCCTACAGTTGCATTCATAGAGGATGTATTATTATCTTTCACAATAGATATATCCAATGTGCTTGTATTTAGCGTAATATTGTATTTCCCAGCCTCAGCAATCGACCATTTTGAATCAGGAGAGCTCTGCAACACCATTTTCGTATCTGTATCTTTCATGAAGAACTCCTGTCCCCATCCACTGTTTCTGTTCACAGGAAATTTCAATTCGCCGACATTCAGCTCTCCTGAATATGTAAACACAAAAGGATCAGTCGTACTTTTCGCCAATTCGGTTGCATCAGCAATATCCCATCCGTTAGGAGTAGCATCTCCCACCATAAAAAGAGTATTGAAAGTAATTTTCGATGTTTCAGTCATGGGAACAATCGAAATCGTCAGATTGGTTGTATCCACTGTAACGGAATAATTTCCGTCTGTTGCAATCACAAATTGTTCATCCGGATCGCTACTGGAGTTTCTCTTAACAATATGCGTATCATCGCCTTTATTCCAGGTAGGCAACCATGAGTCATCTGTATTTTCAAGTATAAATTTGAGACTACCGGCTTTCAACCAAGCCTGGTAATAGAATACAGAATTATTCGATTTGTCCTGAATCATCGGAGAAGCGTTTCCCTTATCCCATCCGTTAGGAGTTACGTCACCGACAATACACATTTTTTTTTGAGCAGACAGTGAATAAACTGAAAATAAAATCAAACAGATCATCACTAACGTTGTTTTAAGTAAAGTTTTTTTCATAATAAAAAATTTAATAATGGTGTTATTTAAGTATTGAATGAGGTAATACTCATTTCCGGTTACAGTAAAAAATGAGTAACCGGAGAAGAGTACTATCTGCTTTATCTTCTTTTAATATTCCACGACAACCATGTCCCAATATTTCAAGGAAGGAAGAGTGAGCGATATTTTGTTTCCGCTTTGAGTGAAAGTTAGTTGTTGGGCAACACCTCCATTGATGTCCGGTGAAGCAAACCAAACCTTAGTCGGTGTTCCGGAAACGGTAATATCGACCGCCGGAGATTCGATTAATGTTGGTTCTGTTTGCGTACCGTTCGGATCTCTCCAAACCATAGTAGACGCATTGGCAAAATTAATCAGATGGAAAATATCTTTTCCGCCTACTTTTTTTCCAATCGTAGCCACCTCTCCCTTAGCTGCCGGCCAGGGGTTAATCGCGATGGAGCTGTTCGTGAAAGCTACATTTGCAGCTTGGAACTCTCCTCCGTCACGCAACAAATTTTGATAGGCTACAGAGAAATCGTAATAACCAACCAGGGCTTTTGCCAAATCAGCTTTCATCTGTAAGTTATTATTCGGAAAATATTCATTTGTCAGATAATGCTCCCCTAATTCAAGATGCGCACCTCCCCAGGCAAAAATAGCAGCATCTGCAAGCAAGACTCCGGGTTTGTTTACAAAACCAGAAGAACTTACGTCATAGTTCATGTAAGCAGCAAGTACAATATTTTTCGTTCCATTTGCTTTTTGAAGATTCTGATTCATGGTATTGATAAGGTCTCCATAAGAGTCATCCGGAGAATCTCCGCTGCGAGCTCCCCAAACTTCCGTATAAAGGAAATCGACTGCAGACGGTGCAATATATTCCTGTCCATATCCGGAAACTGCGTTAAATAACAAGCGCTTAGTAGGCTGTGCAGTCTTCATCGCAGTAATAAATGAAGCATACGTCGCAGGCAAATCCACCACATTTCCATTGTAGTCGTAGCGAGTGCCGCGTCCACCAAGCTGGTCGATATGATATCCATCAAAATCAAAGACATCATACACATCTTGATTTCGTTTACTTAGATATGTTTGCCAATCAGTATTTCCAGGATTTGTCAGATAGATATTGCTTCTTCCGGAACTTAACTCGTGAAAATCTTGTTCTGCGTGATTTGCATCTTTAAAAATATACCATTCTGTAGCCACTCCATCTGAAGCAGCATCTTTTAATGCGCCATAACACAGATTGTAAAACATAGTCTTCATATCCTTGCTCTTTGCCTCTGCGATATATCCCTTCACTGTTGCCAGGTAACATGTTCTGTTAAAGATATCCGTCCATGAAGTAGCCGGATTCTCTACCGTGCCGGCCAATGGCCTTTGGTGTTCATACATCCAATCATAAAACTGTAATCCATTGATATGAAATCGGTTTAACATTTCGATATTTTGCTGCATCTGGGCAGTTGATATTTTCCCATAATCAGACAAGAAACCATATCTGGGAAATTTAGCCCAATCAGATGAAACATCCACGGCAATATTGGCGTACACTGCTTCAACCCCGTTGCTGACAGTATATATCTCCGCCATATATCCTTTGAAATCATCGTGAGGAGGAGTCCATGTCCATGTTTTTGAAGTAAGGGGAGATTCACTCAATATATTCCCCAAAAAAGAATACCTAACCTTTGCGCCATCAGGTAATTCTTTCATCGAAAAAGTGACTGTTTCTCCGGGTTTGTAAGCCGCCTTATCTGTCGATATATCAATCGGCATATAGGATTGCCCGTATGTAATCGGGTCATTATTCGTATTGTAATAGTCACTGCATCCGCTTAATACAGAAACACACAAAGCGACCAGTATATATATTTTTTTCATGTTATTTTTTCTTTAAACAATTTCATTTTTGAATTAAAAGACAGTCAGTTGTCAGTTTGATTTTCATGCATTTGCAAGCAACAACTGACTATCTCCACCTATTCTCCGAAGCGATTCGGATACCTATCTTACACTGCTCCTATTGTTTTACGATTTTGACAAGTTCCTGCAATTGATCCAATTCAATAGTATATGTTCCTGCAGCAGATATTTTCCATTTGTTATCCGGATTCGCTCCCTGAGCACTAAAGACCATTTGTTCCTCCGAACCACTTGGTGCAATGTCTCCACTGCTTGCCAGGAACCATGCTCCGTTCCAGTCACTCTGTTTGTCACAGGTAAATTTCAATTCACCGGCATTTAATGTTCCTGTCCAAGTAAATTTGTAAGGATTACCGGCAACAGCAGTCATCGGAGTAGCACCACCGATATTCCATCCGCTAGGAGTTGCATCTCCGACCAGGTAAATCATTGCATAAGGAGTGAAAGGAACAATATCGATTTTCATTTCCCGGGTATCGAGCTTGATTTTGTATGTTCCATTTGAAATTTTCCATTTATAATCATTTGGGTTGGTATTTTCAGCCCATTGTGAAACCGCCAAATCGGTACCGACTCCCTGTTGATTAACAGCGGGACGCAAGAAGATAACATCATTATCAAAACGTGCTTGCGTAGCAATCTTAAACTCGTCACTGGAATTAATAGAGTTCAGCACAGCATTATAATGGAATACAAAAGGATCTAACAAATCATTTCTCATCGCCGTGAATGACCAACCGTTGAATCCTCCGGTAAACCACAAATCGCTGTATAGAGGAGCCTCTAATGCTTCTATGCTTATCGTTAGAGAGAGGATATTCATGGTCACCTTATAAGTTCCGGTGGTTGGAATCACAAACTTTTCGTCGTATGCATCCTGATCCGATTGACGCAAATACAATGTAGTAGCATCAGCTCCCTTGTTGTATGAAGGAGTGAAATGTCCCAGAGTCGTAATAAATTTCAGTTCACCAGCGTTTAATTTTCCCTGCCATACAAATCCGCCGACAGTTCCCGCTACGGAATTCATTTTTGTCGCATTGTCAGCACTCCATCCATTAGGAGCTGCAGAACCAATAAGGTATAATGCGCTTGCTAACGGTGTATATGTTTTTGCTTTTAAGCTAACGACATTCGAAGTTTGTTGTCCTTGCGAAGGAAGCACAGAAGCAATAACACGTGCTTCGAGGTTGGCTTCTGTTTCAGGACTGATCTTCAGACTATCGATAAGCAGAGAGTTTAGTTGCTCATTTGTATATACCAGCGAGGCACTTCCCTTGCCTAACTCAATAACCAACGGTTCACTGAAGTTCGTACCGGCAATTGCCAATTCGAACTTATAAGTAATCCCGGCATTTGTTCCACCATTTGTTCCACTTGTCCAATTGAATGTAACCGCATTCTCCGAAGGATTCAAGACATCGAGAGAAACATCTGTAGAATTAGCAGAAAGAGCCAAAGCCGTTTCCCCTTTGTTTCCTTCCATCAAATCCTGGCTACACGAGCTCAGAACAAAAGGAAGAACCATCATTATGATTGAAGCTATTTTTTTGATTGTTTTCATCACAAATACTATGAATTAGATTAATAACCGGGATTCTGAGTCAAATTTGGATTTGCATCCATTTCTTTCTGCGGAATAGGGAACAACAAATTTTTACTTGATGCATTGATTTTTCCGATAGAATGAAGGAAGCTAAGTGCATATTGTCCTTTCTTTATACGAACCAGGTCAAACCAACGGTGTCCCTCGAATGCTAATTCCATACGGCGTTCATGAATAATTTTGGTCCGCATGTCCTCCTGATTCAAGCTAGAGATATCGGACTTATTCGTTAATCCCGCCCGTGAACGAACTTCATACAATGGCTCTACAGCTTCAGAAGTACGTCCCAGTTCATTTAATGCTTCCGCTTTCATCAACAAAACATCTGCATATCTCAAGACAACAATATTAGCAGGATTCGTATTGTAATCAGGAGAGATAGATAGCGGCACTAAGAATTTTCTTACGCTATATCCTGTACTTGACATGTTTGATTTATATGTGTGTCCATCAAATGAAGGGCACCCCTGATACAAAATTGTTTTATCTTTTCGCAAGTCGCCGGGTTCGTATTGATCTACAAACTCTTGAGTAGGTTGATTCCAACCATATCCTCCGCCGACCCATCCTTGATTTCGGGGTCCCATGTAAGTACTCAACCAACATGCCTGATTGCTGTCGTCCCAGAAGCCGGCATTTGTGAGTCCGTAATATTGAACTTCAAAAAGAGATTCTGCTGTATTTTTATTTTCGGGTTCTCCGCCAAAGCAGTCACTATAATCAGGATTCAAGGTATATCCTTGTTCAGTTACCTTATTACACATTTCCAAACAATTCTCATACTGTCCAAGCGTCAGGTATACTTTTGCCAGCATCCCGTAAGCAGCACCTTTCGATGCACGTCCTTTATCTGTGCTTGCATATTCTGAACGTGAAGGCAAAAGGTTTATAGCATCTTTCAGATCCGGAATAATTACCTTATTATAGATGGTATCAGCACTCACTCTTTTCGGATAAAGATTATCACCCGGTTGTGCAGGAGTCAGGCTCAATGGGACATCACCAAAAAGCTGAACAAGAAGGAAATAATAATGAGCCCTTAAAAATTTGGCTTCTCCGATACAACGATTCTTTATATTTTCATCAATATTCATATTCGGAACACTCGCCAGGACAGTGTTGCAGTAAAGAATTCCGGGATTGGGCCCTCTCCAGAAGTCTATCGCAGCAAAATTATCGGCATCAGCCACAAAATTGGCAAGTTGAACCGTTTCGATTCCATCGTTTCCGCCTCCTGCTCCAACAACACTATTACCGGCTATAATGTCCAGCGTCCAGATACGCATGTTATACAATTTGGGCCGTTGCAAAGGCTGATAAGCTGCATTCGTCAGGGCAATGGCACTGGCTTCATCGGAAATTGTCTCTGTACTCGGATCCACGTAAGGAGATTTGTCGAGGAATCCGGAACACGAAGCAAACAGACCGGAAATTAAAAACAAGGTCGCATATATTATTTTTTTCATAACTTTTGAGCTTTAATAAATTTAGAATCTAATGTCAACGCCCATACTGAATGTGCGGGTCAATGGATAATTCCCTGAATCTACTCCTCCGGAAACTTCCGGGTCAAATCCGGAATATTTGGTCAGAGTAAACAAGTTTTGTCCTGAAAAATAAATATGTGCATTTGACAAGGCTAATTTCTTGGTCAGTCTTTCAGGAATAGTATATCCTAATTTTACATTTTTCAACCGCAGGTATGAGCCGTCCTCAATAAAACGGTTTGAATTTCTATTGTTGTTATTCGGGTCGGCATAAACAGCTCTCGGTATAGAATTACTAGTTCCTTCTCCGGTCCATCTGTCGAGTACTTTTATTGTTTGATTTACAACGGTTGACATTCCTTCCAGTGATACACGGTTGGCATTATAAATATCATTTCCGGCAACACCCTGAAAAAACAGTTCAAAATCAAAATTTTTATATGTGAAGTTGTTATTCATTGAAAAAATCCAGGATGGAGTAGGATTTCCTAAAAATGTGCGGTCATGTTCATTTATAACGCCATCATTATCAAGATCTTTAAATTTAATATCGCCAGGAGCAGTACCTCCAGCTATTTGAAGGGCATAGTTATTAACCTCTGCCTGGTTTTGAAAAAGTCCATTCGTCACATAGCCAAAAAATGCTCCGATAGGTTTACCTACTGTATGCGTCTGGTAGCCATAATAGATGGGTGTATTTCCATCCAGTTTGACCACTTTGTTTCTGTTGTAAGAAACATTGGCGTCTGTTGTCCATTTCAAAGCACCGGTTAGATTGCGTGATGACACATTCAATTCCCATCCTTTATTCTGAACTTTACCCGCATTGATCTGAGGGGTGGATGTATCTGAATATCCGGTGGTAATAGGCACCATCATCGGAACTAACATGTTGCTCGTATTCTTGATATAAGCATCAAAGGTTAGATTTATTCTTTGCTGGAAGAATGAAATATCCAGTCCGGCATTCCATTGCTTCACAGTTTCCCATTTCACATTCGGACTTGGCATCACCAAAGGATAAAGTGTCGATACGGCTGTACCGTTAAATACATATTGAGATGTTTTCAGTCGAGTCACGTATGCATACGTATCCAAAGGCGCCTGGTTTCCTGTTTCACCATATCCTAGTCTTAACTTTCCATCACTGAATATTGCATTTTGCTTATAAAAATGTTCTTCTGTAAAACGCCATGCTGCAGAGAAAGAAGGAAATGTACCCCAGCGATTTTCTTTTGACAACCGGGAAGTTCCATCACGACGAACAGTAGCGGTCAATAAATATTTATTATCATAGGAATAATTAGCTCTTCCAAAGAATGACAAAAGAGCCCATTCGCTGGTGCTACCGCCGACTAAGGGCTTAAGCAATCCGTTATCTAACTGATTGTAGTTATCTGAAAGAAATGATTGTATACTTCCATTCATGTAACGATACTGATTGGTCTGTGCACTCGACCCAATCATCGCTGTAATACTGTGTTTTTCGTTGAAGACATCCGTATAGGTTGCCGTGTTATCCCATAGTAAGGTCAAACTTCTGTTCCATTGTTCACTTCTTGATGAAGCAGGAACAGCAATAGGTTTCCAGTTATATTTTGGGGAAAAGCTTTCCGATGTCCAATCTTTATAATCAACACCTCCTAAAGATTTCACCACCACTTTTTTCAAAATAGTTGCTTCAGCATATACGTTGCCCAACAAATTATATCCTCTTGTTTCATTTTTTTCTAATTTGGCCGATCCGATAGGATTTCGGATATCTCCATACCAAGTAGCCTGATCGCCGGGACCGGAATAAGTTCCGTCATCATTCAATATGGGTTGTGTAGGCAAAGCTCTCATGGCGTTCAGTACATCGTATGACCCTTTTTTCTTGATATCATGACTCAAGGTCAAGTTGTTTCCGAATTTCAACCAGGATAAAACCTGTGTCTGGTTGTTGAACTGAAAAGTGAATCTCCTATAATTGGTGTTAATCACAATTCCTTTCTGATCCAATATACTTCCGGAAACATAATTGCTTACCTTGTCATTTCCTCTGGAATACGAAAGAGAATAATTTTGCATAACTCCCGTCTGAAGCATAGCATCCAGCCAGTCTGTACTATTTCCTTCCCAAAGAAGGGGATTCGCAAAATCAGGACGTTGAGTCAATCCTCCATTGAACATCATTTCATTATGCATTGAAGCAAACTGTCTTGCATTCATCATTTTGGGAATAGAGTTCGCTTGTTGTACACCCCAATTTGAGCTGAAAGAAAGAGAACCGGATTCCTTCCCTTTTTTGGTCGTGATAAGAATAACTCCATTTGCTCCCCGGGAGCCATATATCGCTGTTGCCGAAGCATCTTTCAATACATCAACAGACTCGACGTCATTAGGATTCAATGCATTCAATCCTAAATCTGTCGGAACGCCATCAATCACCAACAATGGTGAACTGTCATTTATAGTTCCCAGTCCCCGTATATTAATAGCAACATTATCACCGGGAGCTCCTGAATTCGTAATCATTACACCGGATGCACGTCCCTGAAGAGCCTCTCCGATATTGGCCACAGGTTTATCCTGCATCGCTTTAGAACCCACCGATGCCAGCGAACCTGTCAAATCTTTCTTACGCATTACACCGTAACCAACAACCACAACTTCGTTAAGTATTTTATCATTGTCCTTTAGAACTACATTAAACGATGTTTTGTCGTTAACCTGCAAACTGAAAGTTTCGTACCCTAGGCTGGAGAATGTCAAGGTCGAACCATTTCCGGCAGAAAAGGAAAAAGTTCCATCCATATCTGTCGTCGTACCATTTGTTGTACCCGCTTCTAAAATAGATACACCAATTACAGGTTCTCCTTTTGTGTCGGTAACTCTCCCATGTATCGTTTTTTTGCTTTGAGCAGAAAGAGTTAAGCACAAAGAAGAACAGAAAAGCAACAACAGAAATTTACATTTACTAAAATTTGTAGTCAGATTTTTGATCTTCATGCTTTTTTGATTTAGGATTAAATAAATTATTTTCAATCTGAGACAAAGGTATCCCGCGCAAATCTTCATCAAAAACCGAAGGAGGTCAAATGTAGACGCACAAAAATATAAATATTTAAAAAGCAGTATGTTAATCGCATTTAATCGTTGAAATAAGTAGATATAATATGATTAAATTTATCCTATTTCCTCTTTAAGAAACCCAAAAAGAGGTCAAAACAAAAGAAAATCTGACTTCACGTCAGAAATGAATGAACGGAATACTTTTGACTTAAAATAACAAATAGATGTATAACTTATCTTCCAACGGAAAAATAAAACAAAGATAAGCCAACACGCAGAAGAAGGGTGTAAAAAAGAAAAGAGTTCCTTAAACAATGTAACGAAGCAACCTACTCGGAAAGAGTTCCGATTTTCATGACTCTGTTTTCAAAATCATCTCGTGGCACAGCAGCTTTGTTTCTCATCCGGGTGCGATAATTGTAGATGGTACTCGCGGAGTAATGTAAGAAGTTTGCAATTTTACCACTGTCGGAAATACCGAGACGTATCAACGCAAAGATTCGAAGTTCGGTGTTTAGTTCCTGAGGATTTTCCAAGACAAACCGGCCTTCAGGAAGAAGTAAAGAATTAAAATCTTCAACGAATCGGGGATATAAATGTAAAAACACTTTATCGAATATCTTATATAGTTCTGAAAGCTCATTGTCTATAATTTCGTTAGATTTGAGCATTTTAAACAGATCGTCAAGTTTTCGTTCAGAGGCTTTTCTATTGAGACTGTCTTTGTAAATTTTCAGTTTATCAATATAATTTGAACATAAATCGAGGAACTGTCCGATATATACTTCTTTTAAACGGTTGGCTTCAATAAGTTCATTGTTTACTTCCTGTTTGTGAAAATTTGTATCTTGCAGTTCTTCATTCAACTCTATCAGCTTCACATTTGCCCGATACAATTCTTTCCGGATTGCTGAGATCCGATGCATTTGTTTGTACACATACACTATGGCGAAAACAAGTGCGCACAACAACAAACTTATAATAATTAGAAAAGAAGACAGCTGTTTATTTTTTGATTCAATCTTATGTCGATATGCATTGTCTATGATAGGAAAAATCTGCGACACTTCAAAAGTCCTCAGCCTGGCATTACAAAAAATGGCATCATCCATTGAAAAACGGATAAACATAAATGCATCATCAATATCTCCACGCTCATACATCAAGATTGCAAGCGAACGCAATGACGCATTCTCTTTAATGGCATTTTTCATGTCACATATCGCAGATATCATAAAACAGATATATTGTTTTTGAAAATCATTCTCCTTTTTATACACATTTCCCAAGGCAAAAGCAAGTACGGCTTTTTCATGGCTATCCTCTTTGGTTGTCGCCAGCATATTGAGAAGTAGGCTTTCTGCCTTCTTATATTCTTTTGCATCATACAATTTATCAGCGTAAACAATGCGGTAATGATTTGATTCAGGAGGAAGAATGGCTAATAGGGAATCCCGATATTGTTGGCTTCGTGCATAATAATCCTTTGTAAAAGATGGATTTGTATTGGAATAATAATTGTAATATTGTTTAAAAGCATCAAAATAATCGATTTTCAGGTCATGAGGCAGCTCTGAGCCTTTAACTGAACTTAATAAGCGAAAAGCATCGGAATACATACCGGCAATGGTATACAGATGAGCCAGTTTAACCGTCGATTGATTACATAAATATTTATCTTTAAGTGTTTCAGCGAGATTCAGATTCTTCTTCATGTAGAATATCGCAGAGTCGGCCAGAAACACCTTATATTCATCGTACAATTTATAATTAATATTGTATCGCTGATATTGGTTAATGCCGGGAATATTCCACATTTTTTTAATCTCTGCTATTCTGTCCTGACGAACTTTCACATATTGCTCTTTCTTCGCAACGGTCTCTAAAAGTACCTTTTTGATTGAGTCTTGATGAAAAGGAAATACCTCTGCACTCGAGAGACTGTGTGTTAAGCAGAAAAGAATATAAAATAGACAACAGAAATATCTTTTCATGTACTATACTGAGATTTAATCAATAATCTTACAAATTTATAAACTTTATTTTAGAAATAAATTTAATTCTTGTATTTTCCGACAATACAGAGAACTTACATCAACAAGCTGCAGAATATCAAATGTACTATTGAAAAATTTGATCCATCAGCGCAAAAACATCCGAATTATGTATTTTTCGTATAAGTACTTGCGGATTTCACAAAGGAAAATTAGTCACTTATTTTAGATAAAGGCGGTTCTGCATTCAACAAAACCCTCATTGTTTTAAACATCCGACATCCAAGAAACTAGACCTCCGGTCAGAGGAATATACACAGTATCAACGTCACAAAGGCGTCAATTAGAGTAACAGCATTTTGTTTTATGCAGAGCCATTCCCAGATCATGGGCATTGCAGGAATATATAGAACCAAATATCGGTTAGCAAGTAACTTAATCACACTCTCTGAGAGATGAAAGAGCTACATTATAAAAAAATTGTCCAAGCTAATGTAAAAGACATTAAAACTTGGACATTTTTTTCATTTAAGATAGAGAATACTAAAAGTTCCTCTAAATCAAAATATAAGTTATCAAACCTGTAACGGTTATTTAGGATAAGACTGGGCAGTAATCTTATTTGATTCCCAGTTTCGCTTTTACCAATGGACCAGCATTTACAGCTTTCGTGCTCACATAAGGCAAGGCTCCTACTTCAAGAATGTATGTAAATCCTTGTTCGTCACCAACAGCTTTTATTGCAGTTTGCAATTTTTGTTGTACCGGAGCTAAAAGGCTTTGACGTAATTGTTGAAACTCAGTATCACTGGTTTGTGCATACGCCTGATATCTGTCTTGAAGTTGTTCAAGTTGTTTTTGACGGTCAGTAGTCAGTGCCGGAGTTATTTCAACTTTAGAAGCTTTAAACTCTTCTACTTTTTTGTTGTATTCAGCTTCAATGTCAGCCAAAGCTTTTTTAATTTCTTCTTGTTTAGCTGTCATCTTCGTTTCAACATCCTTCAACTCAGGCATTGCACTAAAGATTTCATTTGTGTTGATGTAAGCGACCTTCATCTCTTGCGCAAAAGCACAAAGAGGAGCAATTGCGAAGAATAAAATAAAAAGTTTTTTTAGCATAATAGATATTTTGTTTTTGTTTTTAAATTTCAAAATCGCGAGTAAAATTAATTTATTTATTTTGAATATCCTAACTTAGAAAGTACTTCGTTGCTAATATCAATTTGAGGAGAAGCAAAAATTACACTCGAAGCAGAAGCTCTGTCTATAACAGCCTGAATGCCCCGGGATGCAGCAATATCTTTTACAGCATTGTAAATATCATCCTGAATTGGTTTGATCAGTGCCTGTCTCTTTTTAAACAATTCTCCATCGGCTCCAAAATATTTCTTTTTTAGCTCTTGTAATGCTTTTTCTTTAGCGACAATCTGATTTTCTCTACTGGTTTTCTGCTCAGCAGATAGAAATACAGATTCTGATTGATATGTTTTATACATATTCTGTATTTCCTGCTGGTTGCGATCAATCTCAGCCTGCCACTTTTTAGAAGTCAAGTCCAGTTGTTGATTTGCAGTCTCGTATGAACTTATATTTTTGAGGATATATTCCATATCGATAAAAGCGAACTTCTGTGCATAGCTGCTAGTTGCTAAGGCCAGAAATAATCCGAATAAAAAAATACTCTTTTTCATATAATTTCTATTTAAAGTTTGTAAGTCTTAGATTAAAGTATCGTTGAAATGTTTAATCATACAAACTGGAAAAATTGTTAACCTGCTCTTTATCGTTGAAATTAGAATTCTTGTCCAATGATAAAATTGAAACGACCTCCCGACCTCTGAAGAGTTCCATTTGTATTAATTTTATCGAAACCATATCCCCAGTCTATCCCCATCAATCCAATCATCGGAAGCATAATACGCACTCCGATTCCGGCAGAACGTTTCAAATCGAAAGGATTAAATGATTTGACAGAGGTCCATGCATTTCCTGCATCGACAAACGATAATACATAGATAGTGGAAGATGGTTCCAGCAAAACCGGATAGCGAAGTTCCAATCCCAGACGGGTATATGCACTTGCATTTGTTCCGAGTGAACCATTTTCGTACCCTCTCAATCCAACTGTTTCGGTAGCATACGTACTGGAATATCCGCTCATTCCGTCACCTCCCATATAGAATGTTCCGAAAGGAGATTTCTTGTATTGATTATAGTAACCAACCACACCAAATTCTGTACGAGTCATCAACACAGGAGTTTTAACGACAGAGGGCATCAACGGATGGAAGGTTTTTGCTTTAAACTTCCATTTATGATATTCAATCCATTCGTATTTCTTCGCATTTTCATAATTACCGTTCTTGCGCATGGTTTTGTAGTCACGCCCATCGAACCATGACCAGGGTGGAGTAAACTCAAGTCCAAGCGAGAATTCCGAACCTTTACGGGTATATACCGGTTGGTCTGTTGAGTTACGTCCTAAAGTGATACCGAAGTTCAGATTGTTACAATTTCCGTTATTAACAAGGAAGTAATCCCAGTTTTTCATTGAATAAAGCTGATAGGCAACTTCACCTTGCAAGGTGAAATAGTCATCCGGCCAGTTCAAACGTTTCCCGTAAGAGACGCTTCCTCCCCACATCAGGATATGTTTGTCCGTATTGTAATCAGAAGAAGTTGTTCCCGCAGTATTACTATAATAATTACTGTATTGATTGTAGTAATTGTTGTAATATTTATTATAGTAGCTTGACATATCGGTTTGATAGGACAGATAAGCTCCTACCGACAACATGTTGGGACGTTTCCCTCCAAACCAGGGATCCATAAATGAAATGGAATAGGATTGATAGTAACGACCATTTGTTTGTCCGCTCAAAGATAAGGTTTGCCCGTCTCCTTGTGGTATAATTCCTTTGTAAGACCCTCTGTTGAATAAATTCTTGATAGAGAAGTTCGTGAATTTCAAGCTAACTCGCCCAATTACCCCCGTTTGTCCCCAACCGGCAGAAAGTTCTACCTGGTCATTTGCTTTGGATACAAGAGGGAATCCGACATCAACAGTTCCAGCTTCCGGGTCAGGATTTACATCCGGCTTCAAACTTTCCGGGTCGAAATGTCCCATTTGCGCTACTTCACGAAGAGAACGCATCAAATCATCACGACTAAACAAGGCTCCGGGTTTCGTTCTTAATTCCCGTCTTACGACGTCTTCATATACGCGGTCGTTGCCGGAAATAGATACTTTATTGATGGTTGCCTGAATTCCTTCGGTTACCCGGATTTCCAAATCCACAGAATCGTTCTGTACATTTGTTTCTACGGGGTCTGCATTATAGAAAATATATCCTTGATTGTAATAGAATGTATTTCCGACAGCATCGTCATCTTCGGTCAAACGTTTTTTCAATTTTGTTTGATTGTAAACGTCTCCGGCTTTCAGGTCGAGTACCGCTTGCAGGCTTTCGGAGCTGAATTTTGTATTTCCAACCCATGTGATGGTGCGGATGAAATATTGTTCTCCTTCGTCTACTTTTATTTCGATATTCACCTTTTTGGGAGATACGTTGTAAACGGTATCCCATACGATTTTTGCATCACGGAATCCTTTTTCATTGTATTTTGCAATCAGATTCTCTTTATCCTGTTCGTAATTGGCCGGAATAAAGTTGGTGGAGCGTAAAAAGTTCCTGATTTTTGATTTCAAATCATATTTATCACGCGTTTTTTTCATCGCCTTTTTAAGAGTAGTTTCCGATACTTTCTGATTTCCGGTGATGATGATATTGTTTACTTTTATTTTTTCTTTTTTATCTACATGGATATTCAGGTATATATGATGTTCTTTTTCGGGATCCGGTGTTTGGGTAATCAGTACCTCTGCTTTATTAAATCCTTTCCCATCATAATATTGTTTGATAATGGTCTGAGCTCTGTCAATCATACTTGGAGTGACCTGATTCCCTTTTACCATTGATATTTTTTTCTCAATATCTTCACGTTCACTTTTTTTCATGCCGGAATAATTGATATCTGTGATACGCGGATTATCTTTCAGACGTATCTCGAGCCAGACTTTATTTCCTTCAATCTTAGATGCCAGAATAGCAACATCGGCGAACAAACCTTGCTTTAGAAACTGTTTGACACCATTGGTAATCTCTTTGCCTGGTACCTCTATGGTATCCCCCACAGATAATCTGGAGAAATTAATTAGTACATAATCTTCATAAGAAGAGTTGGTCAGGCCACTTACTTTGATGTCAGCAATAACATATTTCTTGGGCGTCAAAGTGTAGGTGATAACCGGAAGATTAGAATCGTTTGAGGAGGTTTTAGTTGTGTCAGCCGCGCTTTGGGCTTTAATACCTACGCTTAGACACAGTGTGAGCAGGATGAAAATACCTTTTTTAGCCATGTGGTTATTTATATTTGAAGCAAAATCCAAGTGATCTGCTATTTCTTCTCGTTTAAAATTCCTATTTATTTATTATTTGTTCACTGGTTTTCCCAAATCGGCGTTCGCGAGTTTGATATTCCAGAATTGCCTGAAAGAATTCTTCTTCGCGAAATTCAGGCCAATAGATATCTGTGAAATAAAACTCTGCATAAGCTAATTGCCAAAGCAGGAAATTACTGATTCTGAATTCTCCTCCCGTGCGAATCAACAGATCGGGATCAGGTATATCTTTTGTTGTCAGATAACTCTGAATAGTATCTTCATTTATAGTTGACAAAGAAAGTTTCTTTCCGCCCACATCTTCTGCTATTTTCTGTACGGCAGATGAAATTTCCCACCGGGATGAGTAGCTGACAGCGACGACTATTTTCAAACCGGTGCAAGAAGCCGTGTCTTTGATGCATTTCTCAAAGGCTTCACGTGTCTCAGCAGGAAGTCTGCTTAAATCTCCGATGGAGAGAAGGCGGATGTTGTTGCGAATCATGTCCGGAGTTTCCTGGACAATGGCAAATACCATGAGTGACATCAAGGTGTCAACTTCTTCTTTGGGGCGATTCCAGTTTTCTGTTGAAAAAGTGTAAAGTGTCAAATAAGCTATCTTGAGTTTATCGGCCGCTTCAATCACTTTTCTGACCGAAACAACTCCCTCCCGATGTCCCACAGAACGTTCCTGATGGTGAGCTTTTGCCCATCTTCCATTCCCATCCATTATCACAGCAACGTGGCGTGGAATTCTATCTTTATCGATTTGTTCAAATATTGACATTCTTATGACAATAATATTTTTTATTTATGGCATGAACGGTTGATGCGTATTCCAAAATCCCATGTTAATGTTATCATGGACAATGTATACCAATCCTGGTTTTTAAGTATACTACTTTTTATGTTATATGGATCATCAAGCACCAAACCTTCTTTATTCGTAACATCAAAAGAATCTCCAAAGAGTTTCCTCATTGAAAATTCAAATCCAAAGTTTAACCGTTCTTTTATTTTATATTTCAGACCTATTCCTAAAGGTAAATTCATTGTTACATTCGGATTATTTCCCATCGCATACGTCAGCCCTAATCCTGTAAAAATATAAGGAGCATATCGTCTGGTTCCCAAATAAGCATATTTATCGCTATAATTAAAAAAATTAAATTCAACCTGTCCTCCTAATTCACAAAAATTCCGACTAAAACGAACCTGTTGGTTGTTCGGAAAAACATTTCCACTCGTCTGTGTGTCTCCGGAGACATGTCCGAATGCCAAATTTCCTTTTATGGCCCAGCGGAAATTGGTGTTGTATCTGAAAACAACTCCGGCTGCCGGACCCGGATTTTTTATAGGATTTGTCTGATTGGCATCCCCCATATAAGCGGCTGTACCGGCAAATCCACCAATTTCATACAAATACTCCTGAGCAATAGCTTTATCTGTAAAGAGAAAACATGCGAAAGTAAGGATAAAAGCAGCAATGTGAAATGTTTTTTTCATCATATCTTTCATTGTCATTTCTACTTTAACGCTTTTTTTTCGCTAAAAGTATCCTGTATTCACTCCTTTAGGAGTTTTATCTCACTTAAATAAAACATATTTAAATGAGTTTACAAAAATAGAAAGAAATTTGAGTGAACAACCAATGTCATTTATAATTAAAATTAATTTCTCATTTTATTATTTTTCCTATGTATAATCACCGAGCCTCTATCTTTTTGGATATCTTGTATTTCTCCCTCTATTACAGGCGCTTTCACGCCATTTGTAAATTCTTTATCGGCAATTTCAATATAGGCCTCATTCCATAAATTACTGTCAATAAAGCTTTGAAGGAGTTGAGCACCTCCCTCCACCATCAGCGAACTGATTTTGCGTAAGCGCAGATCGTGAAGAATGGTTTCAAGCATTGTTTCGGTAAAGCGAATCGGAATGTAGGTAGTACTGCCGGAGACAATCTCCGTTTCGCACTTCTCTGTATATACAAAAGTAGGAACAGCATTGTTAAAAATGTGGAAATTTTCCGGGATGCGCCCTTTCCTGTCGACAACTATTCTCACCGGATTCTTCCCTTTCCATAAGCGTGTTGTCAGATGAGGATTATCATTAATTGCCGTATTAGTACCAATCATGATCGCCATCGTTTCGGAACGTAATTTGTGCACAATCACCTTATGATAATCCGACGAAATGACCGTTGGTTCAGCAGGCTGGCCCGGAAGACGAGTCTGATCAATAAAATTATTCTTTGTCTGGGCCCATTTCAGGTATACGAAAGGTCGTTGAGCTGTTTGATAAACAAAAAATTCTTTGTTAATCTCTTTCGCTTCTTGCTCAAGAATATTTAATTCAACTTCTATTCCGGCGTCAAGTAAAAGTCTCACCCCACGTCCTGCCACTAAAGGATTGGGATCAACGACGGCAATAATCACCCGTTTTATTTTTTCTGCTATAATACGATTTGCACAGGGTGGTGTTTTCCCAAAATGAGAACATGGCTCCAGAGAAACATACATATCCGAACCGGCGATCATACTTTTGTCAACAACGCTGTTGAATGCATTTACTTCGGCATGCGGACCTCCATATTGACGGTGATACCCCTCACCTATAATTTGCCCGTCACGAACAATAACTGCTCCGACCATTGGATTGGGGGCCACACGTCCTTTGCCATTTAAAGCTAGAGCGAGGCAGCGTTGCATGAATTTTTCGTCTGTTGTCATTTTTTTCTCTTATCTTTGTTGAAATAAGTCTTTTTTGTTATGCTTAACTACTTGGAATACATTCAAAATTCAATTAAAAACATATATCAGGAAGCTGAATGCTTCTCGTTAAGCCGAATTCTCATTGAAGAAGTGAGCGGTACACAAGCAGCTCTCTTTCTATCAGACAAAAATACACAATTAAATATAGATCAAAAACAAAGATTGGATGATATTCTGAAGGAGTTGTCTCAAGGCAAACCTCTTCAATATATTTTAGGCTATACAGAATTCTACGGATTGCGTTTTGAAGTTAATTCAGATGTATTGATCCCCAGACCTGAAACAGAAGAATTGGTCGAATGGATTGTTAGCTGTCCTCTTCCTGAAAAATGCCGTATTTTGGATATAGGAACCGGTTCCGGATGCATCGCCGTTACACTGGCAAAGCTTCTCCCTGATGCTTCTATCGAGGCATGGGATATCTCCGAAAAGGCTTTGGCCGTAGCTAAAAACAATGCGGACAAAGCAGGTGTGGATATTTGTTTTAGACAGTTGGATATCCTGAATGCATTTTTGTCGGAACGCTCTTGTTTTGATATCATTGTAAGTAATCCACCTTATATTATGAATGTCGAAAAAAAAGAGATGCATACCAATGTCCTTGATTTTGAGCCTCATTTGGCATTATTTGTGGATGATTCAGATCCGCTTGTTTTCTACCGGAGTATCGCCAAAGCAGGTCAATCTCTTCTGAAGCCGGGCGGTCGTCTTTTTTATGAAATCAATGCGCAAAAAGGGAAAGAAACGGTTGCTTTGCTGGATGAAATGGGATACACAGATGTTACATTGCGTCAGGATCTTTCCGGAAATGATAGAATGATATTAGCTCTACATAAATAATTTTTATATTTTTGATGAAACTATCCGAATCCCAGGCACTTCATAAGTTAGCAGCATACTGTTCGAAGGCAGAACGCTGTCAATCTGATGTTTTAAAGAAAATGTCAGCTTATGAATTACGGGAAGATGAAGTGAGCCGAATTATGCAGCGGCTAATTCGTGAAAAATTTATTGATGAGTCGAGATATGCAGTAGCCTTTGCCGGGGATAAAACACGTTTTGCGAAATGGGGGAGGCGCAAGATAGAGTTTGAGCTTCGAAAGAAAAAAATTCCGGAATCAATTATCAATTGTGTTTTAGCAGAGATCGAAACAAAACAGGATCCCCAAATCCTGTTTGATTTGCTTTTGAAGAAGAATCATTCGATAAAGGCTAATTCTGTTTTTGAAAGGCGGACTAAATTGTTACGGTATGCTTTAGGAAAAGGATATACCCTGGATGAGAGTCAAAGTCTTGTTTCTAAAATACTCAATTCGGAAGAGGATGAAATCTGTTTTGAATCATTTGATTGAATTACTTTTTCCTCGTCTTTGTCAAGGCTGTGGTCAAAAACTCCTTTCAGATGAAGAATATATTTGCGTCGAATGCTTAATAAAGCTGCCTCGAACAAATTATTCATCGCTACGGGAAAATCCTCTTGAACAATTATTTTCAGGAAGAATCCTTTTTCAACGAATTGCTTCTTTCTCTTATTTTGCCAAAGATGGGGTATTGCAAAATCTCGTACACCAGCTCAAATATGACAATCAGCGCGAACTTGGTGTTTTTCTTGGACGTTTGGTGTATCGGGAAATGGAACACAGCGGCTTTTTTCAGGGAATCGACTGCCTGCTTCCAGTACCTTTGCATCCTAAAAAGCTCAAGCTCCGCGGATACAACCAATCTTTCCTGTTGGCCAAGGGTATCTCTGCGGAATCCGGTATTGCTATAGATACCGAAAGCTTGCGACGGATCGTGAACAATCCATCTCAAACGACAAAGTCGAGGATGGAACGATGGGATAATGTATCCGGCATTTTTGAGATGACACCTGTTGCGGAGAAATGGGAACACAAACATGTGCTTTTGGTTGATGATATACTGACTACAGGCTCAACACTCGAAGCATGTGCAAAAACGTTACATCAAACTAAAGATACGAAAATAAGCGTTTTCGTTTTAGGCTCGGCTATTTGAGATTTAACAGCCTGATGCAATACATTTGCATTCTGTCCGTTAAAGAATAACATGGTAACAAATTCTTGTTTCGTTGATTATATTTTATAATCTAAAATAATACTATTTTTTAATCTATATTTTGAAATAAACACTTATTCAAAGAGCTCATTTAAATTTTACTATGGAAAAAATCTTAGAAGACATTTTTAGTTATGTTGTAGGGTTAGGCGCACCAGTCATGATGCCTATTATTTTTACCCTTTTAGGTATTTGTATTGGCATTAAACCGACCAAAGCTATAAAAAGCGGACTGCTGGTTGGTGTCGGGTTTGTCGGGTTATCAATAATTACCAAGCTTTTAACAGATTCATTAGGCCCGGCTCTTAATCAAGTGGTGACCATTTATCATTTACAGCTGAAAGTCTTCGATATGGGATGGCCGGCAGCTGCCAGTATTGCATACAATACATCTATTGGAGCCTTTATTATTCCGGTTTGTCTTGGGGTTAACCTGATAATGTTGCTAACCAAAACGACAAAAACAGTGAACATTGACTTATGGAATTACTGGCACTTTGCTTTTGTCGGCGCCTTGACTTATTTTGCAACTCAAAGCATCTTATGGGGATTCTTTACTGCCATTATCTGTTATATTATTACCCTGATTATTGCCGATTGGATAGCTCCCCGATTTCAATCATACTATAAGGATATGGATGGTATCTCTATTCCCCAACCTTTTTGTGGCGGCTTTGCCCCCATAGCCTTGATTTTAAACAAGGGACTTGATCTGATTCCGGGAATAAATAAAATAAATATTGATGCAGAGGGAATGAAGAAGAAATTCGGTCTTTTGGGAGAACCTTTATTCCTGGGAGTGATCGTCGGCTGTGGAATTGGCATCTTTGCTCATTACAATTTTCAACAAGTAATGATGCTGGGAGTCAAAATGGGAGCTGTAATGGAGCTGATTCCGCGTATAACCAGCTTGTTTATTGAAGGATTAAAACCTATTTCCGAAGCGACAAAGCAACTGATTGACCGTAAATTCAAAAAAAGTTCGGGTCTCTACATCGGGATGACTCCGGCTTTGGTTCTTGGCGATCCAACCACACTTGTCGTTTCTTTGCTATTGATTCCGATTGTATTGGTTCTGGCAGTTATTCTTCCATCCAACCAATTTTTGCCTTTAGCGTCTCTTGCCGGCATGTTTTATCTTTTCCCTTTGATTTTGCCTATTACGAAAGGAAATGTATTTAAAACGTTTATTATAGGATTAATTATATTAATTGCCGGATTGTACATCACCACGAATTTAGCTCCTGCCTTTTCGAAAGCAGCAGTAGACGTTTATGCAAAAACAGGAGATGCAGCCGTGAAAATTCCGGACGGATTCTCGGATGCAGCAGCCATCGACTTTGCGTCCAGCCCGTTCTCCTGGGTATTGTATCATTTATCGGTCACAATAAAATATATTGGCCCGGCAATATTGGTGCTGTTTACACTAGCATTGATGGTCTGGAACAGAATGAAGATTGTGAAAGAAGGAAAACTCCATGAAGCCACAGCAAAACATACCGGAGAGTTGGAAAATAAAAAATAATCGATTGTGATTTCAAACTCTCCGCCAATTCGCAACAAACCTCCCGGTTTTATAGGATTAGCGATGGAGTCGTTTTTATTTTCAGCTGATTCTCGATAGATATTCTAACATTTCCGCTTCAAAAAGCGGCATTCATAATCAGTAGGAGAAAAACAAAGATGTTTTTCTCCTACTGAATTTTCCCACCCCTACTTTATATCCTGTTTTCAAAATAGTTGCATAGCCAAATATATTTTTGTGTGAGAAATATTGCTTTCTATTATCCACTAGATATCAACGTTATTAGATATCACCCGGTATGCATTTTCTTTTTATTGGAAGAAACCTCTTTAAAGGATTTATTTGCAATTCATTCGCAAAATAACAATCCGGAACTCTTTCTTAGCACAATTCTATCCTTCTCAAATCCATTTGTCAGGCAACATCAAGAGATCTACCAACTACTCTGAATAAGTTATAGCTCGTGACATTCTCTGATCAGTGTACTATCCGGTGATAGGATAATGAAACTATGATCTTATATATCTTGCATCATCCAGGTTGTCTCAAGCGGACAGCTTCCGTATTTTGTATTCTCTACGAAATTGTTCCGAGTTTTATAACCTATTTGTATTTCTGTTCAACATTTTACTGTCGGTTTCTATCACATTCCAGCTCATAACAAAATTCCTTGCTTTAGTTGGCATTCAGCAATTAATAACTCTCGGAATATATTTCACAGTTATTCAGGATGCAATACACCTCTCCAAAAGAGCCGGAAGAATTAAAATCCTCCGGCTCTTCCTGCTCCATATTCTTTTGTCAAAATGCTCCCGAATCGGTATCTTTATTTTGCAATGTCTTTTGTTTCTGATTGTATTTTTTCCCTTTGTTGAAATTGTAAGAAACTCCTATCGTGAACATATTTTTATTATCATAAATCCGCGTTACTGAAGTAAATTGAACAATACTCTTCGGAATGGTCGACGAATTGTATTTGGATGGTTGCCCTATCCACCAGTAACAAGTTGCTAACGACCAGTTATTCTTAGTATATTGTAAAGATAAATGAGCATTATTTTCATCTGAATTCAAATAAGGTCCGAACAGGTTTTTGGCAACAATGTTACCGTAATAATTCAATGTCCAGTTTTTGACCTGAAGGGTCATGCTGTAATAGAATGGAAAATAGTTGTGGCGGAACTCTCCGATTTGGGAGGTTTTCAGAATCTTTCTAAATCCTCTACCTTGTGGCTGAATAGTCAACAAATTGGTACCGAATGGTTTGAATGAAAGGGAATATATCAAGCCATAAAGAGTCGAACTTTGTCCATTTTCTGACATTTGTACAATATAATCTCCCTGCTCCGTAAAATAGCTGCTAATGGGATTTTGAACATACTCCAAAATAGGAGTTAGAGATATATTTAAATATTTCGAACTGTAATTATAGCGTATATACAAATCATTGATTGTACTGATTCTCAATGAAGGGTTTCCTTGACGAATAATATGATCTGTAACATACACACGATTGTTACTCAGATTAGCCAAAGAGGGTTCCTCGTTGTCTCGTTCGAAAATAAATTTCAGGCTGTGTGAGGGAGTGAAAGAGTAACCAATCATCGTCCGGGGTTTCCATATCCAGTCATTCCGTTTCTGGTCGTATGTGGTCTGATGACGGTTTGCAATACCCATACTTGCCAGATACATCCACTTACGCTTTTGAACAGTGAATTCGCCGTATGTATAATTCTGAAGATAAGAGGTGTTATAATCTGCATTATCAAAGCTGTTCAACACTTTTGTATTCATGGTGTTTGCTGTAATATTATAGCCCATGTTTAGTGAGCCGCTACCCAGCGGGCGCGAGTAGCTCACTTCTCCGATAACAGAGTATTTACGGTTTTGTTGATTCATATCATCATTCAAAGCTGTTGTTCCATCTGTTTGAAACTCCTCATTGAGATATTTATTGGAGGTTTTGAAAGCCGTTCCTACAATATTGAATGCCAATTCCTGCTTACCGGGAAGCTGTTTCCAGTAATAAATATCCAACACCGGAGTAAACTCATTTCTCCGGGTCCAAGTGGTCCCGTTACGTTGTGTGAGGCTATCATCCACAAAGGATTTTATAGCTTTTGTTCCATCCGCATGGTAATTCATATAGTTCGGAGAAAATCTGACCTGAAAAGCATATTTATCCATTTCCTGGTTTGAATAAGTCAGATTGATATAATCATCATCATAGCCAAACTTGTCTTTGACATTCTCCATTCGTTTATAATTCAGATTTTTGAATTCATATTTATATTGTTGAGCATATTCTCTATCTGAATAGTTGCGATGATATTGTGCAAAATCGAAAGAGAACTGATGTTTCCCATGATTGTATTTAAAATAAACCTGATCATTCCAGAATCCGGTCGTGAAAGCATGGTTTAAATCAATACCTGCAGCGACTCCATCTTCTCTTTTCTTTGTAATGACATTGATAACAGTCTTATAATCGGCATAACGGGCGGGAGGAATATCGTAATATTCCAGACGAAGAATATCATTGGGGCGGAGTGATTTGAGATCGATCTCCGTAGCATTGGTTCCGTTGAGTAATAGCTTTACTTGACCACCATCACCGGATTTGATTTTTTCGTTGACCGGATCAATATATATAGAAGAAATCTTTTTCAGCAGATCCAGAGCCGATTTAGCCCCTGCCAAATCTTGAGGGAGAATGCTATAAATGAGTTTATTGGGAGCTGAGTGTACCGTCTCCCCTTTCACCTCAACAGTTTTGAGCATCACCGTTTTAGAAGCCAGAACATAGTTTTCTCTGTAATCGTCACTGATCGTAATTGGTTTATCAACGGATTCGTATCCGAGGAAAGATATCAGCAAGCGATAATCGCCACGAGCCACCCGTAACATTTGAAAATTGCCATTGAGGTCAGTCACCGTGTTGTAAAGCGGACGTTCACTCTTGCCTTTAAAAAGCAGAACATTTGCGAAAGATACCGGGATTTTCTTATCATCAACAACTGTTCCGAAAAAGTCACTATTGTTATTCACATATTTCTTATCGGTAACAACCACTAGATTTCCCGGATGAACAATATAAGTTAGTGTTGTCGAAGCAAACATTTGTTCAAAAATTTTTTCAACAGTTTCTTTTTTTGCATCTATACTGACACGCAGGTTATCAGGAATTACTTCATCGTTAAACAAGATGCGATAACCACTTTTTTTCTGAATCTCGGTAAGTACATCCTTAACAGGCGCATTTGCCATTGAGAGAGTCAGTGTTCTGTTTTGAGCTTGTATTTCTACCGTAAAACACAAGAAGAATACAACGGAGTATAAGTAAGATAAATATTTCATGAGTCTGCTGTTTTGATGGAGTCTAATCAATGGATAGATACTTGTTTGTCTTTGATTTCATATACAAACGGATAGGACTGCCGCAGCGCATCAAGCATTTGCCGGAGGCTTTCATCGACGATAACACCGGTAAAACGCTGTTCCGAAAGTTTTACATTTTCGATACGAATAGTCACATGATAGCGTCTTTCCATCAAACGGGCAATATCACATAAGCGCTGTTTCTGGAAAATCAAAGCACGATTCATCCATTCGGTTTCTACCGGAACAGAATCCCGTTGCACTTCAGTTTTGCGGACAGGTTGTATACTGTCGTTAGAAATAACTTTTCCGTCTCGTAAAGTCACTTTCTGGTTTGGATGGAGTAAAATTTCGGGACTACCACTTTTTCTGTTATCCTCTACGGCTACTAATCCCCGCAACAACGTCACTTCAACGTCGGGAGTAAAAGCATCGATATTGAAAGCCGTTCCCTTCACCGTCACATCCACTTTCCGGGCATCCACAGTCAAAGGAACAGCCGGATTATGTGCCACATCAAAGAATGCTTTTCCGGTAAGGCGTATCTTCCGGTCGTTTCGACCAAAATTCTTATTAAAAGCGATTTCGGAGTGAGGACTCAACCAGACCTTGGAGCCATCCTCCAAAACTGTAAATAAGACCTCATCTCCTGCTCCAATGTGTTCGCTGTAGAGTTCCTTTTCAGGAAGAATAGAATAGGTAATCCAGGAGAAAGCCAGTATAAACACGGCTGCAACTGCAATTTTTGTCCATGTAGGCAGTCTTAATCTTTTCACAGGAGAAACATTTTTCTCTTCTATAATTACTTTCTCATCATTGCCTATCCTGTACCATATTTTTTCCAGTTGAGATTCAATATCAATTTCATGACTAGCGTTCTCCTGCATAAAAGAGTGCACCTCATCGTATACGGCTTTGAGATGCAGATCATTCTGAATGGTATTTTCCAATTCATCCTGCTCCAGTCGGCTGATATTGCCTGAGATCTGTTTAGAGAGCAGATTTGTAAATTTTCGTCGAGTCATATTGTTTCTTCTTTATTTAGTTGTCTTACTATAAGAAGGACACAAGCAGAAATCAAAATACGTAGTGATGGATTATAATTTCCTTGAAAAGTTTTTCCGGACTCCCTTTCCGATAAAAATCAACCAAGCATATCCTTTGAAAAAAAGGTCATGCCTACTTGGCTTAACCCGATTTACAACAGCTATTCATTTGCAATAATTAATTGAAGCAAATCGGATAATAAAACGTAAAGTACAAATGCAAGTATTTGGTTTCAGATTGCCCGTAAGCAACCAAAAACAAAAGGGATTACACTACAATGAAAATTTCAGTGAGGCATAATAAAGAAAAAGAAAGGAGGTAATCTAATGCTATAAATACTAAAATCACAGAAATCAGCCCAGTACTTTTTTACGGTGCTGTATCCCCCACTGGCGCAGTATTTCAATAATATCGGTTAATGTTTTTGCATGGTCTGTCAGAAAGTATTCAATTTTCGGAGGAAATGTATCATAGGCGACCCGTTCAATAAGTTGGTCTTCTGCCATTTCTTTTAATGCTTTAGACAAACTTTTATCCGTCAGTCCGGGAACTGCCCTAACAATTTCTTTAAAGCGGTTATTATCATGCGATAATGCTATAATAATAGGAATTTTCCATTTTCCTGATAAAACCGCCAATGCATCAAGAACAGGAAGCATCCTTCGTTTGCATTCTACCATATTCATTTGATGGCCTTTTTCTATTTCAATCTTATCCATAGTCTATTGTTGTCACTTTCCTTTTGGTTAGTGCTTTCCAAAAAGAAAGTAATATGAATTATATAGCAAACATACGTATTTTTGTGAAATAGATTATCAAAGCAATATAGAAAATGAAAAAAGTGATAGCAATCAATGGCAGTCCCCGTAAAACAGGAAATACAGTCACTTTGCTACAAAAAGCATTGGACGGAGTTCGTTCAAAAGATACTCAAACAGAGATTATTCACTTATACGATCTAAACTATAAAGGTTGTGTCAGTTGCTTTTCATGTAAGCGAAAAGACAATAAGCATTGGGGAACCTGTGCTATGAATGACGAGCTAACCCCTGTTTTGAGTAAAGTTATGAACTGTGATGTTCTCATTTTAGGTTCTCCGATTTATTTTGCCGATATTACAGGGGAAATGCGCTCATTTTTAGAGAGACTTCTTTTCATGAATCTATCTTATGATAAATTAAGTGTTGACGGTCGCGGAGGCTCTAACTTCACAGGTCGGATTGATGTAGGGTTCATATTTACAATGAATGTCAACCACGAACAAGCAGCAGTTCTTGAATATGATAGAATCTTCGAGGGTCTGAAATCCACACAACGACTTCTGAATGGTAAATGGGAGTATATGACAGCTTATGACACTTATCAATTTAAGGATTATTCTAAATATGCAGCAAGCCTTTTTGATGAAAAACATAAAAAGAAAATATATACAGAACAATTCCCTGTTGACTGTCAGAAGGCATTTGATCTGGGAGAAAGATTGGGCGGATAAAGTAAAAGCTTAATCCCCATAAGACAAAACTTCGATCTGATTATGCTGATTGATTTTATCCTTTATTTCATCCAATGCAATTTTTACGGTTAGGTGGTATGGAACTCGCCTGATTTCTTAATCATTACTTGGGGTGATTTAATAAAAATCATGGGAAAGAAATCCTATAAAATTAGTTTTACAGGACTACGTAAGCAAATAGATCTGGTGTTTTTTTTCTTCAATTGACGACATTGGAGAAAGTTCAATGTCGTCAATTGAAGATTTATATCACTCTTCTGTAGTAAATAAGGATATACTATTTTGAATTAGGATTTCTTTTTTTCATTCCGGGATACTTTCTCCTCAGAATGCAGCGTTCAACACATCTGCAAAAGAGCTTTTCCCAATCAAATAGAGATTTCCTGTTTCGAAAAACAGTATTTTTAGTCTCGATTGAATTTCTCCCATGCCTGCTTTCTTGTGCTTCAAAGCAGTCGCATTCTTATTTAATTTTTTTTCGGATAATGGTTACATTCAAGACAGATAAAAACAGAAATATAATTACCCCAATAATAGAAACCTTCAGAATGCCTGTTTGTTCAAATTCGCTCCATACCGTCTTGATATTATCGACATAATAATTCCGAAGGAAAAAGACAAGAATAAGCGCACCCAGGAGCACCACAAAATTAATTCCGACCGAGAGAATTTCGTAAGAACGGGACACGGCAGATTTGGAATATCCCATCAGACGGAGGTTTTGAAGTTTCTGCATATTTTTTTGAAGCAGAAGATAGATGCTGAGAACCAAAATCGCGCAGGAAAGTACACATATCAATACTCCTACAGCTGCAACAATGGTGACAAACATTTTCATAAAGAAGGCCATTCGTCCCACTGCCTGATTTTCGCCCTCCACTTCGTAACCTTTAGTCTTGAAAAAAGTGGCAATCTGAGGATCGGCAATATTGCTCACTTCAAGAATAAGTCGAGCCGGTGCAACATCTGTTTTTTCTCCATAATTAGCATTTGCCCATGTCATAAAGCTTTCGGGAACCAGGATGGTATTTATCCGGTTGGAAAATCCGGCAATGCTTCCCTTCAGGCTTACGGTTTTACCTTTCCCTACAATGGTTATATCCATTCCCACCATACTCGCCAATCCTTCTGAAATTTTCGGCATATTACGTGCCTCCGCAAAACCGAAATTATAAAGATCCAGATAGTTTTTCGGGATAATAATCGGAATGGAATTGTCGGAAGGAGAAAATTTCCAGTCTTTGGATTTCACATCAATAAAATTATCCGGAACCGATTCGAAAAACATTTCGGTGCGGAATGCCTGTCCACCGGAAGCTTGTTGCGAAATACCTCCGAAAACGCTGAATTGGGAAGATGTGAACTGCCCCATTGCTTTCACAAAGCGAGCTTGTTTGATTTCATTAATCTCCGATGGTGAAAATCCGGTGTTGCTTTTTCCGACAACGCCCATAATGCCCACTTTTTTGGTAATAACAAAAAAATCACGTTTGAAAAGTGTATCTTTCTGGGAAAAGAACGGATTGACATCAAAATAAAATTGCAATGCCAGCAGTACAATGGATAAACCGACCAGATTGGCTATGAAAAAGCCCAACATCTGTCCTTTGCTAATATTTTGTTTAAGTAGTTTCCAGACTAATTTCATAAGGCATAACGATGATGATAGGAAAGAGGAAGTTGCTTACCGATGGACGAGACAATGATGCCTGCTCCTTTTGCCTCCGCTTCTTTCTGAACCAGACCGGCTATAATGGCTGCATTTTTATCGTCGAGATGACTGATAGGTTCATCCAGTAATAAGAACTGATAGGGTTGACACAAGCTACGGATAATGGCCACACGCTGTTGTTGCCCCCAGGAAAGTTTTGCACAAGGCACATCTCTTTTGTCCGGGATCCCAAGCAGAGCAAGCATTTCATCTATTTCTTGCCGTGTTTTATGATGCGTCAGCTGATTTTTCAACTCGATGTTTTCAAAGGCTGTCAGCTCGGGAAACAAACGAAGTTCCTGAAACAATAGACTGAGCCTGTTTGTCCGGATATTATCCCATTGCTTAGGCGAAATAGAGGTCAGTTCTGTAGAATCGAAACGAAACATTCCCATAAAATCATTTCGATAACCATAGATATAACTAAATAATGAGCTCTTCCCTGTGCCGGATTCAGCCTCAATGAGGTAGTACTTTCCGGTTTCGAAAGTCAATGTCTGATCCCAGACATCAGAATGCAGATCCAGATCAAAGAAAACCCGGGGTCTGGTCTTTTCCAAAATAATCGTATTCATTGTCGTGATTAAAGCATTTGGCTGCTTACTTTGGTCAGTACGCCATCAACAAACTTGCAGATAGCGGCCAGACTATTCTCTTTTTTGTTAACAAAATTTATAGTCAGTTCACTTGTCATATCCAACTTGGAGTGCATCTCGATCGTTTCCAGCATCAAAAGCCCATCAACCAGTTGACTGATATAGGCCTGAGAAGGCAGCAATGCATTTTTAGCATAATCTTTTGCATATTTGTGTAATGTCCGGAAATCTCCATATATAAACCCACAATTTCCTTTGGCTTTATTCGAGAAACTACTCTTGACAATACTACTGTTAAACTTGGAGGCAAAATCCTGATTTGTTGAAAAATAGAAAGCATTGTCTTTTACGCCGAATACACCGTTATAGTCCTTATTTTTAATCGAATATTGCCCTTCTCCCGTTTTCAGGATCATTCCTTTGGGCTGCTTGCTGATAAGGGAATCTATAAAATGAGCGATATTGTTTTGTGGAGATAGTTCTGCAATCAGTGAAAAATCTACACTTGTCTTGGCTGAATTGTCCTGCATGTTGAGCATGGCATCCAGATCGCTGATATTCGGATTTTTGGGAGCAACAGTCATCCCATTCAAAGCAAATACGATGTTTCCGTTTATCGATTCCATCAACGATTTCAAATCGATTCCGCTTTCGGCTAACTCTTTTTGAGTAGAATCAAACAATCCCATTTTAGAGAGCAGCGTATAATACCCGCTTCCTTTCAGACTGAAAGCACCGGCAAAAATAGGATTGGCAGCAATGTATTGAAGATATTTATCAGTCAATTCACCTGTCGAAGATTTGACTAAATCTTTCAGATTGGATTCTTCTTTGTTTGTCTGGAAGAAATATTTTGAACTAGTTGTGATTTTACCTTCGTCGAAGGAGGTATACAAGCCAATCGAAATACCTTTAAACTGTTCCGATACTTTTTTCAGATAGGTAGCCATTTCTTCGTTTGAGCTTTTGGCAAAACGAGAATGATTGAAAAAAGAAATATTTGCACCTAATTCGGCATACATTCCGGATGAAAGATATACGGATATATCAGTTTTCTCTTTGTCGAATTTCTGGTAGTTTACATCTGCCAGAATACTTTCCTTCTCATTCTGGCTGAGAAGTCTCCGGGCACTGAGTGAAGTCGTATCCTGATTGCCCCCCCATTTGAACAAAGCAATAAATTTATGTTTATCCCAGGCAATAGATAAGGCCGGGTCGGATGAAATAAAGTAAGCGCCCTTTTCCTTTGTAATGGATGCTTCTTCAACGACTTTAAATTTAAGTAAAGCTTCTTTTATTTTGTCTTCGTTGTCTACGGGAACGACAAATCCGGAATAATTACCGCTGCTAAAAAGATAAGCCTCTCTGTTTAGCGTAATGCCGAATGCTCCCGAATTTTTTTCAAAGTCTTCGAGTATCTTCACCGCTCCTTCATCCTTCAACATCGCTTTGGCTATATTCAATCCGCGTTTGACTGCCGAATTTTCCATGATATTATAATTCGATTTCTGAATTAAGCTTTGCATGTTTACGTAAGTCACAGATTGTGCAGAGGCTGGTATTGAATCAGCTAGTTTGTCCGATTTCTTTTTGCAGGAAACAAGAACGGTAGAAATAAGAAGAATAAAAAGAAGTAATTTTTTATATCCCATAGTAATTGATTTTATGAGTTATCTTTATGGTAAAAAGAAGAACAAAAATAAAGAAAAAAATGTACGCAAACCTGTTAAAAAGAACAATTATCATGGACGCATGGTAAAAAAACAAAAACAGAGATATTATTTAACATTTTTATTTACCTCTCTGCGTTCCGTCGAAAGCGGGATATATGTCCTAAAATCAGGAATAAATAAGACTAATATCTATCAAAGAACGACGTCTACCCCATTCCCCGGGATGGACATACGCCAGCTAATAGATAATGACTAATAATCAATGTACCGGACTGCTTTTTCAAATTCTTGCCAAGCTCACGATTGAAAGATGTATATACTGTCGGAAATTATCCTTTTCAACTATTCGCACAAAAGAAAAAGTCTGGGCTTTCCTACCGAGAAATGAAGATTTTTTGCTGTGCCGCATCATTTGCTTGTGAACCTGCCGGAAGGAGTCGTAGATTTACAATTCGGCTATACAAGCCAGTTTAGATGCTATCAGAAAAGTAGCCCCGGACTCTGGGCTACGATTATATTTCGCTATTTTCCGGCTTATGTCACAACTTCCTGTGACGAAAGCAACTCCGCTGCTAAAAAAGATTCTCAAAGAAATCAGGGCTAATCCTATATTTGAGCCGTTCTATAGGGTTGGTGACACTTCACTCAGTCTACCATACAATTTAATATTTTCTGTCAATAATCCGTTGTTAAAGTTTTTCGTTATTCAGGAATAAACATATATAACTAAAGCTTATCTTTCAATTGTTTCCCTAATATACTTAAGCGATATTTTTGCAAAGGGCTATTGGGTTTATCAGGTATAGTCATTTATATAAAACCCATATTCAACGCAGGTTTTAGGTAATTAGACCTGAAATTTTCCCTATCTGATAAATTTAGTTTCTCTTGTATTTCTTGCCTATCCATTTCTTTATTCAATACCTTTATAAGAGCTTTCACTTGCTGAATCACTTGCTCTGATACAGGAAAAGTCATTCTCAAAAAGTTTTCGGTGAATTTAAAACACTCTTTACCATAAGCTCGCAAAATACGAGGAACACCAGAACCTAAATGTGCTGACATATTTATATCTGGACTCAGAATTAGTAAGAAATAAGAATATTGCTTAGAGACTTTTGGTATGTAAGGCTTTAAAAAGAGATTCTCTATACGTACTACCAATCGTTATCTCAAAAGAGCCAATATATAAGTCATTATTGTCAAAAGATTCTATCTGTTCAATATTAACTATATATGACTTGTTTACCCGAAAGAAACATTTAGGTAGTTGTTCATGTATAATTTTCAAATACATTCTGGTAATCAGCCGCCGATTCGCTGTTTGAATAATTACGTAATCTTTAAGCCCCTCCACAAAAAGTATTTCACGAAAATAGACTTTATAAAAACGTTTATCTGATCTTACAAAAATATACTCATTCTCTATATTTTCGATAATTTCTTGTTTATTCTCTTGTAATAATGAGTGATATGAAGTGGCTTTATTTACTGCTTTTCTGAATCGTTCTGCTTCAATTGGCTTAACCAAATAATCAACTGCATCAACCTCGTAACTATCAAGAGCATACTCGGGATAAGCTGTAGTAAAAATAACTAATGTATTGTGTGAAATAGTTCTGGCAAAGTCAATACCATTGACTCCGGGCATTTCAATATCCAGAAATAGTAAATCGACATTGTTTTCTTGTAAGAACTGCCCTGCGTTAGCTGTGTTGGCAAACTGCCCTATTAAAGTTAATACAGGCACATTCGCAATATGTCGTTTTATGGAATTGCGTGCAAGAGGCTCGTCATCTACAATAATACATTTCATCCGACTTCATTTTTATTGTTAAGAGGCATGGAATTCGCCCGATTTTATTTACTTACTGAAGTTTCGCAAGTTAAAAAAAAAGCTGGTATTACGGCATAAAAAAGGCACAGGGAATTCAGTATATCGCTGAAAATAAGTATATTTATAGTGTTCAATAAATAAAATACTCAACCCTATGCCTATACACAAAGTTACCAATTTTCTATCAGAGATCAGCGCATTCTTTAAAAATACTGATGCACATAATGCTATGTATTCCATTCTGGAGGTAATTAAATGGTTAAAAATGTCAGAAAAGCCCCTTTTGGGGATGAAGAGCCGCTGTAACAATGTGTACTCATTGTTGCAGGTTTTCCAAACGTTACTGCTGTTTCCTTGTTTCATGGTTCGTAATCCTTATAATTATGAGGGTTCTTCCTTAAGCCGCCTGATAGACTGTAAGAAAGATGTGTTCTACCGCTTTGTGAACAATCCCGGCATTGACTGGCGGAAGCTTCTTTATCACCTGAATCTTCAGCTGTGGTCTAAAATCAGGGTACGCTCCGAACATAAGTCTGAAAACACTTGTCTGATTGTCGATGATACGGACTATCCCAAAACCGGACGGCGTATTGAGAACATGGGAAGAGTTTATTCCCATGTTCAGAAGCGTTGCATTTTGGGCTTCAAAGCTCTGTTTCTTGCTATCACTGATGGAAAATCTCAACTGATTCTTGACTTTGCCATTCTTGGTGAGAAAGGTAAAAATGGAAACTTCGGCATGTCCGTCAAAGAACTCAAACAGCGGTTCACAAAGGAACGTAACGAAGAGGAATCCTTGCAGGAACGTATCAGAGAGTATTCCCGTAAGAAGACAGACCTCATGATTGAGATGATAAAAAGAGCCATAAAAAGAGGCGTCAAATTCAGATATGTTCTGGCCGACAGTTGGTTTGCCAATAAGGACATTATTCGTTTCATTCACTCCCGTCACATAAAGTGTGATTACCTGGGCATGATAAAGATTGGTGAAAAAGGCAAAACCACTTATCATTTTGAACGGAAGGATTTTACTGCTCCAGCACTGATAAAGCTGCTTGTCAAGGGCGGTAAGAAAAAGTACAGCAGAAAACTTCGTTGTCATTACATGACAGCTGATGCGACTTTCGGCAATGTTCCCGTTCGCCTTTTCTTTGTAAAAAGAAACAAGAAAGGTGCGTGGAACGGATTGATAACTACCCATACAACACTTGATTTCATTGAGGCTTACAGGTTGTATTCCCAAAGATGGGCGCTGGAAGTTTGTTTCAAAGAAAGTAAGGGATTGCTCGGATTGGGCAAATGCCAGGCAAACAATTTCGCCTCGCAGATTGCCGCTACTTCCCTGACCGCATTGCAGTATAACATTCTTTCCCTCGTAAAGAGGTTCGCTGCATACGAAACCATGGGAAAGCTCTTTGAGGATGTTTCCAAAGATTCTTTGGAACTGTCCGTTACTGAACGCATATGGGGGGCTCTTCAGGAAGTGCTAATAGCTATAGCCAACCTCTTCGGATTGACCGATGAGGATATCTATGATGCTATTATTAACAGGTCTGAAGAGATGGAGCATATTTTTGATATTTACAAATTAAAACTGGCTAGTTGAACTTGCGAAACTTAAATTATATAATAAGAAGCAACCCCACCTGGTTTTGCTGGATATTGTATTACCTGGAAAAGACGGATTTGAAGTGATATCGGAGATTCGGAAAATCAATTTAGACATTCCTGTGATTTTAATGACCGGTTCTGAACTTGACGCCAATAGCCAAATTAAAGGCTATCAATTAGGAACCCTCAATTATATGACAAAGCCTATATTGCCTCAGGCACTATTGGCGCTGATAAAAAATTTATTGACACTCTCTCCCGAAGTAAAATTTTACAAGCTTAATAAATATTGCATACGGATACAATCTCAATCGCTGAAAATAAATAACAATAAAATTCAAATGCGAGAGAAAGATGCTATTTTGCTGGCTTTTTGCTGGACAGGGTAAATCAGATTGTTCCACGAAAACTAATTTTACAACAAATATGGCTGGATGACAATCCGGAGAAAAACAACATGCTTGACGGCACAATACTGAGGCTTAGACGTTTTCTTCACCCGTATGAAGATATTCAGATAAAGACAATTTATGGGAGTGGGTATCTTTTAGAGGTATTGTAATGCCTTATTAGGCATTGGCTTATTTCATTTAAAGAAAATGACAAGGGTATCTAAAGCACTCTTCATATACTGTGTAAAAGAAATAAAAAGAGCCTAAGTTTGCCCTTTTTACTTCTTCTTGCATCATTTGCCTGTAATCCCGCTAGCGGGTCGTACATCTTTAACCTGGCTATACAAGGCAGGTTCTTCATATCTAAAAAGTAGTTTCTTGAGAAGCCCCACCTAGTCATATGAATAAAATCAATATTTTTAAATTATTCACAGACAGAACTTTAGAATTAATGTATACATAAGACTAAAGTCTTTTATATCGAATGATTGGTCTGGTATTTAAATATTTTTGAAGATAACAATAGCATTATGTCCTCCAAATCCAAACGAATTGCTCATGGCAACATTAACCTCTTTTGAGATAGCTTCCTTTTGAACAATGTGAATGCCTTGAGGCATTTCCGGATCAATGTTTTCAATATTTATGGTCGGAGGAATAATATTTTCATTGATGGCTTTTATAGATATAACAGCCTCAATTGCTCCAGCTCCCCCAAGTAAATGCCCTGTCATTGATTTTGTAGCACTAATCGATAATCTTTGAGGGGATTCTCCAAAGATTGATTGAATTGCTTTAATCTCACACAAATCACCAACTGGAGTTGAAGTTGCATGAGGATTTATATAATCTACCTGTCCAGGATGTAGTTGAGCCTCTTCCAGGGCTAGCTTCATTGCATGGGCAGCTCCTTCGCCTTCAGGAAGCGGAGCTGTCATATGATATGCATCAGCAGTCATGGCTGCACCTACTATTTCACAATATATTTTAGCGCCTCTTTTCTTTGCGGATTCATATTCTTCCAGAATTAATGCTCCACCACCTTCTCCAATAACAAACCCATCTCGATCCCTGTCGTAAGGTCGAGAAGCTGTTAAGTAATCGTCATTCCTAACAGACATTGCTTTCATGGAGTTGAATCCTCCAATTGATGCCTCTATTATCGGAGCCTCGGAACCACCAGCAACAATTACTTTTGCTTTGCCTAATCGAATATAATTAAAAGCGTCCATTATCACCGTATTCGTTGTTGCGCATGCAGATATTGCACAATAATTAATCCCCATAAAACCATACTTCATAGCAATCATTCCCGAAGCAATATTAGGTATCATCTTGGGGACAAGAAATGGGCTAAATCGAGGTTTAAAATCATTCAGCACATAATCAGTCACTTCCGATTCGAAAGTAGCTAAACCTCCTTGCCCTGTGCCCCATATTACTCCAATATCAAAAGGAGAAAACTGAGATTCCAAAATTCCTGCATCTTCAATAGCCATAGCTGAACTATAAAGGGCATATTGCGTAAACAAATCTGTTCGTTTGATTTCATTTTTATCGAGATATTGAGCAGGATTAAAATCCTTGACTTCACATGCAAATTGGGTTTTAAATGATTTTGGGTTGAATTTACTTATTGGTGTTGCCCCGCTTTTTCCAGAAACAACACTTTTCCAAAAACTATCTACATTATTTCCTAAGGAAGAAACTACTCCCATTCCTGTAACTACAACTCTTTTCATATTATTTCAATTTAAATCTACCTACTAGAAGGTAAATACTACGGATAAATTTTTTTTTAGTTGTTTAATAATCCCTTTTGTATTATATCATAAGCCCCATCTCCCATTACTTTATCCAACAGCAAAGATGCTAGTAATGATGTTTGTACCAGATAGGCTTTTGTTCTGGAATCTTCTGGAAATGAAAAAATACCTTGTTGTTTCCCTTTTTCTAAGATCTCCGCTAAATAATCTATAATCATACTGGCCATTTTACTCAATTCTCTTTTCATGTCATCAGACAGAGTATCAAAAGAAGGAGATAAAGCACCCATTAAGCAAACCCAATGTTGCTTCTGTGTTTGATCATGCATTTTCACAAATGTTTCGTACTTGTTCTTAATGCTCATATCCTCCCAAGATTTTGTTATATTTTGAAATCCTAGAATTGTTTTCTTTATAACTTCTACTCCCAAATCAGATTTTGCAGGGAAATAATAATGGATAGAGGCATTCTTTATTTTCAGACATTCCGATATATCAGAATAGCTAAAAGCATTGTATCCTTTAGTTCTGATTAGTTCATCTGCTATTCTTATTATTTCACTTTTAGTAGTCTTCATAAAGCAAAGGTAATCTTTTTTATCTACTAGTAGGTAAATATAGGGCAAAATTTATTATTAAATAACGAACAATGAATATTACTTTTCTTCTCAGCAAAGAAACACCCGGATTATATGACAGAACAGTCCTGCTCTTGCTGGAAAAACTATTTATTAGCTTATTCTTTTAGATATCAGATATATTCAATGATTAACAAAAAGTCAAAGGGTATTATCGGTTTATGATAGCTTTAGCTCTTTATTCAGAGTAAAGTTAATCGTTTCCTTTTATGAATTTGGTAATTTCTCGAACTTCTGCACTGCCTCCAATTTTGAAAATAGGGTTAGCTTTAGCTGTTTCTACAACCTCATCAAGTGTTTCGGTTTATATACAGTCATACCCCCTCCTCCTCTTTCACCGATTCAAACAAAAGAAAAAACCTTGACTTTCTACTGAAAATCAAGGTTTACTTTTTCTTGCATTACCTGCTTGTGATCCGGTTTAGATCCGGATTTTATCTCATAAATCATTGTATTTCGATCGGAGACAAAAGTATTTTCGCTATAGTAATGCTTAGGCTGCGAGGGTATTTCACTATTTTTCTGATTACTTCAGAACTTCCTGTTACAGTAGCGTAAAGATGAATATTTTATAGATATCACAACCTCCAAATAGACAAATATATTTATCTTTACAGAAAGTGACACTTATGAATAATCTTATCGAAGAATAATAAACAGCATTCATCCAGGAAAGTTTATTGGAAGGGAATTGAATAAGAAAAAGCTGACTCAACGTGTGTTCGCTGAAAAAAAACTGTAATTTTGTTTTAAATCGAATTTCAGGCTATGCTAAAGCACAAAATATTTCTTTCTTTAATCCTGATCGTTCTTTTTGGGATGAAAAGCTATGCCCAAGGTTTGTTGTTTCATGCCAATGATGAATTAATATCGAAACGTACGGCATATACTGTATTCTCTGAGAAGCCACCACGATTTGACGATTCGCTCAAAATCAGTTTTGATCTCTCAGTCTTGGATGTAAATTCCTTCGGATATATTTGCTATATACAAGAATCCCATTCAAATAGCCTTTATTCGCTCACCTTAAGCAATGAAGGAGCAAATGTATTATTCAAACTCAACATTGTTGGGGAGCAATGTCTGATACAGGCTCCGATAAATAAGAATATCTTAGGTTTCAGAAGATGGCAACGCCTAAGTTTGTCGTTCGATGCAAAAAAAAAATGCATCACACTGGTTATTAATAAGAAATCGTATCATTCGAAGGAACTACACAGCGATAGCAGATTTTTCTCTCCATCGATCATTTTTGGCAAGCACGACAGCTATGTAGATGTACCGAAAATAGCGATAAGAGATCTGAAGATAGAAGGTGCAAACAGAAAAATAGCATTTCACTTTGATGAAAACTCTGGAAATATCGTTCATGCCACAGATGGCAAGCAATATGGGTATGTAGAAAATCCGGACTGGCTCATCAACGACTCTTACGCATGGAAGTTGCAATGTAAATTTTTTCTAAACAAACCAGCAGTAGTATCTTTCAACAGTCAAGACCAGGCATTTATTATCCTTGACCCCGATTCTGCATTCATTTTCAGCCTGAATCAGAAAAATATAAGTTCGGTAAAATATGAGAACAAATGGACATTAGAGACACGATTGGGCAATAGTTTCATCGATAATGAAAGACACAAGCTCTATGTTTATGAGGTAAATAACTTACCTGAAAATTCCAACTCCATATCGGCGCTGGATTTGCAAACCTACAAATGGGAAAAGATTAGTTCCCGCCAATTGCCACAGCAACACCACCACCACTCTTCTTTTTTTGATCCATTGCAAAAAGAGTTTACCATCTTTGGTGGTTTTGGGAATCAACGCTATTCTAACAGCTTCGAAACATACAATATCCTTAAAGATGAGTGGGGCACAACGAAATTTTCAGGAGACGTCATCCATCCCAGATTTTATTCAGGTCAGGCACGAATAAATTCGCACCAAGCCATACTTTTTGGAGGCATAGGAAACCAATCGGGTGATCAGACACTGGGCAGAAACTATAGTTATGATTGCTATCTGGTGGATTATTCCACAAAGAGAGTAAGAAAACTTTGGGAAATCCCATTGAGCAAAACCGGACTTGTAACCGTAAGGAATATGATTCAGGCCGAAAGCCCCGATTACTTTTATACCTTGTGTTATCCTGAATACATCCCCGACACCTATCTCAAGCTCTACAGATTTTCGATAAAGGACGGAGAATACGAAATACTCGGAGACTCTATACCCTTTATCTCAGAACGAATAGAATCGAATGCCAACCTATACTACAACGAGCAAACGCATGAGTTATTCTGCACTACCCAGGTTTTTTCTCCCGATGGTTCATCTGTAATCAAAATTTATTCCATCGCCTCTCCTCCCGTTGCTAAAGAATATATTTCTGCTGCAAATACACACGGTTTGGGTATAAAAAAATGGATCCCATGGATATTTATTCTGATTATCCTACTTCTTATTATTTTATTTCCAGCATTTCGAATGAAAAGAAGAGCAGACAAAGGGGAAAAACAGCTCTTAGAGAAGAGCAAAGATTTTGAACAAGCTCCAACTCTCCCCAAGCCAAATAGCCTCTACGTTTTTGGAGAGTTCAAAGTCATGGATTCTCAGAATAGAGACATCACCCATTTATTCAGCCCGAAAGTTAAACAACTCTTTCTTTACATCCTGTTTATCGGAATCGAGAATGGCGAAGGGGTAGATTCGCAGGAAATCCACACTACAATATGGCCAGATAAGACACCCGAAAATGCCAAAAACCTGAAGGGAGTAGCATTGAACCAGATACGAAAAATACTTGCGGATATGCACGGAATACAACTTGTGTATAAAAACGGATACTTTAAGTTTGAACTCGACGCTCAGTTCTATTTCGATTACCTCGAATTTATTGGACTAACCAGCAATAACATTGCCGAACTTGTTGCCGAACAAGTAATTCATCAAATAGCAAGCATCACAACCAGAGGTATATTTCTCAAATCAGTTGACTTTCCTCCCATCGTGAGAATCAAACAGCATCTCGAAAACAAAATGAGAAACATCTTTATGCCGGCACTGATCGAATCTTATAGAGAACACAAGTATATGTTAGCTATACATCTCTCAAGAATCCTTAATCAGATCGAAGAAAACGACGAAGAGGCGTTCCACTATGAAGTCGAAGCTTCCTTAAAACTGGGCTTAACGGATACTGCGCGGAAAAGATACAACGAATTTGTCGGGAATCCCGCATCGGAAAGATCGAGTAACTTACCTGCTTCTTTTATCGAATACATTGACAATAAGACATTCAGAATTAAATAGCATTCGAGTTGGACTTCTCTACAAAAAGTAAGAACTCCCGGAAATTTTCTTTTAAACAGAATTTCCGGGAGTTTTTTTATCTACCAATAGGTATCTAACAAACCAAATTAGCTATTTAGTCAAGGACTTAACTATATTTTAATCCTAAATTAACCCGCCGTTTTAAAAACCGAAAGATATATTTGCATTGGTTTTAACGCAGTGAAAATCTTATTGAATAAACCTATGAAAAACAATTATCTTTTATTATTCGTTTGTCTGCTTATGTTATCCTTTCTCGGAATTTCTTGTTCCGAAGATAAGCAAAATTCACTCCCCACACTCAACCTTGAAGAGATGGATACGTATATTGCTAAAATGAACAATATACTTGATACGGCGCATGTCGGGGAAACTGACGGGACATTTCCTCGCGAAAATCAAATAGCCCTACAGAATGCCCTTGTAACTCTCCAAACTGGGAAATCAAAAGCAGAAGCCGGTGAATTCATTTTACAATATGAAATCGACAATTATTGCATTGCTGCTAAAAAAGCCATTCAGGACTTTATGGATTCGTTTCAGCAAACCTTGTTAGCTGGCACAGATGCAGAATTACGTGTGTTTGGCATAGATCAAAAAGGACACATCGAGTTTGGAGCCTCAGCCGACTATGGCGGAGGAGATGCATTTACAGTGGAAGCTTGGCTAAAATACAACAGTGGATTTTTTGAAAGTGCTATCGGGGATTTCATCACTACCTTCAACAACACTGCTATTCCTTATGAAGGATGGATGATCAACTTCATGGGGTCTAATTTGCGTGCTACAATTGGAATGGGGCCGCAGTCCGGACGGGTACTCGAATTTGGCGCTGCTTACCCGACCAATTACGGCGAATGGAACCACATTGCAATAGTTTATAACGCAAGCTTGGCAGAAGGACAGCTCAAAATGTATGTGAATGGCAACTTACTCTTTGAAAAAACAAACGACATTTACGATTCCAACAACGTGCTGCAATCCTATCAGCCAAATGTAGCCAATACCAATATGTGGGCATTTCAGGAACCGACTGACCTCTCACGTTGCATGACAGGATATATCAAGAAGTTCAGGATGTGGAATTCCGCGAAGTCTATCGACCAGATCAATACGTTGAAAAACTCGGATGTAACAGGTAATGAAGAAGGCCTGATATGTGCATGGGATTTCACCAAAGTACCTACAGATCCAACCAACATTCCCGACAAAACGGGAAGGCACAGTGCCGTGTTGGTGGGCAAATACAAATGGTATACATTGAATTAATTGGATAAAAAACAACCTTAAAATAAATACAGATGAGTTTGATAAAGAAAATAGCAACTTGTTTTCTACTACTGCTTTTGCCGGCACTTGCTTTCGCACAAATTACGATTCAAGGCAAGGTCACCGAAGCGGGGAAAGAGCCTTTGGTTGGTGTTTCTGTCATGTTAAAAGGATCAACCAAAGGTACAACCTCTGATCTTGACGGGAAATTCTCGATCGAAGTCCCGTCAAAAAAGAGTGTGCTGGTTTTTAAATTTCTTGGCTTCATACCTCAAGAGCATGAATGCAGTGGACGCAACCCATTGGTTGTGGATCTAACGCCTGAGAATATGCAACTAACCGACGTGGTAGTAGTGGGATATGGCACGCAACAAAAAAAAGACCTTACAGGGGCGATCCAGTCAATGAAAAGCGTTGAATTGGAAAAGGCTATGAATGCGAATATCACCGAATCACTCAATGGTCGAATTGCGGGGGTACTCGTCACCAAATCATCAAACAGACCCGGTGCCGACATGAGTGTAGAAATCCGGGGGCTGAATTCGATCAACTCTTCTAACGAACCGCTGTACGTGATCGACGGCGTGCCTTCTTACTCCGGAATGAAATTTCTGAGCGCATCGGACATTGAGTCAATTGATGTATTGAAAGATGCATCTTCCTGCGCCATCTACGGTTCAAGAGGGGCAAACGGGGTAGTAATTATTACCACAAAAGGAGCAAATAAGACAAAAGGATTCACCATTGAGTATAATGGTTCGGAAGGACTAAAAGTCCCAACGCGCATTCCGGATATGATCGGTAACAAGGGAAATGGAATGGAGTATGTGGATTATAGAATCAAGCTTTGGAAAAAGAAATACGGAGATGCTTCTTTATCGAGAAGTGATTTTCTCACCGATGCCGAAAGAAAACGGATCCGCTACGGACAATACTACGACTGGCTCAGGGAGCTTTCTCAAAATAGTTTTGTATCCACCCACAATATCAACTCAACCGGTTCGACCGAAAACACCTCTTACACTGTCGGACTAGGATTTACGAAAGATGAAGGGTTGATAGGTAACGAAAATTTCACCAGAATCACCGTCAACGGCGGTATTGAACACAAAGTATCCAAGCTGATCAAGTCGGGATTCAATGTCTATTTGTCAAAAAATGACAACGACATGGGATCGCAGAATGCCTTATTGAACGCCTACTTCATTCCTCCCATCGAAAGCCCGTGGGACGAAAATGGAGAATTACTATTCAATGTACAACCCACCTCAAGCAAAATTAATCCACTGATCCAAATTCAAAACGATATCAAGAAGTCGGAAAGCTACTATGTGAATGTAAGTAATTATCTTCAGTACTCGCCTATTGAGGAGCTAAATATAAAATCACAGATATCCTATCAGTTTGACACAAACGTAACAGGAGAATATGTAGGAAAATTCACGCAGGAAAATTCAGGAGTCAATCCAGCTTACGCCACCCGCAGTGAAAGTAGAAATTCCAACTGGGTGTGGGATAACACGGTGGCCTATAAGAAAAGATTCGGAGAAATCCACCGATTAGATATCACAGGATTATTCAGCATGCAGAAAGACGAACACCAAGGTTCCTCGATGATGGGTACCGATCTACCTTACGAATCGGGCTGGCATGCGATTGAAACGGCAAGCGAGATCACCAACGTGAGCAGCTATTACTGGGCATCTTCGATGATATCTTATATGTTCCGAGTCAATTACTCTCTTTTAGACAAATACATGTTCACTGCCACCGGTCGCTACGACGGTACTTCACGCTTAGCTACAGGAAAGCAATGGGGATTTATGCCATCTTTTGCTTTTGCCTGGCAACTCAAGCAGGAATCCTTTTTCCAACGATTCTCCAATTTAGACAACCTCAAGCTGAGGATCAGCTATGGCAAAACAGGAAATAACAACCTAAATTATGACATTGCTGTCACCAAGCTCGACCTGTCTCATTATTCATTTGGCTCGAAGGGCATTAATGGATTCGGGCTGAGCAGCAGCAAAGGAAATCCTGACCTGAAATGGGAAATGACTTCCGAATATAATCTTGGAATGGACTTCGGATTCTTCAACCACCGGATCTCGGGTTCGGTGGATATCTATACTCGAAAAACGAAAGGGCTGATATTCAACAGATCCATCAGCGCAGTAAACGGCTACAGCTCCATTTATCAAAACATTGGATCTACCGGAAACAAAGGAGTGGAACTGACTCTCAACACCGTGAATATTAAAACCGACAAATTCGAATGGAAATCAGGATTCACCTTCTCACTAAACAGGAACAAGATTCTTGACTTATATGGAGACAAGAAGGACGATCTGGGTAACCGTTGGTTTATCGGAAAACCAATCAATGTCTTGTACGACTACAAGCAGATCGGAATATGGCAAGCAGACGAAACAGATCAGGCGGCCGTGTATGGACAAACTCCGGGGCAGATCCATATTGAGGATAAAAACAAAGATGGAAAAATTGATGCCAACGACATGCAGATCATTGGGGTGAAAAGTCCCGACTATACAGTTGGGTTCAATACCTCATTCACATACAGAGACCTTGACCTGAGCATTGATATGTATGCACGGGTGGGAGGAACATATAGCGACGAATTTGCTTACATGTTCACAGCATGGGACAACGAACATTGGAATAAACTAGACGTAAAATACTGGACAGCAGAGAACAAGGCCAATAAATACCCCGAAGTTGGATCACAGTCATATTATACACAAGTGCTGTCGCAGACTTCCGGCACTTTCTTGAAAGTAAGGAATATTGCATTGGGATATAATATACAACAAAACAAGATATTAGCCAAGTTGGGAGTGAAGTCTCTACGGATTTATACCAATGTGCAGAATCCATTTACATTCACCAAATATGTCGGTGCCGATCCGGAAATCATAGGGGAAAATGTCTATACTCAGCTATCCTTATATCCCATGACATTTACGATGGGTCTTAAACTAATATTTTAAAGAAGAATAACATGGAAAAGATATTTAGATATACGATTTATATCGTTCTATTCGGAATATTCCTGTCTGGATGTACTAATTTCTTACGACCAGACAACCCATCGGAAGTGACCGAGGAATTTTATGACACCAAATCAGGGCAGATAGCATTGCTAACAGACATTTATTCCAAATATCGTGCGGTTTTCTCAACAGGAGAACTACAATACTATGGTACTGACTTGTACATGGCGATCACCGAATCATCCGATGAAAAAATGTTCAATGGCTACGATGCCTCTTTTAATGGAACAGCCGGAATCGTGGAAGACTATTGGAGTAACTTGTACAAGATCGTGCAAGAAAGCAACACTCTTCTGAATCGTATCAAACCTACGACTGCAGAGATGACAACTTCAGAATACAACTCAATCACGTCTCAGGCACGTTTTCTTAGAGTGCTTGCCTATTATTATCTTGTGGAAACCTTTGGCCCAGTTCCGTTCTATACAGAAGAAAACAAAACGGTGATCACTTCGGTGACACGTACCTCAGAGAGTGACATTTACGACTTTATGATCAGTGAACTGACAGCCATTAAAGGCGTATTGCCCCTGAAGGCAGAGGAAGCCGGAAGGGTGAGTAATGCTGCCGTTTTGCAATTGCTTGGCAAATTGTATTTGACACGTGGATATAGGAGCTATGCAGCATCGGGAGATTTTCAAAATGCGGCCACCGCATTTGAAGACATCATCAATAATTCGGGGCATACATTGCTGTCTTCTTTTGCTTCCGTATTCGATGAGAACAATCAAAACAACAACGAAGTGATCTGGGCTATTCAGTATGGTACCGACAAAAACTATTACGGCTCCGGCAACAGCCAGCAATCATTATTCGGGTTTAACATCACCGCCCTAAATTCTGAATTGTTTATTGCCAATCAAACTGATTACTCTTACATGGAACGCAAATATTGGGTTAATCCTCGCGTTCACGAACTTTTTACTGATCCAGTGGCAGATTCCCGTTACGACGCCACTTTTCAACGTGAGTTTTATGTGAACAACACGAGCAGTTCCTATTACGGATCGCTGGGTATCTACTTCCCAAGATGGAATGACACCTCTGGTAATACCCAAAATGCTGTGTACTACTATCCCTTCAAGAGTTCAGGAGACTACTACTGGTATCCGCAATCGACAGCTATTGCAGTCTTAAACAATTCATCTGACCACATGCCGGTCATACGTAAGTTTAAAGACACAAAAATGGTATGGAAAGGGGCGGGCACACGCGAAGATGTGGTAATGAGGTTGGGTGATACCTACCTGCTCTGCGCCGAGGCTTATTTGGGAGCAAACCAACCCGACAAGGCTCTCGAAAAAGTCAACGTAATCAGAGCCAGAGCTGCGAGCACGACGGCAGATGTTGCAGGCATGACCCTATCAAGCATTGACCTGAACACATTGATGGACGAAAGAGCACGCGAATTATTGGGCGAACACGACAGATGGCTTGATCTGAAACGGTGCGGACTGCTCATATCAAGAGCCATGGAATACAATATTTTTGTTAAGAAATATAACAACATCAATGAGAACCATTTGGTAAGACCTATACCTCAGGATGAAATTGACAGGTTGACTGGTTTGACTCAAAACACTGGTTATTAATTAAAAATAATTATGAAAAAATATATTATGATAATTCCGTTTCTGATTGTGGCTGCACTTACATCTTGCGATAGCTACGTCACGCCCGATCCTACAGCACATAAGAACGATTCCATAAAATCGGTGCTATATATGAATCAATACGACCAATTTGCAAACAAAGGCCAATATAATCTGCCCGAACAGAAGTTGGGAACCAAATACTGGGTGGTGGTCAATTCCACGAGCAACACCAATGATTATTCGGATAATAGCTTACGAACATCTTTGATTGCGGAATCAATTATTGGTCTCACTGCTTTGGCGGTAAATGAAGACCGCGGGACAACCATGGTCTGGAGTGACGCCACTTCTTCGGAATACATTGCCATGCAAGGCAATCTCAGCATGACAAACGAAGGCAAAGCTTCTGTGTGGGAGTTACTGGAAAAAACCGATATAAGGCAATGTATCAAAGGCTACGTGCTATGTAATATGCTGAAACAGGAGAGCTTGGCAGCTGCCACTGTGGCTGCACACGTTTACCAATCGATCATTGTGGACACATACAACGAAGCAAAGGTGAAAGCTCTCGGGTACACCAAAACCTACGATGCCTCATCTAAAACTTCCGCCACGGCCTGGACAGAATTCAAAGATTCCTGCAACAACAACGCATTGGTGCTTATGCCTACTCTGACGGCGAATAACAAAGGGTTTGCTATCGCCCATAAATTGATGTTTATCAATTACAATAAGAAATATGCCTCCACAGCTTCTGGCGATAACAGCAGTGTGTGCAAGGAAATATTAGCATGGCTGAAGCCCCTGTCTCCAGTTATCGGATGGGAACAAAATATCGACGAACATACCTTCGTGGATTTGGTATCGCAATCGGGTAACATGATGGTTCCAGCAGATTGGCTCTACAACCTGCCACTTACCTCAGCAAATTATTCGGGTAATCAAATTGGGCTGGCAACAGTAACAAATCCCCGGTACATCAACTTTTCAGATACCACTAGCTATGCTTCTTTCTTCCTGACCGATGGGGACAATGTACAGTGGATGGTGAACAGTTTCGAAAACTCAAAGTATTATTTGAATAACGACAACCTGACCACCAAAATATCTTTCGGACTGCCCATCTGCAATCTTGCAACAATGATGCCGAATCTACTCACTAGCCTCTTGGCTAATCAGGCTCCGAGCAATTCAATTATTGAATACGGAGGTGCTGGCTATATGTACGCCGATGATTTTGCATCCAATGCGGACAGGACTAATTTGCTGGCAAAACATGCAGCCTTAGTGGGCAACCACATGAAACAAAGAAGGGTGAAGATTCTTGGATTGTTCTGCAACGATGTATCATCTGCAGCTGCTCAGGAGGCTTACCAGGCATACATTAGCCAGAATGATCAGCTTATCGGCGTCATAGCTGTTCAATACGATCCGTATGCAGGAGGAAATGGAAACATATTTTGGTTCAAAAATTCCAATGGGATAAATATTCCTGTCATCACCACCCGATACTCGATATGGAACTTAGGAAATTCAAACAGCAGCAATCAAGGGACTCCAGCCTTTGTAGCAAGCAAGATCAATGAGTTAGCAGCCACGGACAAGTCTACCTATTCACTCGTGGCCGTACATGCTTGGTCAGCATTCAGCGACATCGGTTCGTCAAATGATCTGATTGCAGAAAACACCAATGGCAGTTATTACAGTGCCACTCCGGCATCGTGGTGCATGAAGCGATTGAATTCGAACGTAAAAGTGGTAAACACGGAGGAGCTTATTTGGCAATTACGGATGAAAACATATCCTGAAGAAACGAAAAGCCTGCTAACCACTTTTTATTAATAAAGAAACATAAAACGAAATAAGACCCTTTCTTACACCGTATTCTAAGTATTTAAAATACGGTGCAAGAGAGAACTATATCCTTCTATTCTTAAACTAATATTCATTTCTAATTTAATTGTCATGAAAAAAAGACTATTACTCACAGCAGCAATTGCTTTATTTACAAGCATTTCCGGGTTTTGCCAAACTCACATTACGACAATTTCCGGACTGCAGGCTATCCAGAGTAACAATTCATACATTCTGGATGCAGATCTTGACCTTGCGTCCCTCACAAATGGATTGGGTGTGGGTGACTTGACCAATGTGGTTTTTGACGGAAATTTTCATACTCTATCTAACCTCACTTATGACGGGGAAAGCCGCGGCGGACTCTTTGCGAACCTATCGGGATGCACCATCAAAAACCTGAAAGTATCCAATTTCACTATTGCTGGAAGTTGGGCAGGTGCTTTAGCAGGTCATGCCGACAATAGCACGTTCTACCGTTGTTCTTCACAAAACGGAGACATTGAATCATCGGGTATCGGAGGGGGAATTGTCGGACACATCTCGGGAACATCTATCTCTGAATGCTTTGCAGGAGGAATTGTGAACGGACACGATCACGTGGGGGGCATCATCGGACACATGGAGAGTGGGAGTTCCGTAGTTAACTCTTATGCCATTGCCGATGTCACCACAGATTCATGGCAAGTAGGCGGCATAGCTGGTTGGGGAGAAAACACAGGCAATATTATCAACAACTGCTTTGCCGGAGGAACTGTATCTGCCGGTCAAGGATTTACCGGAGGCATCGTGGGCGCAACTTCAGGAGGAAACAAGGCCTACGTTACCATCACCAACTGCATGTCCATCCAAACCAAACTGACAGCTAATTCAGATATAGTGAAGACCAATCGAATCGTGGGAGATGATGGTTCTGCGACTTTTTCAAACAATTACGGATTGGCAAATATGACATGGTCAGATCCCAAACGAACCGATTCATGGACCAGCGATGCGGATGGAAAAGACGGACAAGACATTACAGAAACGATGGTGGCAAGCTCCGTTTTCTATACAGATAGTCTCCCCAGTTGGAATTTCACAAATGTGTGGACTTTAAGTGGTTCACACCCGACCCTACAGATGGAAACCTTGACTCCCGGCTTATCTGGAATACAGAGCGTACAGCCTGACAACGTGAAAGTAGGGACCTCCAATGGAGCAATCACAGTTACGAGTCCAGAAAATTCAGTCATTGTGATCTACGACATGGCAGGAAAACCAATTATCAAGAAGGTTGCAAGTTCAACAACTGAAACATTTCCGATAAAAGGCGCTTTTGTTATTACAGTAAATACCGAAAAAGATAAGGGAGTTTATAAAGTAGTAAATTAACAAAAGAATATTCTTGATTTTAGCGAAAGGCTTCAACATCCTTTTCCTTCTTCGAAAGCGACATTATGTCTTTCGCTAATTACTAACCAAACAACATGGATACTTTATGGTTCATATAAATCCAACTATCATGAAGCAGAAACATTTTTTTTTGTTGCTTTTGTGTATCCTTTTTATTTCCCAGGTAAAAGGCTCTGCGTTGTCACCCAATTTAAAAGCGACGGAGAGTCAGGACGAAGATATTTTGGCTCACGTTTTCCTCTATACCAAATGGCTATCTATTTCAGATATCATGTCTCGACCCTATTCCGATCTCAGAAATACACTTATTGCCTCTATGGACGGCAAGTGCAACAATTCCCTGGCATCTATTCAGGCACTGGGGGATGAGGATCTATCCTGGGCTGCCTTGATGTATTATTTTCTAAAAGAAAAAGAAGCCTACTCCACAACTCAATTGCTCAACATGTCAATTGAGGATTACAGAAACACAATTATTACCTTGAACAACCAGTATACGTCCAACACACTCTCCCAACTACAATCTTATTCCAATGCACAAAATCTGAATATTGCTTACCAATGGTGGTTTAAATCAAATTCTAACTTTATAGAAACATTTAATGCGTTGAACAACATTAGCGGAAGTAATCCTCAGTTCGACAAAAAAGATAATCGGGGAACTAACATGAATGTGATGAGGATTGCGTTGGCCGATGAGACGACATACAAATACCTGTCGGTATATCATTACCAAGTGAGCTCAAACCATTTTGAACTTGCTCTTTCCGGAAGCAACAATCTGACTGACTGGACATTTATCAACACACTGGGTGATCGGTCTCATCAAGGAGATATAAAAAAATGGGGCAATGGATACTTGTTAGTCAATGAACAGGATCCTGTGGAGGGCTCCAACAATATCCGTGTTCGCTACTACAGCAACTATCTATCATTAGCAGCTAACAACGCTTCTTATGATTATTCGATCACGCGCAATTTTTCAACCTTAGCGGAAGGCACTCCTGATATTCAAGCTATTGAGGGCGACACGCCTCCCACATCTCAGATAGTTATCGGTTTCCATTACTACAACAATGGAGTGAAAGACCAGTTAGCCACCGGTATACTATATCATTTTTCGAATTGGCGTGCTTGGAAAAATGAAATCTCCAACTACAACATCTCGACCATGAACTATGCAGGGAATATTGGGGGACGATCGGTATTTACACATAATTCGAATTTCGTACTCCAAGAAGCCCAACAAGCCTCCAACGACTGGAGTAGTTGGCATTTATTACTCGGAGACGGAGCATTCTACAGCACTTTAACACCCACCACTCCGAAAGGGTCCCTTTCGTTTGCCAATCCAGGGATAGCAGATATTGGGGGAGGAAACTTTGCCGTTAGCACATTTCTTCCTACTGAGGGAAATCAAGATGGAGAAAAAGGAGAACTCCTTTATAAAATAAATTTTAATGAAGTAAAAGCATCTCTACAATCTGAAATAACAGGGGAAGAAGGAAGCATAGTAAAGATTATCGCAGGAAAAAGCCATATATGTATTCTTAATGCTCAAAATGGAAGAGTCAAAGTGTATGATTTGACTGGTAGAATTATCCACAATGGGCTTGTGGTTGCCTCCCAGGAAAGAATAAATGTAAAAGGGATGGTGATAGTATCAGTTGAAACAAGAAATCACAATCTCGTTTCAAAACAATTTGTAAAAGAATAAACAGAAGTGTCTAAAATAAAGCATTGATTATGATATTTTCAAGAGTATTAGCTAATTTATTCCTTTTCGGGGCATTGGGCATTGTCTCAAAAGTAAATGCGGAAAACTTTCCCTACCTCTCGCAAGTGAATCCATTGATGGGTACGCAGAGCAACTTCACCTTGTCCAGCGGAAACACTTATCCTGCAATAGCCTTGCCTTGGGGCATGAATTTTTGGACACCACAAACGGGAAAAATGGGTGACGGATGGTGTTATAGCTACGATGCCACCAAAATAAGGGGCATCAAACAAACCCATCAGCCAAGTCCTTGGATCAACGATTATGGAGCTTTTTCTCTGATGGCGGTTACCGGAGACTTGAAAGTAGATGAAGAAGAACGGGCATCTTGGTTTTCGCACAAAGCGGAAATATCTCGTCCCGACTACTACAAAGCATATCTGGCCGATTATGATGTAACAGCCGAGGTCACTCCAACTGAACGAGCCGCTTGCTTCAGGTTCACATTTCCCGAACGGGAACACTCCTATATTCTGCTAGATGGCTTTTTCAAGGGTTCAATGGTAAAGATTATCCCCTCGGAGAGAAAAATCATCGGCTATTGCCGAAACAACAGTGGCGGTGTTCCGGACAATTTCAAAAACTATTTCGTGGCGGTGTTTGATAAAGATTTTGAAACAACAGCCACCTCCTTGTCTGGTAAAACAGATTACAAATCGCTGTTTGCAGAAGGTGAACATGCTATTGCCGTGGTAGGTTTTAAAACCCGGAAAGGGGAGCAAGTGCACGTGAGGGTGGCTTCCTCATTTATCAGCCCCGAACAAGCGGAAATTAATCTTGCACGGGAGATAGGAAGCAAAACCTTTCAACAAATCAGGTCGTTAGCATCTTCTATCTGGGAAAAAGAACTTAGTAAAATAAAAATAACAGGTGATGACTCCCGGCAACCCCGTACATTCTATTCCTGCCTATACCGGATGTTGCTCTTCCCCAGGTCATTTTATGAATTAGATACCAATGAAAAGATAATACATTACAGTCCCTACAATGGGAAAATATGTGCCGGATATATGTTCACCGACAATGGATTCTGGGACACGTTCCGTGCCGTATTTCCATTTTTTACTCTTTTCTATCCCGACCAGAACAGCAAAATCATGCAAGGACTCGAAAATACCTACAAAGAAAGTGGATGGCTCCCGGAATGGGCAAGTCCGGGTCACCGGGACTGCATGATAGGATCTAACTCCACATCGATCATTGCCGATTCTTATCTCAAAGGGATTCGCGGGTATGACATCAATACGCTCTACCAAGCCATTCTGAAAAACACCACAGCAAACCACCCGGCAGTTAAATCCACCGGAAGATATGGAGCTGGCTATTACAATCAACTGGGTTATATTCCCTACGACGTAGGAATAAAAGAGAATGTGGCTCGGACGCTCGAATATGCCTATGCAGATTTCTGTATATGGCGTCTGGCAAAAGAGCTGAAACGACCGCAGGCCGAAATAGATTTGTTTGCTAAAAGGATGAAGAATTATACCAACGTATTCGACAAGCAAACAGGCTGGATGCGTGGACGCAACTTGGATGGCTCATTTCAATCCCCCTTCAACCCCTTGAAATGGGGCGATGCTTTTACAGAAGGAAACAGCCTGCATTATACCTGGTCGGTTTTTCAAGACATCCAAGGTCTTGAAAATTTGATGGGGGGACAAGAAAAATTTGTGGCAGCATTGGATACGATTTTCAATATGGAACCAGCTTTCGACTGCTCCTACTATGGCTTTGTGATTCATGAAATCAGGGAAATGCAAATCATGGGAATGGGCAACTATGCTCATGGAAATCAACCCATACAACACATGCTCTATCTGTACAATTATGCAGGGCAACCATGGAAAGGACAACAACATCTGAGAGAAGTGATGGAAAAACTATACACTCCGGAGCCTGACGGATATTGTGGTGACGAAGACAACGGTCAAACTTCCGCATGGTATGTTTTCAGTGCGTTGGGTTTTTATCCAGTCTGCCCAGGTACAGATCAGTATGTTATCGGCAGCCCACTATTCAAGAAGGTCGACATAACCCTTCCCAATGGTAAGAAATTAATCATAGATGCTTCCGAAAATACGAAGGAAAACATTTATGTTCAATCAGTTAAAATAGATGGAAAACTATATAAAAAAAATTGGTTTGCCCACAATGACCTTCTCAAAGGCGGTAAAATCAGCTTCGAAATGTCCTCAACCCCAAACAAAAACCGAGGAACGCAAAGCGAATCGTATCCATTCTCATTATCAAAGGGATGGTGAAGAATCTAATGTATAGAAAATGCTCAAATAAGTAGTGCAAGTGATAAAGAGAATGCGGTGTAGATAGCATTTCTGTGTGCAAATTGCACCATTGCCAAGATATGAAAAATCTTTAGACGGCAACTCTTCTGTCCTTATTTCATTAAGGCAACCGCATCAAAATTCGATGGAGGTATAATCTACCTATCTCTGTGTCAAAAAAAGAAACAATGACACATTATTTTAGCCAAGTAGCAGCTCCTCGCGCTAAAGGCAGTTGCTTGCACCTTCTTTGAGATATCTTAATCATTGCTTTTGGTACTTATTTGACAGGAGGCGACTATCAGGAAATGCATACGTTTGCCCGTGAACGTAGGAAAAATTAGAAGAACTGTGGCCATTACTCAACGAGGTGCCGAGTGCCGATATATCTGAAAAAGTTTTTCATCTACTCCGTAGAAACGATTGCGGATAGCTTCTGCGAATATTTCAAGATTATCGGCTTCTAATTGTCTGTGCATCTTTTGCAGTTTGTTGAAACGGTGTCAAGATAAAGATTTATTTCTATCGAAACTTTGTCTTTGGGCTTAAGCTTTCCTTTAGGCTACTCCCAATTCTCAACGGGGGCACTTCTTCGGACAAACATTTCACAGAATCGTTTATCCACGCGATATCAATTTCCCCGTTTGCTTTGATTTTATCCTTTTTGAGAAAGAATAAAACATGGAAGGATTTTTGTTTCATTTTACTTTTTTTGTGGTTAAAATTACCTTTAAACCATCAAGCAGTTACGAAGTAAATTACTGATAAACAATAACTAATTCACATAATCGTAGACAATTTCTGTCTATCATCTTTGACCACGATTCAGGCATGTATATACAGTCATACTCCCTCCTCCTCTTTCACCGATTCAAACAAAAGAAAAAACCTTGACTTTCTACTGAAAATCAAGGTTTACTTTTTCTTGCATTATCTGCTTGTGATCCCGCTGGGGCTCGAACCCAGGACCCCAACATTAAAAGTGTTGTGCTCTACCAGCTGAGCTACGGAATCTCCCTTTATTGCAACTAATAATTGGGATTTCTTAATTGCGAGTGCAAAGATAGACGTTTATTTTTATTTGGCAAGCATATTGAATAAAAAAATTACCTTTCCCCCTTATTTTTCCGTCGACAAGCACTTTTCATAACCGAAAAGAGCCATAGAAGCACTGCAATCTCTCTGTTTTTGTTGCAATAAGAATACGCCCTTCATGTTTTAAAGTAGCTTCGTGCCGGTATCCTCTGAAATACCCCCTGTCGGGACTGAAGTGAATATTTCGCGTCCTGCTTTGCGGGAAGTATTCCGGGATATGAGGTACACTGCTATCCGACAAGCTTGCCCGTTATATTCGGAATTTACCTTCTGGAAGCACATTCGTTGGATTGAGATACAAAATTACCGGATGATAACTCCTTAGCTGTCGCCCATTATTTAGCGCGTATTTATTATCGCAGAAAAAGGCTCCGGTTCAAAAGCAGTCAACACTTTCACATTAAAATAAGTCTGTCCTGGTTCCTTTCCAAAATTCTCCGGCAAAAAAGCAGGACAATCAACCAGATAAACCATCCGATTTGTGAAAGCAAAGTGTATACGATGAATGGCTTACGCAAGAAATACACCTTGCTAGACTCGGGATATCGAGGCTATAACACATAACCAGATAGTGCTTTGCGAATTGAATTTGGAAAAAAGCAGGAATACCACCTTTAATAACGGTTTTTCTTCCTCCCTAATGGAACTGTCGTTTCTCCCTAGAGGAACTATCGTTTCTCCCTAGAGGAACTGTCGTTTCTCACTAGAGGAACCATCGTTTCTCACTAGAGGAACTGACGTTTCAGGCTTTAATTCTTTTGCTAAGAAAAAGGGGAAGAAGACGCCTTGAATAAAATAGATTATTTGAAACAATATCCAAGACAATTACTTCAGGACAATATAAAGAAATACAGAAAACGACCGGAGAAGAGATTGATTTAGATTCCAACGATAGAAAGAAATACCCAAAATGCCTTGCCGTAAAATATAAATGCTTATTATTTCGCATGTACCATTGATTCTTGCTATTGTTTTCATCTCGGGTTGTTTTAGATTGAAACCTTATCCGGCCATTTACCAGGCATTATATGTAATAAGCTTTGAGCTTAGCCATAAAATATACACCAACAAATAAAACCTCATTGCGGCCGTTATCCGGCATAAACGCGAAACACCATTCGATGCAGATTCTCACCGGCACAGACCTTTTTGTGTTACTCAAAACCAGTCTAACTATCAGGAGCCACCCTTCAGGGATTGCAACAGCTGCATTGTCGCGACACACGGCTATTTCCATGCCCATTACGTTTTGAGTAAGAAATGACAAAAACAGTTTATAAGTATTGCATATCCTCATTACAGGGCACGAAAGAGGCATTACTATGTATTTAAAACGACCTACAACTACCTTCAGAAGAAGGCAATCTCCCGGCACTGTTATAATATATTTTACGAAAGAATTTATTTTATTGCATTTGTAATTTAATTGTAATTTCCTCGAAACCAAATCGTAATCCCCCCACTCTATTTTTGCAGCAGATAATTAAATCATAAGCTAAATGAAAAAGAATTTTTTATTACCTGTTGTTAGTTTTTTAGCATTTGCAAATGCTGCCATGGCTCAAACATCCGACTTTAAGCCTAGCGGGAAACCGATTGTCAAGGTTTTTGGAGATTACTTCTACAACTCCCAAAACAGCAAGAGCAATACGGGCTTTGAAATCCAACGCGCGTATTTAGGATATGGTTACAATTTTACGGAAAAGTTTTCCGGTAAAGCTCTATTGGATGTCGGGAACAACACTGGAGGTTCTGCATACACAGCATTCCTGAAAAATGCATTGGTTGAATACAAGGATAATTTATTTACCATCGATGCCGGTTTGATTGGCACAGATGCATTCAGCTTACAGGAATCTGTTTGGGGAAAACGCTATCTTCAAAAATCATTTCAGGACTTGAATGGCTTCAGCTCAAGTGCAGATTTAGGAGCATCGTTGAAAGTTAAAATCTCTCCTGTATTTAGTCTGGACGCTTCGGTACTCAATGGAGAAGGATACAAATCGATTCAGGCAGACAGTACACTGAAAGTAACCGCCGGCCTAACCGTACAACCGATTAAGGGTCTTACGGCGAGAGTTTATACTGACTATTTGAAGAACAACAAAAACATTAAGCCTGCCGGAAAAGCACAAACTTCCTTTAATGCATTTTTGGGATATGTGGGTGCAAAGGCGAGTGTGGGAGCGGAATACAATTACCAGAAAAACAGTGGCCTAACTTCCGGAAAGGACTTGACAGGTATCTCTGTTTACGGTACGGCAGAAGTGGCTCCCAAAACAAATGTATTTGCCCGTTTTGACAACCTCAGTTCCAAAGATGATGTAAATGCCAGTGCTGCTACATTGGGTAAAAATGACGGAAACCTGTTGATTGCCGGTTTGGAATATACACTCACGAAAGGAATCAGAGTTTCTCCGAACATTCAGTTGTACAATCCCAAGAAAGATGGAGCCAAGAATCTGACCAGTTTCTATCTTAACTTCGAAATGGGATTCTAATTCTCCTCTCCTTATTTTCTATCAAAATCAAACATTATATTTTATATTTTTCCAATCATGAATAAAAGAATAATCTTTTCGCTCGCTGCAGCTGTAATGGTTTCGTTCAGTTCAATAATGAGCGCACAGAGTACAGTATCGGGTGCTGGTTCAACCTTCGTTATGCCCTTTGTAAATGCAGCATTTCCTAAATTTGCAGAATCTGCCGGAATAAAATTCACATACGGTGGTGTCGGATCCGGCGCAGGCATCCGTAGCCTAAAAGACCGTGTAGTCGATTTCGGTGCAAGCGATGCTTTCCTTACAGAGAAAGAAGCAGCTGAAATGCCGGCAAAAGTGGTGGAATTTCCTATCTGTAGCGGTGGTGTCGTGATAGCATACAACCTCCCGGGAATCACCAGTATCAAATTAACTCCAGCTGTATTGTCCGATATATTTTTAGGAAAAATCAAAAACTGGAACGACGCTGCTTTGAAGAAATTAAATCCGGGTGTAAAATTCCCGAACAAAGCCATCACCGTGGTTTATCGCTCCGACGGTAGCGGTACTACAGCCATTTTCACGGACTATTTGAGTAAAGTAAGCAAAGAATGGAAAGAAAAAGTAGGTGCCGGAAAAACGGTGAACTGGCCTACAGGTATCAGCGCCAAAGGAAATCCGGGGGTAGCCGGCACAATCACAACCACCGAAGGTGCACTTGGCTACGAAGGATCGGAATACGCTCTTCTTCAAAAGACATCAACCGTTTATCTCCAGAACCAATCAGGCAAATTTATAAAAGCAACAGTAGCTTCTATCAGTGCAGCAGGAAAAGATAAAATGCCTGCCGACACACGTGTTATGATCACCAACTCTTCCAATCCTACTGCTTATCCGATTGCCGGATTCACCTGGTTTATCGTATACAAAGAACAAAACTACAACAACCGTTCTTTGAAACAGGCTCAGGATTTACTCAAGTTGCTCGACTGGTCACTCAGCGCAGCACCTCAGGAAGTAGCAAAAAAATTAAGCTATGCGCCACTTCCCGCATCGGTTGTCACTCTGAATAAACGAATTCTGCGGAGTGTCACATACAACGGCAAACCTATTTTGAAATAACGACAGGTTTCCTACTCTATATGAGAAAAGCCTTTCACCACGAAAGTGGGTGAAAGGCTTTTCTTTTGTAAAAACCGGTAGCAGCAGCAACGAAACAAATTTTCCAGTCGCGATTTGCGCTCTTCTAAGACAACTTATTATTCCAATTTATAAACGACCGGCAGCGTGAAATAAACCGGGACATTGCGCCCGTTTTGTTTGCCGGGAATCCATCTCGGCATCATTTTAATAACCCGGACAGCTTCTTTGTCACAGGAAGGGTCAAGCCCTCTTAAAATATGGATGTCAGTCACATCTCCGGTTTTACTTACTACAAACTTCACGACAACGCGCCCCTCAATCCGATTTTCGGCAGCAACCACCGGATAGCGAAGATTCTTCGCGACAAAAGCCATCAATTCCTTATCTCCTCCCGGAAATTGAGGCATTTGCTCCACAAAGGCAACCGGACGTTCTTCGTGCCCTCCAACAACAGCCGTGTTGTCTTTCAATGTTTCGGCATCCACAGCATCCGCATCAAGCGAGCCTTCCCGGGTCTGAGAAGAAATAGTCGCTTTGATATTCAACAATTCATCCTGCGACTTCATTTCTTGCTCGGCCTTAATATCCTTAGGGTCAGCAATAACAGGCGGCACAAACTGAATGGTAGGCTTCACCTTTACAGGAGGTTCGGGCTCCTGCACTTTCAATGGAACATTCTCTTTGCGATCGTCCATTTTAATATTTGCCAGTATCACCGGCCCATTCAAACCCTTCTCGCTCTCGGCTGGTTTTACAGCATCAATAATAGTCGGAAGCACAGAAATAAAAGCGACCAGAACAGTCATAATCAATAAGGCAAGAGTATGTCTTTTTGAAGAAGATTGCCGCATTTCGTATGCACCATACTCTTTATTTCTTCCTTCAAACACAATATCGGTCCATTCCGATGAGGTCAAGGTAATATCTTTACTCATGGTTCAAGTAATTTAATAAATGAATACTCAGATTTGCTTAAAGAGTTTTCGAAATATTTCGGCTAACTTTTCCTTATAGAGGAAATTAACGGACAACATTCCATAAAAGAACTTACATTTTTTTACAGAGGGAGAGTAAATAACTACCACTGGTTATAAAACAAACAACATCCGCTATTGCATACATATCAAACAATTCGTATATTTGCGAACAATAAAAAAAAGACATGCAAAAAAAAGAATTAACGGCCGAACAAGAGCAATTGGCGCGATTTGCCAAAGCATTGGCACACCCAATTCGCATCGCAATACTGGAGATGCTCGCCAAGCAATCCTGCTGTTATCACGGCGACATGTCGGAAGTGCTGCCTATTGCGAAGAGTACTTTATCACAGCATCTGAATGAACTTAAAGATGCCGGGCTCATCCAGGGTACCATCACCCTGCCTACAGTCAAATACTGCATCCATCAAAAGAATTGGGAAAAATCAAAAAAGCTGTTCTCTGCCTTCTTTGTCAATATCGAGAACAAAGAAAGTTGTAGTGCTGAATAAAAAAATTTAGCCATAAAGTTCGTAAATCGACGAACAATAAAAAATATAAACACCGAATACATCCTCTTTTATGGAACGGACCCTAATTTTTATTCAATCACTCCAAACAAGGTAAAAAATCAGGGGAATAGAGACATTGCATGCAACGTCTCTATTCCTCGTAAAATTAATCGTATGAAAATAAGACAAGCAACGTTAGAAGACGCTGAAGGCATCTGTGACATTTATAATTTCTATGTGGAACATACGGCAGTAACATTCGAGACAATAGCAGTAGACACAGAAGAAATGCGCGAGCGTATCCAAATTATCCTGGACGAAAAATACCCTTATTATGTAGCAGAGGTAAACGACAAAATTGTAGGATATTGTTACCTGCATAGTTGGAAAAGTCGTTGCGCTTATTCATCGACCAAAGAAGTAACAATATATCTTGACAAAGAGATGTCGGGTAAAGGAATCGGTACCATCCTGTTCCAGTATCTTTTCAAGGAAATATATAAAAGAACAGATATACATGCTTTGATTGCAGGCATTTGTGTTCCGAATGAAGGCAGTGTGCACCTGCATGAAAAATTCGGCTTCAGACAAGTCTCACTGATGAAAGAAATCGGATGGAAATTTGACCAATGGAGGGATGTGGGTCATTGGCAACTAACTATCGGAAAATTGCCGTCGAAAATACTAATCCTGTGTACAGGAAATAGCTGCCGGAGCCAGATGGCACACGGATTTCTACAATCATTCGATCCCAAACTACTGGTTTATTCGGCAGGAACAAAAGCCAGTGGTATACTGAACCGGAAAGCGACAAAAGTGATGCAGCATGTAGGTGTGGACATTTCTCATCACACATCCGACAGTGTGGAGCAATACATAAATGAGGAATGGGATTATGTGATTACCGTCTGTGGAGGAGCCAATGAAAATTGCCCGACTTTCGCAGGCAAAGTAAAAAACCGCTTACATATCGGTTTTGACGATCCTTCCGAAGCAAAAGGGACACCGGAATTTATTCAATCGGAATACATTCGGGTAAGAAATGAAATCAAGAATGCATTTTACGAATTATATACAAATAATATAAAAACAGATGAATAAAAGAAGATTAAGTTTTTTAGATAAAAACCTGACTCTTTGGATCTTTCTGGCCATGGCAATGGGTGTTGGACTGGGCTACTTGATACCATCGTTCAGCTCTTACATCAATCTTATGTCGAGCGGAACAACCAACATTCCTCTAGCCATCGGCCTTATCCTGATGATGTATCCGCCTTTAGCAAAGACCGATTACAAGAAACTGCCAAGAGTATTCTCCAATCTGAAAATACTGACTGTTTCGCTTATTCTAAACTGGATTATCGGTCCGATTCTGATGTTTATACTCGCCATTCTTTTTTTACACAATGAACCCGAATATATGACCGGAGTCATCCTCATCGGGCTGGCACGCTGCATCGCGATGGTACTCGTATGGAATGATTTAGCGGATGGAAATGCGGAATACGGTGCCGGACTGGTCGCATTGAACAGCATTTTCCAGGTGTTCTTCTATAGTTTTTACGCATGGCTCTTCGTAACCAAACTCCCTCCTTTATTGGGGTTCGAAGGAGCCATCGTGGATATATCCATCGCAACCATTGCCAAGACGGTAGCTATTTATTTAGGTATTCCGTTTTTACTGGGACTTTTCAGCCGGCTCATTTTGGTCAGGCTGAAAGGCGAATTCTGGTACAATGGACAATTTATCCCGACCATTTCTCCAATTACCCTTATCGCCTTGCTGTGTACAATCGTCTTGATGTTTAGTATGAAAGGAGAACTGATTGTCCAAATCCCGCTGGATGTAATACAGATTGCCACTCCGCTTCTACTATATTTCGCCCTTATGTTTTTCCTGAGTTTTTTTGCAGGGAAAATAGCGGGTGCCTCCTATGATAAAAACGCATCCATCGCTTTCACAGCCACAGGCAACAATTTTGAATTGGCTATTGCCGTCGCAATAGGTGTTTTCGGATTGCACAGCGGACAGGCTTTTTCCGGCATCATAGGTCCTTTGGTAGAAGTACCTGCACTTATTCTACTGGTTAATGTCTCTTTCTGGTTAAAAAAGAAATTTTATAAAGGATAATATACCTATAATCAGGAACCAGCCAGAACAAATACCCGAGACATCTTATTTCTATCATATTATAAAAAGAAGAAGTCTACAATCACCTGATAATCAACTAAAACAAATGATTAATAAATAAAAACTCCTTCTATTGCCTCATTAAAACCCTGAATAAAATCGATATTACTCTTGTTTTTAACCATTTACAAGATATTTAAAATAGACCGATTTGAATTCATATTTTAAACTTAATAGCGAATCAGTATGCTTCCATTTTTATAAGCAAATGAAAACAATCAACTCCTATTCGTTGGATGAAGGCAATGATTAGCGACCACCTTTTAACGAAACACGAATAACAAGTTCTAAAGAATAATATTGAATTAAAAACAAATATACATGAATACAAACGAAGAAAAAAAGGCATTAGTGAAACAACGCTACAGTGAATTAGCACTGAACAGCGATGCACTTAAATCCGGCTGTTGCTGCGGGACAAACCCAACTGCACCTTCACAAAAAATCTTCACTATCATGAGCGAAGATTACAGCCAGCTGAAAGGCTATGAAGCCGATGCCGATTTGGGTGTCGGATGCGGGCTTCCGACCCAATATGCCGGAATTAAGGAAGGAGATACAGTTGTAGATTTAGGTTCCGGAGCCGGAAACGACTGCTTCATTAGCCGCGCTGAGACCGGAGAGACCGGCCGGGTCATTGGCATAGATTTCTCGCCTCAAATGATAGCTAAGGCCAGAAAAAATGCGCAAAAGCGAGGTTACCGGAATGTTGAATTTATAGAAGGTGACATTGAAAACATGCCACTCCCGGACAACACAGCAGATGTAGTGGTAAGCAATTGTGTGCTAAACTTACTGCCTGAGAAGAATAAGATCTTTAAGGAAATATACCGTGTTCTAAAAAGCGGAGGATATTTTTGTATCTCCGATGTGGTGCTTCAAGGAAAATTCCCCAAAGAATTTACGGATAATGCCGCAATGTATGCGGGATGTATCGCCAGCGCCATACAAAGGGAAGAATATCTGAGCGAGATAGAAAAAGCTAATTTTACAGGCGTACAGGTAATGCGGACAAAAACAGTGGTTATCCCCGATGAAGTACTGCATGCACATCTGAATAAGGAGGCAATAGCTAAATACAAGAACGGCAATACGGGCATTTACTCCATCACTGTCACCGGATATAAGAGATAAGCCGCCTCTATGGAATTGTCGAAAAAAAGGGATTGTATACGCCTTTCCAAAGCTGTATACATCCCTTTTCTTTTTTCCACAAACAACAACACGCTCATCACAAACTATACGGCCAAACATATCTGTCCCCATTCTCATAAACTATACGACTATTGCCGGACAATCATTGTTACTCTACTAATTCCACTTCCGTGGTGGCTTATCGCAACCTATCTCTATCGATCTCAATAGAGAGATGAATCATTACAAATTCCAATTATCACTAGACACCGGATAGTGCTACACAAAAGGACTGGCTATTTTATCAGACCTGCCTTTTCCTCGCTTCAATCATCATTAATGATGATTAAGAAATCCAGTAACAGAAATACATCACTGGTATACTGCATATTACACACACAGCAAAAAATAATAAAATCATTATTTTATGCGATTGTAGAGAAACCTACTGCTTGATACTTTTGTAATATTTTTGAATTACTCTGCTTATGTCAGAATTTGAAGCAGTAATTCATCGAGGAAATTCAAATTTTATTAAATAAATCAACACTTTTTTATGATAAAAAAGATACTTTTCGGCGCAGTCATATTGTCTGTGACGGCTGTTCAAGGGCAAGAATCAAGCAAAGACTCTATCAGTACAAGGCATCTGAAAGAAGTAACTGTGTTAGGAAATACAAATAAGTTCAAAGTAGATAAATCCCAGTCGGTAGCCAAAATCCCGTTGAAAGATTTGGAAAATCCGCAGGTTTACAATACAATCACAGCAGACGTATTGAAAGAACAAGTAGCCTTGGATCTGAATTCGGCACTTAAGAATGCAACAGGAATCACCCGGCTATGGGAAAGTACCGGACGAGGAAACGACGGTTCGGAGTATTATTCAATGCGCGGATTCAATCTACAACCCACAATTGTCAACGGAGTGGCAAGCCTCACCAATGGAACACTTGATCCGGCCAATGTAGAAAGCATTGAAGTGATCAAAGGGCCTTCAGGTACGCTATACGGGGGAAACCTTATTTATTACGGCGGACTGATTAATGTAACGACGAAAAAGCCTTTCGATACATTCGGCGGCGAAATGGGATATGTGACCGGAAGTTACGGCCTAAACCGCTTAACGACCGATATCAATACGCCGTTGAATAACCAGTCAAGTGTTCGTCTGAATGCGGCTTATAGCTACCAGAATACATTTCAGAACGCAGGATTCAACCGTTCGCTTTTCATAGCTCCCAGTTTTAAATTTAAAGCATCGGAAGCATTGACATTCCTATTCAACACCGAATATAAAACCGGAGAAAAAGTGAACGCACCTATGATCTTTTTCAACCGCTCAAACCCAATCTCTTTCTCCAACCTGAACCTCTTTCTCGAAAATTATAAGAACTCCTTCACCAGTAATCAGCTGACTATTAAAAATCCGACTTTCAGCCTTCAGGCTCAAGCTCTTTACGTATTTAACAACCATTGGAGTTCACAAACCATTCTGTCCTCCAGCAATACCACCTCCGACGGGTACTACCAATATCTGTGGGATGCGGTGAATGGCAGTGATTTCTACAGATATATATCCAAATACAATTCAAAAACAAGCACCATAGACATTCAACAAAACTTCACGGGTGACCATACTTTTGGAAATATGAGAAATCGCCTGGTCGTTGGAGCCGATTATCTTCAGAAAGAATTGACGGACAACAACTCTCCGTGGGTAGCCGACGGAATCGTATCGCTGTCGAAGCAGACAGACTCAGGAAATTTAACAACCGAAGGGGTTAATTCTCTGCTGGCTGCATCCACCGCGAGTCCATCCGATTACACAGTCAAAATCTGGAGTGGATATTTTTCGGATGTATTCAATTTTACTTCCCGGCTTTCTGCTTTGGTAGGAATGCGCCTGGATAATTATTCGGCCATTTCGTCCACGAACACACAGAAAGTGAATAATCAGGTAACCTTTTCTCAAAAAATAGGCCTTGTTTATCAACCTGTTTTAAACAAGTTATCTTTATTTTCGAACTACATGAACGGATTTCAGAATCTGGAACCGGTAGCCGTATATGATTTGGATAAAACACAGACTGGCATGCATATTTTAAAACCGGAGAAAGCCAACCAATGGGAAATAGGTGCGAAAACTGAAATTTTTGACAAAAGACTCTCTGTAACAGCGAGCTATTATGATATCCGCGTGAAGGACAAATCGATGACTGCCAGTGATGGATTGAATACGATTCAAGGAGGAACCGTCAAAAGCAGAGGAGTAGAACTGAGCATTATTGCCAACCCGATTGAAGGACTTAATGTAATTGCGGGTTACAGCTACAACGACAGCAAAGTAACGAAAGACGGAGAATCAAGCGATTATCTGGGTTTACGTCCGGAAGAGGCGGGTCCTGCGAATTTGGCCAACCTCTGGGTGAGTTATAAAGTCGGTAATGGTGCACTGAAAGGTTTTACATTCGGAGCCGGAGGAAATACAGCCAGCAGTTACAAGACACTGAATCGCCATGCTACCGGCAATTTCACACTTCCGGGATACACCTTATTCAACGCTTTAATATCCTATAGTGGAACAGGTAACAAGTACAGCATCAGCTTGAAAGGCGATAACCTGACCAATAAAAAATATTTCGGAGGATGGAGCACAATAACTCCTCAAAGCCTCAGAACAATCGCACTGGCGTTGAACTACAAATTCTAATCTTTGAGGCCTGATTAAAGAATCAATCTTGCATTTCAACTTCTTTTTCTATAATGACTCCTCCGGTATCTCTCTGCTGCCGGAGGAGTTTCTATTAAAAGAGAAGGTCGCGACAGACACCATCAGCTATTACTATTCAAACAATAAACCTCACGACTAAACAGAAACACAAAAACATACTAAAAAGAGATGTTAACACCCCTTGATACTAGACTAAAGTAGCCAACATCAGCTTCATCCGTTTCCGGCGCGGTGAATATCCCAAATAGCTGGTAATCTCCTCCTCCAGTCTTTTCACAGCTTTGTAAATATGCGTTTCAACTGTTCGGGGAGACAGTTGCAAAATTTCAGCAGTCTGCTTTGCACTAAGGCCATTTTCTTTAATCATTCTGAAAATTTGTTGCTGCTGCTCAGGCAGCTGTCCGATAATAAAATGAAGCTTCTGGGTAAGTTCCTGCCGTTCGATATCTGTAAGAGGTGTGGAATCGTCCGCATGACTCTCATATCCATCTTTTTCGTTGTATGCTTGCTCCATATTTGTTCTTCTCAAGACATTCAGACACCGATTTTTAGTCATTATAAAAAGATATACTTCCGGATTATTGACCAAAAGCAACTCCGTCCGGTTATTCCATATCCAAACAAACACGTCCGACACCACTTCTTCTGCTTCTCCTCGATCACCGACAAACTGACGTGCAAAACGAGTAAGGTTGGAATAATAAAGGCGGAAAAGAGTATTAAACGCTTCTTTTTCATCGTTCCATATACCGTGGAATAGTTCTTTCGGATCCTGAATTGACTGCTGCATCTTTATCTGTTTACAAGAAGGACACTCTAACGAACAAAAATACGTATTCCCAAACGAAAAAAAATCTTTTTTATAGATTCCCGCCTCAAATATATAGTGAATTGCGTTTCTAATCAGAAAACAGAAACACATCAAAAAGAAATGAGTTATACCATGAGAAGAGAGAGATTGTAAACCTCTACTTTCTTTGTTTACCTAGTATATGAAGGCAACAACTATTCTATAAAACTCTAAAAGAAAAAGTCGGCTGAATATCCACGTATTCAATTCCGACCTTTTCTTTTCTTAAATAATTCCTTTGGTGGAAGGAAGCTCATATTGGAAAATATCCCGTTTTATAGCCATTTTAATAGAGCGGGCAAGTGCTTTGAAAATCCCTTCTATCTTATGATGCTCATTTGTCCCCTCTGCTTTGATATTCAGATTCATTTTAGCCGCATCACTCAGCGACTTGAAAAAATGGAGAAACATCTCCGTGGGCATGTCTCCTACTTTTTCCCGATGAAATTCAGCATCCCAAACCAACCAGGGACGTCCACCGAAGTCAATCGCCACAGAACAAAGACAGTCGTCCATAGGCAGACTATACCCGTAGCGCTCAATGCCGCGTTTGTTTCCCAAAGCTTTTGCAATAGCTTCTCCTAAAGCAATCGCTGTATCCTCAATGGTGTGATGTTCGTCCACATTCAAATCTCCTTTGGTATGAATAGTGAGGTCGATACCGGAATGTTTGCCAATCTGGTCGAGCATGTGGTCGAAGAATCCCAATCCGGTGGTCACATCGGTGGTACCGTTTCCATCCAAATTCACAGAGACGAATATGTCGGTTTCCTTCGTTGTCCTTCGAACCTCAGCTTTTCGTTCTCCGGCAAATATCAATTCAGTCACTTTGTCCCAATCTTCAGTCTGTAAAATACAAACAGATGCTAATTCTTCGGGAAGAACTATTTCCTCATTCAAAAAGATAGCTTTTGAGCCCAGATTTTTAGCCAGTTCAACATCAGTCAACCGATCCCCAATGACAATAGAATGAGCCAAATCATAATCGCTGCAGAAATATTTCTGCAGCATACCGGTTCCGGGTTTACGGGTCGGCAGATTCTCCTCGGGAAAACTTCGGTCGATAAACACTTCATCAAAATGAATACCTTCTCCCTCGAGGGTGTTCATTATCAAATCATGAACAGGCCAGAACGTATTCTCAGGAAAAGCATCCGTTCCCAAACCATCCTGATTAGTTACCATCGTCCATTCGAAATCGGTATTCTTTTTCAGGAAATAAAGATTCCGGAGTGCTTTGGGATAGAATTCAAGTTTTTCGAAACTATCTAGTTGATAATCTATAGGAGGTTCAATCACCAGCGTCCCATCCCGGTCGATGAATAATACTTTTTTCATTTCGTTATTTTTTTCCAGGTTTCAATCAATACACTGTTTTCGCCGGGTGTTCCTACTGTCACGCGCAAACAGTTGCCGCACAATGCGACCGAATGCCGGTTGCGCACAATCACTCCCGAATCGGCAAGTTTTGCATACAAGCCAACAGCATCATCCACTTTCACCAAAACAAAATTTGCATCGGAAGGATACACCTGTTCCACTTCTTTCAAATTCTTCAACTGTTCTGAAAGAAACTGACGTCCTTCCAAAAGCAGCTTCACCCAGTCGTCTTTTCGCTCTTTCTGCTCCAATTCTTCCAGCACAAACTCTTGTGTTAGCTGATTCACATTGTAAGGATACTTCACTTTGTTGAAAAGGCGGATAATCTCTTCCTGGGCAAATGCCATTCCCAATCGAACAGCAGCCAGCCCCCAGGCTTTGGAAAAGGTTTGGAGGATAATCAGATTGGGATATCCGGACAGGGAGGATAACCAGGATTCGGAAGCAGAAAAATCAATATATGCTTCATCCAGGACAACTATTCCATGGAAACCTTTAATCACTTTCTCCACGGCGGACTTATTCAACAAGTTAGCTGTCGGATTATTCGGTGAACAAAGAAAAATCAGTTTCGTATGATCATCGACACGCGCCAAAAGCCGCTCGGCATCCAAGGAATAATCCTCATTGAGCAACACTTTGCGATATTCCACATTATTGATGTTGGCACATACCTCATACATCCCGTAAGAAGGGTCAATGGCAACCACATTGTCAACTGCCGGTTCGCAAAAAACACGGTATACCAAATCAATGGGTTCGTCACTTCCGTTCCCGAAAAATATTTTTTCCGGCGCCACCTGCTTGACTTCCGCAACTTTCAATTTCAACTTCCATTGTAACGGATCAGGATATCTGTTGTATGGATGATTCAAGGGATTTTCATTGGCATCTAAAAATACAGATGCTTCGCCCTTAAACTCATCTCTAGCCGAAGAATATGCTTTCAGAGACCAGATATTCGGCCTCACTAATTTCTGTAAATCCATAAACTTATTTTTCGAAGGTGGTTACAACAAACACAATCAAGGGCTCATCCGTGGTATTGATAAGGGAATGATAATTATTTTCACCGTGAATAGCAGTCACAGCGCCCTTTTTCAAGGTTAACGTGCGAATTTCCTGATCGGAGCCAATACGCTCGACATATTGCCCTTCGCCGTTCATTACCACATAGAGTTCCTGCTCTTTGCGACTTCCATGCTCGTGAAAACCGGCTTGATCTCCTTTGTTCATCAATACCATATAAACCCCAATCCGATTGTTAACGAGTTCCCCTTTTTCAAAAAGGGAAATCATATACACCACTCCGTTACCACCGTACATTGGCTCACGTTTTTCTACGGAAAATTCATATCCGGCACGCACTTTTTTATCGAATATAGCAACCGACAAGTCAATATATTTCCCAAGCGTATCAATTACTTGTTTTGCTTCTTCCTGCATCGTCGTTTCTTCTTTATTTTAATTTTGATTTATTTCAAACTCTCCAATCGCAGCGTTACAGCATTTTTATGTGCAGTAAGCTGTTCGTTTTCAGCCATCACTTCAATCGTTCGCCCCAAGTTGCGTATTCCCTGCGGAGTGATTTCCTGAAACGTGATCTTTTTAATAAAGCTATCCAGATTTACACCACTATATGCAGTTGCATATCCGTTGGTGGGTAGTGTATGATTCGTTCCCGAAGCATAATCTCCCGCACTTTCGGGCGTGTAATGTCCCAAAAAGACCGATCCGGCATTTACAATCCGATCGGTATATGCTGCATACGAATCCGTTTCGATAATTAAATGTTCGGGAGCATACAGATTGGTCATTTCAATCATCTCTTCTTTATTACGCAACAACACGAGCCGGCTATTTTCAAGTGCCTTTGTAGCAATAGCAGCACGCGAAAGCAAAGCGGTTTGCCGTACCAGCTCGGCTTTCACCTCTTCGAGTAATTTTTCGGATGTTGACACTAGAACCACCTGACTGTCGGGACCATGTTCTGCCTGTGATAATAAATCGGCAGCAACGAAAGCGGGATTGGCAGTTTCATCGGCAATGACTTCCACCTCTGAAGGTCCGGCCGGCATATCAATGGCAGCATCACGCAAACTTATCAATTGCTTGGCAGCCATCACATACTGATTGCCCGGACCGAATATTTTAAATGCTTTCGGAACACTTTCCGTTCCAAAAGCCATGGCCCCGATTGCCTGAATACCTCCAAGTTTAAATATTCGACTCACACCAGCCACTTTCGCTGCAAAAAGAATAGCCGGATGAATTTTTCCTTCTTTGTTAGGCGGCGAACACAAGGTTATTTCCGAACAACCGGCAATTTTAGCCGGGACAGCCAGCATCAGAACCGTCGAAAATAAAGGTGCGCTACCTCCGGGAATATATAAACCAACGCGTTCGATAGCCACTGCTTTTTGCCAGCAAGTAACTCCGGGAGTCGTTTCAATCTTCTGCGAAACAAATTTCTGACCGGAGTGGAACACTTCAATATTTCTTTTAGCCTGAAGAATAGCTTCTTTCAGTTCGGGAGCAACCTGAAGTACCGCCTCGTCTATCTCATCCGGAGTTACCTCCAATGAATCCAATTCGACGGAGTCGAATTTACGCTCCAGCTCTTTCAGAGCAGCATCGCCCTTGCTACGAATCTCCTCCAGAACAGCCGATACGGTCTGATGTAATTGTGCAGTATCAAACAACGGACGCTTCAGGATAGATTCCCATTCGGAGCGGGCCGGATAATTAAATTGTTGCATAAAACGATTCTCTTTTATTACAATATCATTTTTTCGATAGGAATCACCAGTATACCTTCTGCGCCGTATGCCTTCAATTGTCCGATAATTTCCCAGAATTTACTTTCCGGAATCACGGAATGAATCGAGCTCCAACCTTCTTTAGCCAAGGGTAAAACGGAAGGGCTGTTCATTCCCGGAAGCAGAGTAAAGATTTGCTGCAATTTATCATTCGGGGCATTCAGAAGAATGTATTTTTTACCTTCAGCCGTCTGCACTGCCTCCATACGGAATATCAGCTCATTCAAAATCGCTTTTTTATCATCGGATATTTTCTTGTCTGCTATCAATAACGCCTCTGAAGCCATCACCACTTCGACTTCCTCCAGACGGTTACTCACTAATGTACTTCCTGAACTGACAATATCGAAGATGGCATCTGCCAGTCCGATGCTTGGTGCAATCTCAACCGAACCGGTAATGATATGGATTTCGGCAGAAATAGCGTTCTTTTTAAGAAAAGATTTTAAAATATGAGGGTAAGAAGTTGCAATTGTTTTCCCGTTAAACCAGGACAAACCCGTGTAAGATGCATCCTTCGGAATAGCCAGCGACAATCGGCATTTACTGAATCCGAGACGTTTCACAACATCAGCTTCTTCATTTTTTTCCACGTATTCATTTTCCCCGACAATACCTACATCTGCTACACCGGTTGCAACGGCTTGCGGAATATCATCATCTCTGAGAAAGAGAATTTCCACAGGAAAACCTTTTGCCGGAACAAGTAATGTCCGCTTTACGTTGTTCAACTTAATACCGGTTTCTGTCAGGAGCTCCATTGTCTCCTCATAAAGTCGTCCTTTGGACTGAATTGCAATGCGAAGAAGTGTCATAAAAATAGTATTGTTTTAATTATATATTACGGATGAAAATACAAAAGGCTTACCTCGCTGAGGTAAGCCTTTCTATAAATTCTATATGTTACACACACGAATCATTTCTTACCCGCTATTGCTGTAAGTACAAATGATGATGATGTGCAAAATTATTCATATCTCTGATTTATTTTCGTTTGCAAATATACAAAAGAAATAAACGTATGCAAGAAGATTGCTAAAAAAAGTGGATAATTATCGAAATAATACCCTTAATTGAGAAAATCTGAATTCCAATATATACCCGACAGCATTTCTTCCGTGCACTCTCCCTCCTCTATAACCGAAAAGTTTATTTCAAAAACTCAGCGATACGGTCAAACACCAGATTAAACTGAAAGTCTACCTCATCTGCTATTTTCGGCAATGCGGGGAAAGGATCTTCATGCTTATACGGATATGGAAAATCGAGCACCTCTATCCGTATCGGGATGTTACGACTGACTCCTTTCAAGGTATTGACAATTTCATAAGGAGGAATTATTTCATCCTTTTGAAGTGTTACGGCATAAATACGGCCGCTCAATTCTGCAAACTTTTCATCTCTGTATTGAGTGAGGGTTTTGTAATTAAGCATACATCTGAAATTCTTGCCTTCGTTATGTGCAGTCAGAAAATGCCGGAGCACTTCGTCCCGCTTGATGTGGCTTTCCAAATGTTCGACCACAAAGGAATAAAGGCTCACATTGGCTTCGCTGTCGAGAATAAACTTCGAAACAGGTGAAAAACGATTGAAGACAGCTCCCCCGCAGAATGTCGCATACCGGGAATTCGAGAAATAACCATTCTTATTCGTCATAATAAGTATTTCTCCCAGAAAAGTACCTATCGAATAAGAACAAAAATCAATGCTGGCATTCGCCTCAATACATGGATGATGTCCGCTTTTGATGTATTCAACCAAATCAATTACATCGTAATATGTCTGTAGCCCCGACCAGATAAAACGTTGAGGCTTGTTGTGCAACCGGGTACTGATTGCGACATTCGAAAGGCTGGAAGCAATCACATTCGGATGACGGCTTTTGCGCTGTTCACTCACCGAAAACATTTCACGGGAGTTACTCCACGCAGCCGGAGCACGATTCATGTGGAAAGCAATGGGAAACATCAATACGGCTTTTCCGGTCATTTCACACAATTTATAAGCCCAGGGGAAGTACTTGCTCCAATACTTCTCATTAAACCCGTGAAACAGCATAATAACCCCGGCAGACTTCTGCACATTCCGGGGAACAACTACATGATAACGGAAATGTATGTTTTCATCAATATCCGTATCTTTCTTATTCAGCATTCCTTGAATTACATCCGGCTCATAGTCTTCGGGGATATTGGGGATATATTCATAGTCATCGCTGTTACCGGCACCACCGGGCAATAAAAACCGATTTTTAGACTCAAAAGAGAAGTTTCTGATCTCAAATTTCTCATCGATGATTATTCTTTCATCGTGATAGTTTTCAATATCTTTCAGATGTTTGAAAAGATCAATATATTTCATACGACTAAATTTTATTGACAGTAGAGACCTTGCATGCAAGGTCTCTACTCGCCTGATTTTTAATCCGTGTTTTAGGTGATTTAATAAAAATCACACCTCGCTGCATAATATACATGAATGACACGTATCAATCATGTTGGCTGCGAAACTTTATTTTTCGTTCAACATTCGGTAACCAATCCGACAAAACAAACATTTTTTCTTTTCACAATATTCATTCATCAGCTGAATCAATGCCTGGCTATCGCATGCTGTCGACAATACCAGCCCGGCTTCCCGAAAAGCTCGTACAATAGCATTGTATTCGGGCCGTAATGATTCCAGGATTAGCACGGCTTTCTCCATATATTTCTCCGAACAGGTTTTCATTCCGTAAGCAAAAAGCAGGGGAACAACCGTATTGATTAAGATCGTATTAAGCGACGCATCGCCCAGATATTTGTTTTTTCGCGCAGATTCATCTTTGAAAGAATAATGAGTCTGCCAATATTCTGAGGCATTCACATGAAATTTCAATCGAATGCGAAGAATATCACTTTCCTCCAGTATATAAGCAAAAAGCCCCTGAATACGCTGACAGAGTACCGAAAGCTGTGCAATCCGGACAAAAGGCGAACCGCTTGGCCGGACTCTCAATTTCTTAAAGAAAAACGAGTTCAAAGGTGATAAATTATATTTAGACTGGAAAAATAAATACTCTTTTTGTAATCTAAAAAAATAATCATCTGTTCCGTCACTGCTCGGGCTTAACAATCCGGCCTGCCCAAACAGCAAAGCTTCAATCTGCAAGATATTGTCATTGTGCTTCCGAAGCACCTGCAGCGGAGTTACCAGCGCCAACCGCTCAAATGGTTCACTATTCAATCCAAATCCCATATTGCGCGACAGAAGCACATAAAACACATCATCCCAGGAATTATCAAACCGCTTTAATAAAGCAAAGATATGTTCTGACTTGCGCTCCAGCCTCTCCACTAAGAGTGATTCAATCCATGATTTGAGATGAATTTGGGGAAGATGTCCAATATAACCCGAACAGGGAAGACGATGTTCTACAGCCAATAAATACTCATAATTCTGAAAGATACGGGGAGGAATCTTTATCTCACACTGAGGAACAGGTTGCCCGAACTCATTCAATGCTTTATCATTCAAAAGATGCACCACATGAAGGATAACCGAGTTATATCCCTTATCCAGATGATGTTGATGTACATACCAATCGGATGCCTTGGTATGAATTTCAATATTTCCCGCCCATATTTTATCATCGATTTTCAATTTGGCATTAAAAAAATCAGGGCCGGCATCTGTATTTTGCTTTCCCACATCAATCACTTCGATTATCTGTCCATCGGAAGTTTTCAGTTGCTCAGGAAACAATTTATATTTCCAGACATAATGTAGAAGTTTTTCCATAGCAATTAGATAGTTTAATTTTTTCATACCCACCAGATTTTTAAATCATTGTTTAGGGTGATTGAATAAAAATCATGGTTCGGTTCATAGTTACATATCCAAATATATGAAATTTGCCGTAAGAAACTCTCTTTCACGAAAGAATTCTTACGGCAATAAGCTATCCGGCACTTATCAGGAACTAAATACGCCCTGATTGGCGGTATAAAAGATTATTTCAATTTATTAAAAATTTGAGTCCAGACTTCATCACTGATCTTCGCACCAACGTTCTGAATGACATGTCCGGCCAATAACGTTCCGTATTCACCACACACAAATAGGTCCTTGCCCTGAATCAGTCCATACAAGAATCCGGCAGCATACAAATCTCCCGCACCTGTAGTGTCTACACAGTTTACCCGTAAAGCTGGGACATGAATTTTTTCCTCACCTCTCTTAATCCACGATCCTTTCGAACCTTCCTTTACTACACAAATTTCCACAAATGAAGACAACTCTTCCACTGCCTGTTCTGCTTTTTTTTCAGAGAAAGCAAAAGCTTCTTCCTCATTGGCAAACAAAATATCGACATACTGGGGAATAATCTCTTTTAGAAAATCAAGATTATCCTGTACAACATTGTAGCTGGCAAGGTCAAGAATAACCTTCAATCCGGCATCTTTTGCCAAAACAATTGCTTTGCGAATAAGATCTAGATTTTGAACGAGGTATCCTTCAATATAAAAGTAATGATATCCTTTAAAGTCTTCCGGCTTCAGATCATCGGGAGCCAAGGTAGCCGCAGCTCCCAGATAGGTACCGAAAGTACGTTCTCCATCTTTTGAAATCAATGTGGTAGCAATACCTGAGATTTTATCCACTTCGGTCAGATGATGCGCCACTCCGCTCTTTGCTAAATCATCTTTAAAGTATTCTCCATATTTATCACGTCCGATTTTTCCAAGGAAGCCAGATTCCACTCCCATTTTGGCCATGCCTATGATTGTATTTGAAGCAGAGCCTCCCGAAGCCAGATATTTCTCCAATTCAGATATAGAATCGTTTATTTCGTGTAATTTAGCTTCATCAATCAATTGCATACTACCTTTAGGCAGATTCATTTTTTCAAGAGAACAATCATCCTCAATTAAAACCAATACATCCACTAAGGCATTGCCCATTCCAAGTATTTTCATTTATCTCTTTATTTTTTTCACAAAGATATTGTATAATTCGGAAACAAGCACTATCTTTGCATCGCTTTTGACAGGAAATACAAATTCTTCCTTAGCTCAGTCGGTTAGAGCATCTGACTGTTAATCAGAGGGTCCTTGGTTCAAGTCCAAGAGGAAGAGCAAAAAAATAAAAACTGTCAAGAAGCAAATTCTTCCTTAGCTCAGTCGGTTAGAGCATCTGACTGTTAATCAGAGGGTCCTTGGTTCAAGTCCAAGAGGAAGAGCAAAGCTGCCAATCGGCAGCTTTTTTTTATTTTAAGACAATACCTTCTTCTCCGACCCTCAACTTCTCGTTATTCAATTCATTGTAAAATTTCAAGATTTAAACATAAAAAAATCAGAATCTGAATAAACAAACTCTGACTTTTTCATTTTCTTTTCATCCACAAAATAGGAAAGTGCTTATCTTCGTCGATCTCGCATTGTCCGTTTAGGTGCCGCCTTGGTCTTCGCTGGAGATGAACCTGAAGAAGATTTTGCATTTGCCTTCTTCTCCGAAAGGGACTCGTTTGTTCTCTTTTTCTGGCTGTTTCCGGAACTCTTCTGAACGCTTTTACTTTTCGCCTCTTTGGTATCGGTAACCAGGCTGTCACATTCCGCACACCTTGCCCACAAATTCGATTCGAAGCTATTCAACTGAGATTCGATTTTAGCCTGTTCCTTTTTCCGTACATTTTCATCCGGATACAATTGCACCAAGGCCTGATTTTTGAAATTCATTGTTTTATAAATTTCCCCGTCATAAAGACGTCTTCTGAAAAAATCATCCACCGTACCTAAGGATGCATTATTCAGGCTTGAAATCATAATCTGCATTCTGGCAGCATACGGACGAATAGATTCGTAAGGGACCCAGAAAAGAGGAGTAGGAATGGAGGAAGCACCCAGGTCGTCTTGCCGGTAAAGAACTGGACAAATAGCCAGCAACTTGACATCCACAACCGAATTATGGGAATCGAAATACCAGGCTTCTTTCACATAATAAGCAGTCACTTCATTGCTCGGAACATCACTGTCGTCAACAACAAACCGCCCATTCTCCTGATGATAAAGAATTCCAAAACGGTCTAAGAGTCCTTCTTTAAATTTAATTTTGTACTTATCGGCAAAAACTTCCCTGCCATCCAAAAATTCATACGCATTAATGCTTTCTGACGATAACAGCCGGAAAAGCATCGTAAACAAATTCATCCGATCGTCTGTCGGCTCTACCGGATAATACAAGGGTGCATTTTTTTCTTTGTTCAGATCAACAATCCGGTAGATTTCGCGCATCCATCGGGCATTACCGATATCCTGAGTAAGTGTTTCATTCATCTTTTCAGCCCGAACACTCAATTGAGGAACTGAGTTTTCATTTTGCTGGGCAGCCTGCCTTCTGTTGATTCGCTCTCTCACAGTTTCCTGAGCCGAGAGCTGATGTACAGCAAAACAGCCTAAAATGGTAAAAACACAAGATACAAGAACGTGTTTCATATAGTGTAATCTTCTAAATCTTGTTTCAATATTAATTCACTCTTACTTCCATGGGAGAAATATCCCGCTCTATTCCATCGGGGCCTTTGGCTTTCACACCGGAGATAAAAAAATATTTTCCCCGTGACAACCGACGAATCTGTTCTTTCTGGCGATCTGAGAAATTCGGGCCACTGGATATTTCAGGAATCGCATTTCCCATTCCATCAATAAAAATTGTATTAAAGCTGAGAACCGAAAATGAGATATCCAGGAAACCATCATCTATGGCAGCTTTCAGCCGGTCGGCATTAACAAGTACCGCTTTAGATATACGCCCGCCTTTAAATTTCTTCGGATTGCCACTTGCATCGGTATACTCAATATATGGAGCCGGATCAGGAAGGGCTCTTACCCGAAATTGTTTTCGTGCGACCTCCTGTGTGCGGTCTGCCATTTTAGCTGTAACAACAATGGTTACATCTTGTCCTACTTTCGACGGACGGGCAAACCACTTATTTCCACTACGGGTAAGTGAACCATTCACCATCGTTGCATTGATATTTGAGCCCGGAACACCCGGAACAGAAATACTTAACTCATTCTGAATACCGGCATAGAGCAAATTCATCAGAACAGGAGCAACTGTAGCCATAGGTTCAATCACGGTATATTCACTGGAAAACTCCCGTTTCAGAACAGAGCCATCCCCACGTGTCAGTTCAATAAATCCTTTCACGGGGAAAGTGCCGACAGCTTTTGTTCCGATCTTATACATTCCCCTCAATCCGGAATCCAGGTATCTCCCGTTGACAAAAAGACGAGGACGTTTGGTCGAATCTTCGGCAGAAAGAATAATATTTGCTTCATAGGTTCCACCCTGCATAATGACATTCGATTTCGACACAACATACGCATTGATCTGATTAACCCGAAAGTCTCCGACATCGACATTGGCAAGCAGGCTTGTCAGCACATCCCCTTCTGTCTGGCGAATATCATTTTGAAGCTTGGTAAGCAAGGTGATAGATGCAACTACCGGCATCTGATCAAACAAGGATTGCTCCCAGTTCTTTCCCTCTTTCCTAGCACTTCCCTGAGCAACTGTAGCCAGATTCTGTTCCACGATTTTCTGTTTTGCAGGATCGTTCAACAAAGCGACTGCCGTCTTCCGGTATATATCAATAGCCTCTTTCAATTTCCGCCCTCTTTTGGTTAAAGGAGAAAGCATAACCGTACCGGGCGCATTCAAATCATCTTTTTGATTGATGTTATGTAAATCACCTTTTTCTCCATCTGCTTCTTTCACAATCAGCACTTTCATTTCCTGAATCTTCTGAAAAATAGAATCTGATTTTTTACGGAATGCAAGTGCTTTCTCGTACCAAGGGCCCACTTTGGTCTTATTCTGATTATAAGCATTCTCAAAATCAGATATAATCAGATTGTTTCTGTTGGTTACATTTATGATAGAATTTCCGATACTCTCTTCCACCATTTCTAACCCGTCCAACACCTCTGCCGGAATATTTAAAGCCATCATAGCAATAAACACCAGATACATGAGGTTAATCATTTTCTGCCTTGGAGAATGTGGATTATTGGCTGCCATTTAAGTTGTTTTGCAATATCAATTATCGCTTCATTGAAGCATTCTGTTATAGGTTCTTGTTCGGATCCATGGATGAAGATCCGGGAAAACCACTTCCCATCGCCATATTCGTTGTCATCGCCTGCAACATACGAGCATACACCAGGTTCAGTTCTTTTAATTGCTGCGCCAAACGCTCAGTTTCGACTTTAAATGCAGCACTATCCGGAATTGAGCCTTCATACAGCCTCTTCATTCGGTTGAGCCCCGTATTTATCTGATCAATCGCATCGATCTGGCTACTGACTCCTTTCAGCTGAATTTCATAAATCGTATTCAAGCCGGAAATATTCCTATTCAGGTTTTCCATCTGAGAAATATATCCTTTCGTACTTTCTCCAATCCCCTCCGAATTATCAGTAATGTTCTTAAACGAAGTTATCAGGACATCCGAAAGTTTATTGAGCGACAGGGTGAGTTCATTGAACTTTTCAACATTTCCACTCATCTGATTTACTTGAGCGACATATTTTTCAGAAGCTTGCGCCATATCGGGCGTATAGCTTCCCGGCTGAGAAGGCACAGGTATTTCCCCAGAAGCTGTTTCCGAAACCGAAACTACAGGTACTGAACCGGGAGCAACAGAAGGTATCTGCGCAGGTGCAACAACTTTATCTCTTACCGATCCGGATATTTTTTCATTCGAAGCGGCAGGACGGATATATTCTTTCGTCCCCGATATAGGAGCAACATATTCAGGAATTACATCCGGAGAAGCTTGTGCAGCTTCTTTGAGCTTTTTCTTTTCTTCATAGATTTTTTTCTGCTCTAATTGTTCCGGCGTTGCAAATTCAGGAAAGACTTCTTCCCAAGGGTATTCTTTTGACGGAGTATCAAAAGCCGACAAAATAAATATAAACGCTTCGGTCCCCAGCCCTATTAAAATAACCGTATTTCCATAAGGATAATGATTCAGTTTGAACAAAGCCCCTAGAATAACGATTGCTGCTCCCAAACTATATACGATGTGAAAAAATCTTCGTCCGCTGTCGCTGGAGAGAAACTTTTCTAACGCATTTTTATATCTTCTATATTTTTTTCCCATGACTTAAAATGTATAGGCTCATTTATTTTCGAGATTTTGAAAAACCAATCTGAGTTCTTACGCAACGAAATCCGATATAAGAACGCGGTTGATTCTGATATTCACCCTCACGCATGTCGGAGCGAATAAATTTCTGAACATCTTTCCAGGAACCACCTTTCACCACCTTTTTCTTGATTTTATAAGGATCCTCTTTAGCTGCATTATAATTATGTTCGGGATTGATGTCGTTCATTAACTTAGAACCGGATTCGGTGTAGGTTGTTGAAGTCCATTCAGCCACATTTCCGGCCATATCGTAAAGTCCGAATTTATTTGGCGCATACGAACCGACACGCACTGTAATCAGTCCACCGTCAGCCGTGTAATCACCTTTTCCGGGTTTGAAATTCGCCATAAAACACCCTTTATTGTCTTTTGTGTTATCCAAATCCCAAGGATATTTATTGGTGGATTTTCCTTCACGAGCTGCAAATTCCCATTCGGCTTCTGTCGGCAAACGATAAGGCTCCACTTCGCGAGACTTGGGCCCTGCACCCATTCTCAGGAAAGCTGTCCTCCAGGCACAAAACGCAGTTGCCTGTTCCCAGGTCACACCAACCACGGGATAATCATTATATCCCGGATGGGAAAAATACAAACGCACATACGGCTCATTGTAAGCATTATTAAAATCATTAATCCAACAAGTGGTATCCGGATAAATATTCACAATTCGTGTATTCAGGAAATCATATAAACTGCTCAGGGGACGATTAATAGTCCGGTTTATGATACGTCCGTCTTCATCAATATAAGCTGTATCTTTGGATATCATAACAGGTTTATTATCGACAGGAAGATCGGTATTCAGATTTCTCTCTGCAGGATTCAATCTATTTTTTCTTTTGCTGGCTTCCGTATAATCAAACCACTCATAACGATAGTTCATTTGTGCTACATCCAGTATTTTTTGCTTTGTAATCGGATGAATAGCATAAACGCTGTTGATTGCTTTTTCATCTTCTTCTGTCAAATTTCTGCTCGGAATAGGTTTTCGCCAATTCAAGTAAGGAGTCACAGGATCTCCGTACTTATCCTCCGTGATTTTAAATGTTTCATCTCCACCGAAAGCCGGGTCGGCAAGTCTTTCTCTGACAATAGAATCTCTGACCCAATAAACAAATTGCCGATATTTCGAATTCGTTATCTCTGTTGCATCCATCCAGAAACCGTCTACGGAGACTCCTTTGTCGTTCGCAATAATTCCCCATAAAGAATCATTTTCAGAAGTTCCCATATCGATAGCTCCGCGTGAGACCATTGTCATTCCGTATGGAGCAGCTTCAGCCCATGCGACTCCACCGGTACCGGTGAGTTCTCCTCCTACCGAGTTAGAACCGGCAGGGTTACCACATGCGTAGAGTAAAATAGCTATAGTGATTATCCAAAATCCCTTTTTCATATTTTTTTGCTTTACTTTCGTAAAAGTCTGTCAATATATTTTTGATTATAAAATACGTACGCTTTTCGAACTTCGTTTTTTCCCTTTATCTAAGTCAATCGGCAAACTGTAGGTGATGTACAGTTCATGAGTGCCATTGCTAACCCGCGCAATTTCCGACGTTGAAAGGTCATAAGCATACCCGACATTAAAACCTTTAATATTAGCCCCAATCATAAAGATAAAACCATCATCCTTTCGCCAGGAGACACCGGCATTAAATAATTTATTATAAATCAGACGAGCTGTCACGTCTACTTGCCATACGTTTTTAACAGCTTTCAACAAAACGGATGGCTGTATCTGATACAACGGATTTGAAAGTTTAATATTGCCTCCGGCTATCAAATAATATGTTCTTGGAATATAAGAAGAATAATTATCTCCCAGGTCATATCGGGGAGAGGTCAGGTGTGTCGAAGACAAGCCAATATAATACTGGGGAGCAATCCATGTCACGCCAAGAGCAGCATCAAAAGCCGACCCTTTCTCACTGGAAGTAGGCAAAGCATCATCAGTCGATGAAAAGCTGCTTCCAGAAGGAGTATATAGACCTGTCGCATCAAAACCAACACTGGCAATTCCTGCCTGAATACCCATATTTAAATATTTATTTCCTATTTTTTTCTTATAGGCGTATTGTCCGTAAACATAAGTATTCGAAAAAAGACCGATTTTATCGTTAATCATATTGACTCCAACACCATGAATTCTATTCATGAACCGGATAGGCATTTCAGCCGACGCCCAAAAAGTTTGAGGTGTATTTGCTCCCGTCATACCGACCCATTGCTGACGGCCTAATACCGACAAATTAAGCAAATTTCCTTGTCCGGCAAACGCAGGATTATAAGTCTGCTTGACCACCCAATACTGACTCACCTGCGCATCCCATTGAGCCTGTAGCCCTGAAACACCGAAGATAAATCCCAATAAAATTAATAAAAATCTTAGCGTAGTCATTTTATCTGTTTTGCCTGTTTGCACAATATATATAAACTGCTATCAACACAATAAATTGTGTCATGCAGCCGTTTAATCTGCAGTAAAAGATTGAAATATTTAAATTTTATAATTATCAGTCATCTTTTTAGCGTTTTTTTTGTTATTTAAATAAGTAGATCCGGAACTGAGTTTTTCAATTAATCCGCGAAATTACTCAATTTTATGAAATAAAAGTTTATTTTTGTAGTCTTTCATTTCAATTACCGGTATGAAATTCAGTTAAGATAATCGAATTCTATATGATTAAACAAGTTAAATATAGATCGTTGACATTGCTTTTCTTAGCCATGTCAGTCTTACTTCTTCAATCGTGCAAGAAGCAAAATCCACGGATATATACCATCAAGGGAAAAATTGAGAATTTAAAAGGAAAATCTATCTTTTTTGCAAGAGATTATCCTGATTCTACGTTTGTCGATACGATTCAGGTGGATAAGGATGGGAGTTTTCTTTATGAAGGATTGACGGATTCGCTGACAATAGGTACACTTTTTTTCAACAATGGAAGTTCGCAAACATCGATATTTATAGATAAAGGACTGGATGTAAATGTAAAAGGGGACGCCTCCATTCCGGATTTGATCTCCGTGAAAGGCGGAGATGTAAATAATGACCTGACTGACTTTAAGAAAAAAAACAAAGACCTACTGATGGCCAGAGGCAAGCTAATAAGTGAACTCTCCCCCCCGCTACAAGTCTCCAAGACTCCCGGAGGAAGTCCGGATCTGAATTCGAAATTGAACAGTTTAAATTTCCAGCTTACCAACAGAGCATCAGAATACATACGTAACAATCCGGATAAAATAGCAAGCGTAATTTTCATTCAGGATTTCTTTAAAAATGAAAATTCAACTAAGTTGATGGATAAAAAAATCGAATCGCTAACGAAGCCGGCTTCGACTTTTCCCTTAGTGTATCAGCTGAAAGAATATATCAGGCAAATAAATGCTTCACAAGAAGGTTCTATGGCTCCTTATTTCATACAAAAAGATGCACATGGAAAAGACATTCGTCTGGGTGATTATCATGGAAAATACCTGCTGATGTCTTTTGTTTCTGCCGATTGTGAATTGTGTATGAAAAACAAGGAAGAGCTACAATCTATCTCCAAAAACTTTAAAAGTGCTTCTTTTGAAATTGTTGTTTTTGTTGTAGCATCCGATTCACACGGTCCATCCGACATGAAAGGACAAATAGCTTCGATGGCTTCCTCCGACTGGACAACAATCCCAATAAAAGAGAGTTGGGCTGCAAAGATTCTTTCAGATTATAATGTAAGTGATTTGCCATTGAATGTTTTGGTGGATAAAGATGGAAAAATAGCCGCTCGGGGAATCTCACCCGCAGGATTTACAAATAAGCTGAATATATCTTCCCGACTGTAGGGAAAAGATTCACTCTAAATATACGAAAGACGAACTTTACTTTTTTTAAATATAAGACTAACTCAAGCTATATTAACCTATAAATAAATACCGGATATGCTTGTAAAAGTGTTTGCTGCCGCCGTGCAGGGAATCAATGCAACATTGATTACAATAGAAGTCAACTGTTCGAAAGGGATCAAATTTATGTTGGTCGGACTCCCTGACGCCTCTGTCAAGGAAAGCCACGAACGGATAGCCTCCGCTTTGGAAGTAAACGGCTATAAATTTCCACATCGCCAGGTTATTATCAATCTTTCTCCGGCTGACATCCGCAAAGAAGGATCGGCTTACGACTTACCGCTTGCGGTAGGAATATTAGCAGCCGACGAATCGATAAAAGATGAGTCTCTCGAAGAGTATATGCTTATGGGAGAATTATCTCTCGATGGCACCATCCAGGCCATAAAAGGAGCACTTCCAATTGCCATTTTAGCCAGAGAGAAGGGATTTAAAGGACTCATCCTTCCTGAAAAAAATGCAAAAGAAGCAGCAGTTGTCAACAATCTGGAAGTGTATGGAGTAAAGAACATTCGGGAGGTGGTTGATTTTCTCAATAAAGACGCCGAATTAATACCGACAACCGTAGATACACGCAAAGAATTTCTGGAACATCAGCAACATTTTGAGTTTGACTTTTCGGAAGTAAAAGGACAAGAGTCCGTAAAACGGGCTTTGGAAGTTGCCGCTGCCGGCGGACACAATATACTGATGATTGGTCCTCCCGGAGCAGGAAAGTCCATGATGGCCAAACGAGTTCCTTCCATACTTCCCCCATTTACACTTCACGAAGCGCTGGAAACAACAAAGATACATAGTGTTGCCGGGAAAATAGGAAGTGAAACATCTTTGATGATCCATCGCCCGTTTCGTTCTCCTCATCACACCATTTCAGATGTGGCAATGGTTGGTGGCGGTTCCTATCCCCAACCGGGAGAAATCAGCCTGGCACATAATGGAGTATTATTCTTAGATGAATTGCCGGAGTTCAACCGAAGCGTGCTTGAGGTGATGCGGCAACCTCTCGAAGATCGTAAAATATGCATCTCTCGTTCAAAATTCTCGGCCGAGTATCCGGCTAGTTTTATGTTAGTCGCTTCCATGAATCCATGTCCGTGCGGATACTATAATCATCCGGATAAACCATGTGTTTGTCCACAAGGAGCGGTTCAAAGATATCTGAACAAAATCTCCGGGCCATTATTGGATCGCATCGATATCCATATTGAAATAATTCCCGTCCCATTTGAAAAAATATCAGACACTTGTTCTGCAGAAATGAGCGGAGAGATAAGAAAACGAGTAGAAAATGCCCGACAAATTCAGGAAGAAAGATTCAATGATGTAGATGGTGTATACTGCAATGCACAAATGTCTGCCCGCTTGTTACGGAAATACGCTTCTGCTGATGAAAAAGGATTAGCGTTATTGAAAACAGCCATGGATCGCTTCAATCTTTCCGCCAGAGCTTATGACAGGATCCTAAAAGTTTCGCGTACCATTGCCGATCTGGATAGCTCTGAAGAGGTTGAACCAAGACACATCGCAGAAGCTATAAATTACCGAAACCTCGACCGGGAAACTTGGGCCAATCAGTAGATGGCAAGTAATAAGCTTTGAGGTGAATTAATATCCGCTGTTTATAAAATACATTTCCTAATCACATAATAATAAATATATTAAAAAAGACACCACTTCATATACCATTTATAACCATAAGTAATCCTGTAAAATTAGTGTCATGTGCCTAATCCGTCACATCACTTATTTTCAACAGCCTACTGATGTATATACTTCCAACGAATGATGAATATTTGCTTATAAATAAGCTCTTATTTTATATACCCTCGCCTTGTTATTCTATTCAGATTTGGAATATAATTTATACCCTACTTCCTTTTTCGCTATTTACAGGTGATTTCAAAGTAGATCGACTTAAATTGGCCTTTATTATTTGACTATCGAATCAGGATGCTTCTATTTTTGTAAATAACTAAAAACAAATCCCCTCTACTTATCGGATGAAGCCAATTATTAATGAGCATTTTTAATAAGGCTCGAATAATAAATCCTCATAGATAAAACTCTATTTGGAATATTAATGCCATATTAATGAATTCTATTTTAACTGACTAACAACTACTTACAAGCAGCAAAAAGAAATTCGACTGATTATTTAGATAGATTTTAAATTAGATCAAAAACAATACCAAAATATCACTGTTATATTTGTACGCTAGAAAAGCAAATAAAAAAACAAATAGTAGTCTAAAAAAAATATAATTATGAGTACAAAAGCAGCAATTGTATATGGTTCATCTACCGGTGTAACAAAATCAGTGGCAGAAAAATTACAAACACTTGTTCCGGAAGCAGATCTTTTTGATGTCGCAGATGTAAATATAGATGATCTGAAAAAATATGATTTCTATTTCTTCGGAACAGCAACTAGCGGAGTCGGAGATCTTCAGGATGATTGGGATACAATTCTCCCTAAAATTAAAAGCTTCGACTTTACAGGAAAAAAAGTTGCTCTCTTTGCTTTAGGAGATAGTGCTTCTTTCTCTACAAGTTTTGCAAGTGCGATGTATTGGTTGTATGATGCCTTAAAAGGGAAAGCCGAAATTGTCGGGGCTGTTTCTACAGACGGATACACATTTGACGAATCAGATGCTGTTGTGGATGGCAAATTTGTTGGTCTTGCTTTGGATGAGGACAATGAATATGACCTGACAGATGAACGATTAAAAAACTGGCTGGAAGAATTAAAACCCTATTTAGCTTAAACAGAATCAAGTTCAAAAAGTAATATATTATTAAAGAGCTTCTGCCATTGATTATTTCAGGCAGGAGCTTTTTTTATTAAAGAGAAATCAATAGATAGCTACATTCTAATTTATTTTAGAACATAATCCGATAAAAAACCTCAAGTCTGCTGACAGACAGGCCTAAACTGCAGCATGCTTAAAAAGCTCTGTATTTGGGAACAAACCAGCAACTATAATTTTTTTTAGTATCTTTATAGACGAAAATCAGGCAGCAAGAATATGCGAAATAGCAAGAGCATGGATTTTCAATAAAAGCAGCTTACCTTAAAAGCCTTAATTAAAATACAGAATTTCGTCTGTTTATAATTCCGATACGATAATGAAAAAAAGCAGACCTACCTCGCTGAAAGATTTGGCAGATGAGCTAAGGGTATCTATTTCAACAGTCTCCAGAGCGTTGAAAAATAGTTCTGAAATCAGTCAAGATACAAAAGAGAAAGTACAAGAATTGGCAAAGAGATGGAAATATAGACCCAATCCTTTCGCTATGGGTCTTTTAAACAATTCACCACGAATTATAGGAATAATTGTTCCGGATATTGCAACTACTTTCTTTTCATCCATAGTAAGCGCCATTAATAAAAAAGCATATAGAGAAGGTTATTCTACCATCATCACTTCTTCTTACGAACAATATTTAATTGAAAAACAGTGTGTAGAGACCCTGATAAATCTTCGTGTAGACGGGATCCTGGCATGTGTATCGCAGGAAACCGTAGATTTTAGTCATTTTGAACTACTTCACGACCTGGGTATACCGCTGGTATTCTTTGATAGAGTGGCATTGACAAGTAAGTTTTCTCATGTTATTTCGGATAATATCGAAACAGCACAAAAAACGACCAGTCATTTAATTGAAAACGGAGCAAAAAGAATCGGTTTTATTGGAGGGGCAAACCACATAAGTATTGTCAAGCTCAGAAAGCATGGCTATCTGGAAGCTCTCAGAGAGCATAAAATAGCCATAGACAGAAACCTCGTTTTTTGCAAAGCAATCGATTATGAAGCAGGTTACGAAGGAGTCAGTCAACTTCTGAATCTGGCAAATCCTCCCGATGCCTTGTTTTGTATATCGGAGAGCCTTACATTCGGAGCTTTAAAGGCAATCAGAGAGAAAAATCTCAGAATACCGAACGACATTGCCATTGTCGGTTATCTCGATAATATACATTCCGATTATGTGATTCCGACATTAACTGCGGTTAAACATCAAACACTAAAAATGGGTGAAACCGCATTTGATTTGCTGCTCAAACAAATCATGGGGCAGAAGAAAATAGAGAAAAAAGTAATTCCCTGCATTCTCAAAATAAGAGATACCTCAAAGAAAACCTCGGAATAATCCAAACCAGAAGCAAAAAAGGGAAGAAGTAGTCCGATAAAGCCGGCTTCTTGCATACACCCTCCAAATAATTTATTTTCAACATCTTAAAAAGACACATCTACAACTAAGCATGAGCATTTAGGCACAGATATGATTCGTAACATGTCGAAGCAAGAATTCGATCCGAATACTTGATTATTCAACATTCCAGTCAATGCCCAAAGGATTATTTTTCAGACAAATAATCAATGGCAGGGTCAGATCGTCCAAGATCCACATCTCGGTATGATCGACATCAGCAATGACATGTATAGTCGGTTTATTACGAAATCCTTTTTTAGAAGATGCATCGGCCTGCAACCGATATGTTGTTTCATTATATAGAAAATAACCTTTAGAATGAAGATCCCTGAGAGCTCCCTGAGAAATAAACCCGAATGATTCCGTAACCGGAAGTACTTCTGTCTTTCCATCAACAGGCTGCAACCAACTTTGTTCAACGGCACTTTTCAACGATTTTTCTGCCATCCGGTAACTACCCTTGTGCCATCGTGAATTCCGGAAAATCTTCCAATCGAAAGACAGACTGTCTTTCATTTGAGAAATAGTAATGTCGTAAGGTCTGGTCTGCTGGTGCAGCGTGAAAATAAATTTCCCTTCAAAAAGTGTTGTCTGCCCCGTACAAATCAGCAATGACAACATAAAGCTGATAAAAATAATAATCGTTCTCATAAAATTCATTGTATCTATTTTGATGGGGGGATTATCTTCTCTCCCCATCCGGATGGTTTATTTCCCATTTTCAGAATAAGCGTTCCTCCTTGTTCCAATTCTGTATGTTCAATCCATGCTCTTTCGAGTTTTCGTCCATTTAAGAGCAAACTTTGAATATAACAGTTCTCGGATGAAAGATTTTCAGCTTCTACGCGCAACCATCTATTTTCAGAAACCCGAAGTTCATAACTGCTTACAAGTGGTGTATTCACCAGGTAATAAGATTGTCCGGCATTAGGATAAAGCCCCATCATGTGAAAAGCCAGCCAGGAAGACATCGCTCCGGAATCATCATTACCCGGCAATCCGTCGGCTCCATCGTGATAGCTGTCCTTGATGATTTTATGGATGCGTATACTGCTTAAATAAGGTTTCCCAAGCCAGTGATAAAGACATGGAGTAAGAAAGGAAGGTTCGTTTTCAACATTGTAATATGGAAAATCAAAAAAGCGGTTTAAGCGTTTTTCAAATGCATCTTTCCCTCCGGCTTTTTCTATCAGGCCGGAAATATCGTGAGGAATACTCAGGGAATATTCCCAGGAAATACCTTCATAGAAAAAAGCGCTCCACCATGCTACGTACCACGGCGATTCACGAGAATCGGGTTTGTACGGAAAAGTTGGGTGTTGCACTTTAGAGTTCCCAAACGGAAGATTATCGAGCCATTTTCCGTCTGCTGCACGTGGCATAATAAAACCAACTGCACCATCGTGCTCATATCCTTCTCTCCAAAGATTTTTCCAATTGTCTGCTTTACGAATATATTCCCGATAAACAGCCTCCTCTCCTAGTCCTTTAGCCACTGTTGCGATAGTATAATCATTATACGCATATTCAATGGTTCGGTTGCCGGCACGGTCAATTCCATAAGGAATATATCCCAAAGTATTGTATTCGTTAAGTCCTCCCCTTCCCTCTTGTTCTTCATTTCCTCCGGGTGGGACAGTTGCATCTTTCAGCATTGCTTCCAAAGCCAGTCGATAGTCAATATCTTTTAATCCTTTTACGTATGCATCGGCAATCACCACCTCAGCATTCGAACCTCCCTGCGTACGTCCATTGCTGTTACCGCTTCGGGCATCCGGCATGTATCCATCTCTTTTGTAAATATTTAGTAGTGAATTAACAATATCAGTTTGCCGTTGCGGATCAAGAATCGTTATCAGTGGGCTCGATGTACGATAGGTGTCCCAGATTGCATAAAAATCATCATAATAAGGTAAAGCATCATTCCAGAGTGGATTTTCACCCGAACGATCGACCGGCATGAGCATTGTATGATAAAGAGCTGTATAAAACATCCGTTTTTGTGACAAAGGGGTGCTTTGTGCCAAAACAATACGGCTCAATAAACTTTCCCATTTGTTTTTCAACACTTGTACTTGTTCCTGAAAATCCCAATGAGGAATATCTTGCTGAATATTGGCCTTTGCTTTCAGCGAGCTCAAAAAAGAAATTCCGACCTTAAACTGAATAGTACTATTCCGCCCCTCTTTTCCAAAAGACAACAAAGCACCTGTTTTCTTTCCTTCGTCATATTGTGATTTTTCCGCAGAGAAGACATTCTCTTTCCATGTTCTGCTATCAATAAAAGGTGTATCGGAGACAGCATAAAAATAGACAGTGTACGCTTTTCCATTATTCCATCCTCCACGAATACGGCTATATCCACGGATTTCAGTATTTGAAACAATCTCAATTTCAGATCCTACAAATTGTTGAGCTTCTCGAGTGTCAGGAATTTTATTTTCTCCTAAGAAAAAGCCCGGATCAATCACCAGTCCTCTATCTGAGAAAGCCGGATATGTAAATCTGTAGAAAGAGGCGTGCTCTGCAGTGGTAAGTTCTGTTTTTATATTATTCTCCAGAAAAGCAGTTTCATAAAATCCCAACTCAATTTTTTCATATTGCCGATGTGCTTCATGTACCCTGCCCGAAAATTCTCCGGAAAATGGCTGAATCAGAATATTTCCATATTTGGGACCACCTCCTGTTCCACTCACATGCACCTGTGCAAATCCGGTGACAGCCTCAGGCATCGGCAACCAACCGCTGTTGGGCTTTGAAGAGCAATCCGGGCCAGGTTTTACCATCCCGAAAGGTGCAGATGGGCCTATAAATACTCGTCCTAATCCTTCCGAACCGATTTTAGGATCGACATATTGCCCGCATTTTCGAACACCTTCTTCTCCGGATGCATATACGATTATACTCAAAGTGAGCATTGCCATAAAGGGCAAAAGACGAAGTAAATTTTTCATAATTCCAATTATTTTTCTTTTAACAGAGACAAAAAAGCATTGGATAAATTAAAAAGGAATAGCTCTTCTTCTCCAATGCCTTTGCTTAACACTGCCCTGGCAAACAATACCTTATATTCCTTGAGGCGTTGTTTGGAAATATCGTCAAGTGCCAGCTCTCCGGCAAAACGGACTTTAAACAGGTCTGTAAGAAGATCTGCAGCACACCAATTGAGGGAATCATTGTCCGATAATCCGACAGACGAATACAGTTGTTTCCCAGTCATTTTCATAAATTTATTTTTACAGACAGGAACAAAACTGTTGATATACCTCAACTGCACTAAGTCTCTCAAATGTAAAGAACAAAATTCTTTATAATTAGAAGCTGTCAGAATCGTGTCGTTCCATAAAGGTTTATATCCTATTCGAGCCAAAGAATCGTGCTCAGCTCTGTAACGTGCAAAGAAATGATTAAATCCCGGCACGGAATCCAGTACAACAGTTTTTACATCGACAACTGTGTTGTTATCTATTTCTACAATTTTATAAGCAGGTAAATACCCGGCAATGCTAGGAACCTGAATATTTTTGAGGGTGTTTCCGGAGCGGGAAACATGCACTGCTTCATCATTTAGATGCAGATGACCACCCAAGTGTAATTTCACACCGGCATCTGCTAAAGTGTCGGAGATACCGGAAGAGGGAATTCGATCCAGATCAAATCCTGTGGGAGCCAATTGCCTCAGAAAATCTGCCGAACCACGATTATAGTCAACCATCGGATAATGACTGAAAGTAATAAGAGTTTTATTATATTTCCGAGCCTGTGCGGTTATTTTTTTTATCCAAGAGAGCAAATAACCTTTTCTTTGGAAGATTTCAGTATAACCGACTCTGGCAGGGCCAAATGCTGCAGCATGATCTTCTGTCGCTTTTAATACCGGATATACCGAAGCATCAATAGCCAATAACCAAAGCCCAGGTAGTGGTTCAACCAGATAACTGGCATCCGGCACAAGGGATTTTACGCCTTCTATTCTATATGTTCTTCGGGAAATATCCGCTTCACGGGCTGCCGTTTTAAATGCGTAATCAGGATATGAATACGAACTGAATGGAGTTTCCCAATACATATAGTCTGGCCGGGGAAAAAATCCCCAATCTGAAAGTTCATGCATTATTTCTTTGTATCCCCACCACTTCATATCTCCCAACGAATCTTTGACAGTGAATGGTCTGGCCGGATCATGATTACCTGTCATCACGAAAAAATTCATATTTTCGTTCTTCGCATACAACCGGAGAATACGGTTTACAAGTTCAATATTCCGTTGTTGCCCGTTATCTGTTATATCACCCGGAAGAATCACATACCGGATTCCTCTTTTTGCCACATCCTCCAAAGCTGCCGTAAAAGCAAAGTAATTCTCATTAAATAATCTGGTAGAGTGCAACTGGGCATCCATACTTCTCAACAAAAGCGTATCTTGTATGTGTGCGTCAGAAATAATAGCAATCTGCAATTTGTTTTTAACATGAGCTGCCTGAACGATGACATTCGGAATCCAGGAAAACAGACATAAAGATAATATACAAATGATTCGCATTTTTTTCTCATTTTTTCCTTCAAAAAAGTCAATCATATCCTATAAAGATAAAAAACAACGTACCGGGATACTCTTCCAAGCTTTTATTTTAAATTAAAAACCTCAAGATTCTGAATCATATTCTGATAAAGTTGAGACGCAAAATAATCAGGACGATTTTCTCCCCAGCGGACAGACGAGTTCCGAATAGTTATATTACTGGCTCTATCCAGATAAAATCCATAGGTTTTATCATACACAAATAGTTCTCCTTTACACGGACGTTTATCATAGACTCCGCCCTTGAAAGATGTTGTTTTATTTAATAGGAGATCAACATTATCGAAATAGATATGATTAACCTTATCCTGAGTATCTCCTCCAACAAAAATTCCATTTTCGCTAAGACATTTGACATTCTGAAAGAAGATGTTGCTGACTTCGCCGGCTTGTCCCTGAGTGGCTCCTTTTGGAAAACGCCAACCGGCATCTTTGTGATTACCCACAGCCCGAGGATAAGAAGTTACATAAATTGGTTCGGCTTTTCCCCACCATACATCAGAAAAGAAACTGCATTCAACGAGCATGTTCGAAAAAAGGACATTTGTAACGGTACCTTCGTCTCTGTTTTGAATTCCGATTCCTCTGTTACTCTTTCGGATAACACAATTACTAAAAGCGACATTATCTATTTTGTCCATATTTTCGGAGCCAATCTTGATTGCGCAGGAACGCGAGGTCATCACACAATTTGTGACAACAATATCCTCACACGAGCCATATTCTTCAAACTCCCGTCTGTTTTTCAAGCAAATGCAATCATCACCCGACTCAATAAAGCAATTGGAAATTCTCACTTTCTTAGAATGATCTATATCAATGCCATCGCCATTGCGGATCTTCAAATTATTCAATAAGGAAATTCCATCAATAGAGGCATCATAACAACCTATCAGATGCACCGTCCAGTAAGCCGAATTACGAATGGTCACATCTTTAATCATTACTTTTTCCACATTCACCAGAGTCAGTACGTGTGGACGAGGATCAAAATCGGTAACCGGTTTCAATTCGTAAGAATCTTCCAATTCCTTTCCCATAAATGCCACGCCATTGCCATCAATAGTGCCCGTCCCGGTAATGGATATCTGTTTTAGATCTTTTCCGCTAATCCAAAGCATGCCTTCTCCTTTATTTTCTCTAAATGCACTCTCTATATATACACCTTCAGAGGGATTTGCCAGCAAGCAAGAATTTGGCTCGAGATGAAGATCGACATAAGAAGCTAGCTTAAACGGGCCTGTCATAAATGTTTTTCCGGCTGGAACAACAACACTTCCACCTCCGTTTTTGGAGCAAGTATCGATTGCTTTTTGTATAGCTGAAGCATTATCAGTGACACCATCGGCTTTTGCACCGTAATCTGTTATATAATAAATGCTTTTCAATTGCTGGTTCTGAGAAGAACTCCAAAGAAATAGACTTAAAAAGCACAGCAACAGGATATTTGATTTTAACATAGTTGAAAAATATAAATAAAAAAAAATTCGTAATTCCTCCGGGATATTTACATAGAACCGCCCTTCGGACAATCGTTTTACAAGATACCTATTTCTTTACAGTCAATGCCAATAAGGAAGAGCAGCAGACTTGTAATAGATTTTTAAGGCAGGATGATTTGTTTTTTATTCATCCTGCCTTACACCTTATTAATATATCAGATTATGTTCAATTGGAATAACCTGTATTTTGCGACCAGGATGTATTCAGATTCAATACTGTTTTTGGAATCGGGAACACACGTCGATAGGTATCCTTATTGCTCAGACCATAATCAGCACTTTTGAATCCCCAGTCATTTTCAAATTCGCCAAAACGAATGAGATCATTCCTACGCCAATTTTCGTCGGAAAATTCACGGGCACGTTCGTCCAGGAGTCCGTCAAGCGTAATAGATGACACAGTGGGTGCTCCAACGCGTGTTCTTATCCGATTGACTAAAGAGACAGCCGTCTCACCATTTGTAGCCGTAGCTCCTCTAAGGATAGCCTCAGCCTTCATCAAAATTACATCGGCATATCTTAAAATAGGCATATCATTGCTTTGAAAATTAGTAGAGCTGGTTTTTGTAGGATAAAATTTAACATTCCGATAGCCCATCGCTAATCCGAGTTCATCATTTCCTAAATCCATTGTTGCGAGATTATTGGCATAGGTACTACCTGTGCCACGGATTGAAAGTTCCTTCGACAAAGTGAATGTCCAGTCTACTTTTGTATCACCATCTGAACCTTCATAGTAACTGTCCACTGTTCGTTTCGCTACATTTTTATAGACATAAGGAGTTGTCGTTCCTTCGTAGTATTGGATTCCACCGCGCCATATTCCATTCCGTTCATCACTTTCCAGGCTGTATTTATCAACAAAAGAAGGTATTGCACGTAGTGGTCCACTTGGTGTTTTACTCAAACCAAGCGTATAAACCATAAATTTATGTCCCCAGAAGCGGAAATGAGTCAAACCTCCCGATAACAATGTATTATCAGAACTCCAATCGTAAGGCAATGCGAATATAAAATCGCCTACCTGATAACCATTTCCATCCTGAAATTCAGCAATCCAATCATAGTCAAGATTATACTTACCACTCTGGATGATGTCGTCACAATAAGTGACTACATCCTGCCAATGAGAATTCGCCGCAGAAGGAGTATAAGTAGCGACATCAGAGGCAGAATAAACAGCCCAGTTCAAATATAATTTAGCAAGCAGTGCTTCTGCCATATATTTTGTTGGTTTGGCATAGGTCGTTTTATCCACTGTTGTAGACAATTTACTGATACAATCCTTTAACTCACTCTCAATAAATTGAGCTACTTCCGCTCTGGTTGAGCGCTGGGGTGTCTGCTCCCCAAAGTTTTGAATGATAGGTAATGCGCCAAAGCTATCCATGGCCCAAAACATATACAATGCACGCATTGCCCGTATCTGTGCCAGATAGAGTGTCTTAGCATCGGTATCCGGAGCATTGTCTAAAATAGATTTACTGAGATTACATTGCGAAATCGCACCAAACAAGCCATTCCATACGGTTTCGAGATTTCCGTTGCTCGGAGTCCAGGAATGAAGATTAAGTTGTAAATATTGGCCGTTATCATACCAGTTTCCTCCGTTTGCAGCCATCATCGCCTCATCCGAAGCACAAGTCTGAACCAACCAATACCAACGACCGTATGTCACTTTCATAGCGGAATAAGCCGGGCCACACACTGCTTCCATATCCTCTGATGTTGTCGGATAATTGCTATCTGTATATTGAGATTTAACATCCACATCAAGATTCGTACAACTGGTTGCTGCAAATAAGCTAAAGATGGGCAACCATTTTTTTATATTGTATATTTTCATCGTTTTAGACTTTTAAAATGTTAGACTTGCTCCGAACATAAATGTACGAGTTTTGGGATAGAAATCTTTGTTGTCTATACCTGGAGTTAATCCACCCAAATTCACTTCAGGATCTAAGCCTTTGTATCCGGTGAGAACAAAAACATTATTGCACGATCCGTATATTTTAAGTGCTTTAATATAATCGGAAAGGCCTTTGAAAGTATAGGAAATATTGACATTCGAAAGACGGATATAATCACCTTTCTCAATGTATCTATCAGATAAGAAGTGAGAGTTATAATCAGACACTTTGTTTTCTTCAATGGCACTTTTCAATGCGTTTCGCTGAGTAAGTGTACTGCCAAGTCTACTTAAGCTTGCATACGTGGCGTTGAGCACTTTATTGCCGGTAAGGCCGGTAAAGAAAAGTGTCATGCCCCAATTTTTATACGTAAGAACATTGTTCCATCCAAAAGTCAATTTTGGTTGAGCACTTCCGGTATAAAACCGGTCATCATCTGTAGGTGTTGTCGTGACATTGCCATCTTGGGTATAAAACACAGAAACTCCATCATCATTGTAACCAGCCCATTTCCAGGTATAGAATGTCCCGAGAGGTTTTCCTGCAATAATTTTTTGTTGATATGCCCCTGTTTGACCGGCTGCATTCAGCTCCGCTTCGTCGAAATAATCGACAGAGAATTCACTGTTTGAGATACTGACAACCTTATTTTGATTATGCGAAAGATTCAATGATGTGTTCCATGTAAATTTTTTTGTTGTTACAGGAGTTGCATTGATACTGAATTCTACCCCTTTGTTACTTATCGTTCCGACATTAGTGGTTAACCAACCATAAGGATATTCCGTAGTAGACACTCTGTAGTCGGCGATCAAGTCACTTGTCCGTTTGTTGTAGTATTCAATTGTTCCAGTCAAGCGGTTATTAAAAAATCCGAAATCCACCCCGACGTTAAACATTCCTGTCCTCTCCCATTTCAAGTTCGGATTTGCATTGCGGGTGACACCGATGGCACTCACCGTCTGCCCCTGCGAATTTACAAAAGTTCCTGTTTTTCCATATAGGATTTTAGAAATCAGCGGGTCAAAACCTAAAGAGTTTCCACTAACCCCATAGCCTACCCGGAATTTCAAATCATCGAACAGATTCAGTTTTTTCACAAAACTTTCTTCACTTGCCCGCCAAGCCAAAGATCCGGAAGGAAATGTTCCCCATCTGTTATTGGCTCCGAAAGCAGAAGAACCATCTTGTCTTATGGTTGCCTGCAGAATATATTTACTATTGTAAGAATAGTTTAAACGTCCGAAGAACGATATCATTTTCAGCTCTTTGTAATAAATACTTCCATAGTTTGGCATCTCTGAAGAGCTGCCGATTCCCAGATTATAATACCCTAACTGATCTGAAGTAAAACCTTTTGCTGATGTCTGAAATCCGTTGTCGTAAGTATTTTTTTGCCATGAATATCCAGCCATAGCTCCGAATTTGTGAACATTACTGAATGTTTTATTGTAATTACTGAAAACTTCCAGGCTTTTTTGTGTATTTTCCAATGTGTAACGCTGTGCATAGCCATCAGTGCCGACACCAGCTCCTAAAGCTAGAAGTGAGCCGATATTATAATATAAGTTATTATTTATAGTTTCAGACTGATAAGCCATGTTAGCGTCAAGAGTCCATTCAGGCAAGATATGGAATGTTCCTTTCGCAACCCCTTGCAAATATTTCTTTCTTGTGTCGTTTTGATATTCAGCGATCATGGCAACCGGATTATAATATTGCGAGCGAGCTGCATTTTCAAAATAAGTACCATCTTCGTTGTAGACGGGCGATTCAGGCAAATAATACGTCATGGCATCTAACAGACTACGACCTTCTACATCGGAAGGCACTACTGAATAATTGGTAATGCCGACATTCAAGCTAAAGCCCAAGTCTAAAAGTCCTTTTAATGTTTTGGTATTTAGAGCCGAACGAGCTGTCGTCTTATCCAACTGTGTATCTTTTATGACTCCTTCGTTCTTCATATAATTGATACTCACAGCATAGTTCGTATTATCATTTCCTCCGATGATAGATACGTTATGATTATAAGAGAATCCGGTACGTTGCACTTCCTTCTGCCAATTGGTATTGGTTGTATTATCTCCAATATAATCCGCAGAGTTTAAACTCAGATTGTTTTCGGCCAATACGGCACGATGTTCGTCTCCGGTCAGCATTCTCCAACGTTTAGCCACTGCATCAACAGCTAGATAGCCATTGTATGTGACCTGCGTGTTTCCGGCTTTTCCTTTCTTGGTGGTTACAATAATAATCCCATTGGCTGCCTTCGACCCATAGATAGCGGTTGCCGAAGCATCACGAAGAACATCTATCGACTCGATGTCGTCAGGTGCAATCAACGATAATGAAGCACCGGGAATTCCGTCTATCACATAATACGGTTCTTGAGCGTCCCCTGTGCGGAAAGTAGAGGCTCCGCGCAAAGTAACCGAAGGTGATGCAGTGGGATTACTACTGGTGGTAACAGTCAGTCCCGGCACTTTGCCTTGCAATAATTGCCCCGGAGTGGAATATACTCCACCCTTATTTAAATCTTCAGCCTTGATGGACGTGATGGAACTGGTCACATCTTTCCTTTCCATTTTTCCATAACCAACCACTACAACTTCTTTCAGCAGTGCATTATTTTCGTTCATGACTATCTGAAGTTTTGTCCCAGCTACTTTGATTTCCTTATTTTCATAACCGACAATTGAAAATCGAAGCGTCTTTCCCTGCTCTATATTTATAGAAAACCGCCCCTCCGCATCTGAGGTAACACCATTAGTGGAACCTTTTTCCATAATCGTAACACCAATTAAAGGTTTCCCTTGGCTATCCTTTACTGTTCCGGTGATTCGATTTTGAGAAAAAGCCATCGCACTATTTAAAACCAATACAACGAAAACAATCATTAGTTTCGTCCATTTTTTGTAGCGACTCATTTTTTTTAGCATAGATTTAAAATTTAACCATTTAACCTAAATGTAAGAAAACACTATATCTTGATATAAATTTCTTTTCGATAGAGAGGATAACCGGCCAATCCGAGCAACAGCATAAAAGAGACAGCATAGGTAGCAGAGGCCAGATATGTATTGGAAATAATACTGTTTATTGCATGGTAGGCCACATCATTCAATCCAAAGGCAGACAAAATTATAGCCAATATTTCACTCAGGACATAGAGAAAAAGAGGGTTTACGCCAAATACGGTAAAAAACCGACTCCACTTTTCATGTCCTTTCACATCGATCTGATACATTAAGAAAGCGAGTAACGAAGCAGCTCCTCCACAGGTAACCAATACATAACTAGGTGACCATATACGTTTATTGAGCGGCAACCCGAAACTAACTAACCACCCGATAGCAATAAGTACAAATCCGGCGAGAAGTAATTGAAGAACTTTTTCATTCACATCTTTGTAACGAAACAGGAGTATTCCGAAACAAAATCCGATCAAGGTATGAGCGATGGCAGATAATGTGCCAAGAAGTCCCTCCGGGTCAATCGGACTCTTTGTATATAAGTGGTTACTTCCCAGGATAGACTTATCAATTATACTTATAATATTATTCTCCCCAAGCACATAGCCATTTCCATATATGAGAATACACGAGTAAAGAATAAGCAATGCAGCTGCAATTTTCAACAGATGTTTATGAGGAATAGATATGGCAAGTAATGAAACAATACCATAACACAATCCGATACGTGTAAGAACTCCAGTCAGCCGCAGATGTTCTAAAGGGAAGAAATCTCCTTTGCAAATATGATGAAACCAATCAATTCCCCAACAAATCAAAATAATAATAACGGCCCGCTTTATTATTTTGAAAATAACGGATTTTGAAGCCTCAAAGTTAAATTTCCGAAGAGAGATATAAGTTGAAATACCTGTAATGAACAGGAAAAAAGGGAATACCAAATCACAAGGTGTCAATCCGTTCCATGCAGAATGTTTTAAGGGAGCATAAATATCCGGACCAGCTCCATTATTTACCAAAATCATCCCTGCTACGGTAATACCACGCAATACGTCTAAAGACAAAAGTCGTTTTTTCTCAGCCATAAATGTTGTTTATTTATTGGGCGCAATAAATACTTGATTAAATACACTTTTAGCTACATCCACACAGCTCCCCTGAGCCTCCGGCGAATAGAATTTCTTATCGAGCGTCCAGCCCTCGTCCATTTTGAAAAAATCAATTGTGATCTCCGGTTTTCCGTTTAACAGATCTTGTAGAGTTTTAAAATAAGAACTCCAGCGTTTGTAGTATAAATCCCGAAGTATTCCGTTCCATTCTTTGTGTGCATAATCACGCAAACCACCTTCTTCTGCACCTGTCCGGTTTCCCCATGTTGTAATCTGGACACGTGCATTCCATTCGTACAAATCTTTTTCTTGCAAATTATTTCCTAAACTCCGGGCTTGTTGAATCCAATTCCCAACTCGAAACTCACGTCTTGTAGCCAGTAGAGAATCCTGAAGAAGGATTAGTTTTAGAAATTCGTGCGCATCTGCCGCAAAACGTTTTTTATCAAAACTTTTAAAATCTGCAATTGTTTGATTATATACAATACGACCTCTGTCAGCAATAGCTTGCCTCACCATGTCGACCAGATCATATTCATAATTGTTGTTTCCTTTATATTTATCTGCAACACTGATAAAATAGCGTGCTGCCTCTTCTGTGCTTGTAGGATCATAATAATTTTTCATTTTCGACCAGCTGGATACCTGAAAATTAGTCAGCGAGGGTCTCCCACAGAATATGGACTCATGAGGACCTTGCTGATTATTTCCTCTTGGACAATTATATATTGTCTGCGATAATATCTCCCAGGCTTTCTGAATAGATGAATCATGTACACCATAACGGGCAAATACATAATTTCTCACCCAGCTTTCTTTCGTAATTTTTTCAGGACGCCAAGGTAATTCTGTCATAAGTTCAAACATAATGGGATTATTCTCAATCCCTTCCATAGTCAATCCAATCCCTTTCAGGTGCTTTGCCAAAGGATTTGTTTTCGTTTCATAAAAATTCTCCAGGAGCTGATCCATACGCCCGTGAAGACCAACCTTAGCCCCAAAATTGAGCAACATACAAAACAGCCAGTTTTGATCGCCGTAACCGCCTTCACGTTTCCACAAAGATTCGCTTCCCCACATCGGTCTGCATTCGCTAAAAAGATCCAATATGAGTAAATCGCCTTGTTGCAGATGCTTCATTATCTCTTCCCTGGGATTTTCAGTCCATCCCTGAACCACCCAGACAGCTTTCGGATTTACTTTCTTCATAGCGAGCATAACAGCCTGCCCTGCCGCATCAAAGTCTACCCCTTTTGTAGATTCACTTTCATGGAACGGATCCATGGAATAGTAATTTGCCTTGCCAAATAAAGCTTCTTGTTCTTTGTAATACAATGCTGCAATTTCCTGATAGCGTTCATCCGTGGGTTGAAGAAATGCCGGACGAACATACCCGTTCCAAAGAGGAGATTTTGCGACTTTTAGCCCTAATTTTTCATTCGCATTATGTGGAACCATTCCTGAGTAGCCCGGAAAAACAGGCTCCATCCCAAATTCCTTCATCCGGCTTATAATTTTTTTCTGTAAAGCCTCCTGTTGTGTATACCAGGAATCAGGATTGGGACCTCCCCAACCTTCAAGATTGTTCATCTCCCACCAGGCTAAAAAAGCAGGTCCTGCTATAAAATCATTAATCTCCGCCTTAGAATATCCTAATTTTTTCAGCATATTAAACCAGACACATTCTTCTCCGACGATAGCTAAAGGAAGGTTGATACCATGCAAAGCCATCCAATCTATTTCCTGTTCCCAACGTTGCCAGTCCCAAAAGGCCATTGAGTATGAAAATGTACAATAATTGAAGTCATATCTCAGTGCCAGATTAGTCTCGTGCCTTTCTTTTTTCTTCACTGCAGGCAATGTCTCCGGTAGATGCGCATGCATTCCATTCCAGGAAAGATTTATACCTGTATAATATTTCAAATACCAATTTATTCCTGTCGCAATATTAACATAACTATTCCCCCGAACTACAACTCTGTTTTTATTTTGGTCTAATTCAAAAAAGTCGGTGGAATTTTTCACTAATTCGATCTGAAATTTCTTTGAAGCACCTTTATCAATACGCTCCAGCATACGGTTAACAGGATTTGCTGTTGAAAGAATCGGAAGAACGGATAACAATAGAAGATATATCAATCTTACTCTCATATTTCGCTATTTTTTTAAATATATTACGATTTATTTGGCATAAATAAACAAAAAAAATTACATTATCGATTACTGACTCAGAAAATGACACGCAAACGTTTGCGTTAATACAAAACGATGCTTATTCCGAAAGATTTTTTACATTTGTGAAAAAGACTTTCTTTAGGGGAATTTATTTATGCAGAAATCAGATAAAAATCAGCTTTTTACTAAAAGAACAATAATGGTTCATTCGGTTGATAAATTTTCCAATAAAAAGTTTAGTTCCATTTATTAATTAAAGATTATTCGGCTATCGATAACAAAATTATATATTTTTTCGGATAAACAATTCTTCTTATTCAGAGTGTCTCCATAAATACTGTTTAAATAATATTTGAGCTTTTTGACAAATTAAACACCCATTTTATGCCGGCTATGTTTTTTTATTAAAATAAATAACAGATATTTAGAATAAACATTATACGTAATAGACTTTGAGACAGAAGATAGTCAACCAGCTATAGCCATCATATAGTAAAGCACTTATTTTAAACATATAACAAGAAAAGTATTTTTTAATAAATTCTTTTTGAATATACATTCTGATTAATAATAAGGAAAACTTGAAGCTGCAACATTTGAGACATCCTGATTCGTTACAAAAAAATTATGTCGAATTGCAGTTTTCTTTCAATCGCAAAATACCTTTTATGAAAGTTTTTAGAAATTATGCATTTATGCTCCTGGCAACGTTATTAACAATAAGTTGCACATCAGGGAAACAGGTTCGGGAATTGTACGATTTTTGCCAGTATATTGACACCAGAGTAGGAACTGCGCCTTCGCAAACAAAACAAGCCGGGCGATTCGGAAAAGGGACAGAAGAACTCGCTCAAACCCTTCCGGCTGTATTAGCTCCGCATGGCATGAATTTCTGGACTCCTCAAACACAGGATACAGAACAAAAATGTATTTCTCCTTACTATTATACAGACTCGTTATTCCAGGGTTTTCGAAACTCTCATTGGATTGTTGGCGGATGTACTCAGGATTATGGTTCAATGACATTAATGCCTCTATCGGGTACGCTAAAATGTTTACCGACAAAACGAGCAGCCAGATTCAGACACGACAAAGAAGTTGCGACCCCATCCTATTATTCAGTTTTTCTTGAAGACGAAAAAATTCAAGCGGAGATGACAGCCACCTCTCGTGCGGCTATATTCAGAATGACCTATTCGGATAGCACTGCTTATCTTATCGTAAATCCCAACAGCGATGAAGGAGAAGGTTATATTGAAATAGACTGTAAAAAGAAAGAAATCAGAGGATATAATCCGGCACATCGAATTTATCAAGGATGGGGACAACCCGCCGGATTCAAAGGATATTTCATCATTCGGTTTCTAGCAGATATCGAGGCCTTCGGAACTTTTCAGGATGAGCATGTGTATCATGGTGAAACCAAAATTGCAAATAAAAAAGACATAGGTCTGTTTGTAAAACTAAAATTACCGAAGGATAAAAAAGTATTAATAAAGGCAGCTTCATCTTTTACAAGTATGGATGGCGCGCGCCTTAATCTGGAAAAAGAAATTTCAGGATGGAATTTTAACCGTGTTCGCAAGAAACTGGAACAAACATGGAATAAAACATTATCTGCCATATCTGTTCAAAGCTCAGACAAGAACGAGTTATGTAAGTTCTATGGTGCTCTGTATCGTTCGTCTTTTCTCCCAAGAGCATTTAATGATGTAGATGGCTCTTATCCTGCCTTTTCAAGCGGGAATCCAATTATGAGAATAAATAAAGGAAGTTATTTTGAAGATTTTAGCATGTGGGACACATATAGGTCTTTACACCCCTTATTGAACCTTATTGAACCAACTTTATCCGGAGAAATGATGCAATCTTTGGTGCTGAAGTACAAACAGGGTGGCTGGTTACCAATCTTCCCTTGCTGGAATAGCTATACATCAGCAATGATAGGCGATCATTGCATAGCAGCCATTGCAGATGCTTATGTTAAAGGAATACACAATTTTGATGTCAAAACAGCTTATCAAGCATGTCTGAAAAATGCATTTAACGTCCCCGACAACTTCGAAGATTATAAGAAAGGGATGGGACGAAGAGCACTGACATCCTACCTCACATACGGCTATATCCCTTTGGAGGACTCGGTTGCGGAGGCTTTTCATAAAAGAGAACAAGTATCCCGCACGCTAGAATATGCTTTTGATGATTTCGCTCTGTCGCAATTCGCTCAAGGCATGGGGGATTCAGTACATACAAAAATTTTAAAACAACGAGCACAAAACTACCGGAAGGTAATCGATCCGGGGTCAGGCTATGCCCGAGGTAGATACAAGAACGGAGAATTTATAAAAGATTTTGATCCATACCAGTTTGCTTCGTTCATTACAGAAGGAACTCCCGCACATTACACCTGGTATGTTCCTCATGATGTACAAGGGTTGATAGAAGTTATGGGAGGAAAAGAAAAATTTTCAGCCCGATTAGATTCAATGTTTACTCAAGGTTATTATTGGCATGGAAATGAACCTTGTCATCAAATTCCATTCATGTTTAATCTGATCGGAAAACCATGGAGAACTCAAGAGGAAGTCAGACATATCCTGTCTACAGAATATCTGAATCTTCCGGGAGGATTATCCGGAAATGATGATGCGGGACAAATGTCAGCCTGGTACATTTTTGCCGCTTTAGGATTCTATCCTCTTTGTCCTGCAACCCCATATTACATCATTGCCAGTCCATCGTTTTCACAGGCAGTAATCCACCTTGAAAACGGAAAAAAATTTTCCATTATCGCACACAATGCCTCAACTAAAAATATTTATATTCAATCGGTCTCTTTGAACGGCCGAAATTACACGAAAAGCTATATCAGTCATTCCGATATACTGAAAGGAGGAACTTTTATTTTTGAAATGGGGCCAACCCCCAATCGGATATGGGCCACATCAAGGGAAGATTATATATTCAAATAAGAAATACTGAGTGCTTCTTACAATAGCCAAGTCAGGATATTTTTATTCTTCAAAATTCTTTTTCAAATTTATTTCAGGACTGACATATAGTTTTTTAAAACAAGACAGCTTATCTTTGCAGACCGAATTATTAATTTAGTTATGCAAAAACCATCAATTCCGAAAGGAACCCGAGACTTTTCGCCAGAAGAAATGGCAAAAAGAAATTATATCTTCAATACGATTCGTTCAGTCTATAATTTATATGGATTTCATCAGATAGAAACGCCGGCAATGGAGAATCTTTCTACGTTGATGGGAAAATATGGCGAAGAGGGAGATAAACTTCTTTTTAAGATACTGAATTCGGGAGATTTTCTCTCGGGTTTCACTTCTGATGAATTACAGGAAAAAAATTCCTTGAAATTTGCAGCTAAAGCATCGGAAAAAGGTCTGAGATACGACCTTACTGTACCTTTCGCCCGTTATGTAGTGATGCACCGCAATGAAATCACTTTTCCGTTCAAGCGTTTTCAGATACAACCGGTCTGGCGTGCCGACCGCCCGCAAAAAGGACGATACAGAGAGTTCTTTCAGTGTGATGCGGACATCGTAGGATCTGATTCATTGATTAATGAAGTCGAGTTGATTCGGATTATGGACGAGGTGTTTCGTCGATTCGGTTTTCCTGTTGCAATCAAAATGAATAACCGCAAGATTCTGAGTGGGATTGCTGAGATAATAGGACAAGCCGACAAAATAGTCGACATCACCGTTGCTATTGACAAACTGGATAAAATCGGCCTTGATAAAGTGAATGAGGAATTGGCATCCAAAGACATTACAGAAGAAGCGATCCGCCAATTACAACCCATTATCTCATTGAATGGGTCTAATCGTGAAAAAATTGAGATTCTAAAACAGGTACTTGCCGCTTCCGAAATCGGACTTAAAGGAGTTGAAGAGCTTGAATTCATACTGGATAAGGTTAGCTTGTTATCGATACAAGCCGAGCTGGAACTGGATTTGACCTTGGCCCGCGGATTAAACTATTATACGGGCGCCATTTTTGAGGTGAAAGCTCTGGGCGTAGAAATGGGAAGCATCACAGGCGGCGGTCGTTATGACAACTTAACCGGAATTTTCGGCTTACCTGGAGTTTCCGGAGTCGGAATATCATTCGGAGCCGACCGGATTTTCGACGTACTCAATCAGTTGGACTTGTATCCAAAAGATTCGATTGCAGGCACGCAGGTTCTGTTTGTCAATTTCGGACAGAAGGAAGAAAACTTTATTCTCCCTGCTGCTGATAAATTCAGGCAAGAAGGCATACGTGCTGAAGTGTATCCGGAAGCTGCCAAGATGAAAAAACAAATGTCTTATGCCGACACTAAGAAAATTCCCTTTGTTGCTATTGTCGGAGAAAATGAACTAGATGCCGCAAAAATCATGTTGAAAGACATGGCAAGCGGGCAACAGACGTTGCTGTCTATCGATGAGTGTATTGAAAAAATTAAGGAATAATTTTCACCTCATATATTATGGCTAAAAATAAACTTTGTCCGCAATGTAATATCCATCGCTTCTGTGTTAAGAACGAATCGGGTGAAAGGCGTGTTGTGACAGTTTCCGGCCAAGGAGTCATCGAATTGGTTCATCCCGAGGAATCACTGGAGGGCTTCAATCTGGAAATTTTATATTGCTTAGGTTGTTCCTGGAGCGGCAGTGTTCGAGCACTGCGATAACTCATTTTTGCTTCAATACGTCTTCATATACGTCTTTGACTTGTTTGGCTATTTTATCCCAGTCATAGTCACTTAAATCGTATTGAATAGAACCATATTCCTGAGAAAGCTTCCGAGTCAGTCCCTCTTTTAAAGAGTTCAGATCTCCCGACTTGAAAAAAGATTCTTCCGGTAGAGTTTTTACGGCCTTGTTGGCAGGAATATCACTAGCAAGAACATTCAGACTGAAGTTCATGGCTTCCAGTAGAGCAATAGGCAAGCCTTCATGCGTAGAAGGCAAAACAAATATACGCGCATGTGTCAGAAGTTCCCGCAGAGGATTTCCTGAAATAAATCCGGTCAGAACAACCTGATTCTCTTTCGCTTGTTTTTTTAGATTGTTGGAATAGTTTGTCGGATGATCGGCATCTCCTGCAAGCACTAGTCGTACACCATTATTTTCTATCTGGTTATAAGCATCAATGAGCATATCAAACCGTTTTTCTTTCACAAATCTGCCCATCGCAAGAATATATTTTCCGGGACGAAGGCCAAGACTTTGAATATACCCGGTTTCTTTTTTCGATACAGAAATATCAGGAACCCCATTAAAGATTAATGCAGCATTGTTATAATTGTATTTATCTTTCAGGCTATCCCGTATGACATTTGAAATAACAATCACCTTGTCCGAATATTGTGTAGCCGCTTTTTCCCCCATTCGCAAAGCAAGTTTGGCAATTGTACCCCATTTCTCCCGATCATAATCGGGTCCATGATGCGTCACAACAACTTTCATGCCCAATAACTTAGCAAGAGGTGCCAGCAAAGCGGGTCCAACAGCATGTATATGCAGAATATCAGGTTTCAGAGCTTTCGCCTTAAATACAGCCATGAAAGTATGGAGTATAGCTTCCATATTTTTTGAGCGAATAGCAAACAGATCAATAAGCTTTACACCCTCATATTCTGTAATTTTTTCTTTTTGATTAAAATAAGGACTTCTCCGAATTATCGTCACATCACATCCTAATCTGACTAAACGGGGATAGAGTTCCTGACACCGTGTTTCCACACCACCCAGGATATTGGGAATCCCCCTTGTTCCAATAACAACTATTTTCATGTATAATTTTAAAAATAGATTTCTGTACGGATTCTTTCTCTTGTGATTCCTTTTTCCATCAGGATATCATACGCCTCATCAATCATTGATGAATTTCCGCATAGAAAAAAATAAGCATCTTGAGCAACATCTATCTTCTTTAAATATTCAGTTACTCTTCCATGAAAATCGCCCTCGTGGTCACGAGAAGTGCAAAGGATATACCGCGATATTTCGTAATCACTCCTATCATAGGCTTCTTTTCCATATGCTACTCCGTGAATCATTGTATAATCCAATCCGGGATACGTCTTCAAAAAGGAATGAAAGGGCGCTATTCCTGTCCCTGTAGCGATAAAAACGAGTTTATCTCCGACTCTTTCCGTTACAGCAAAATGACCTTGTGCCTCATCTACCGACACAAAGGCCTCATTCTCGAGTCTTTTCAATTTTTTGGAAACATTTCCTCTATCAATTTCTTTTATCAAGACCTCAATATACGGATCATTTTTTCCGTTGTATACAGAATAAGGACGATCCTCATCTCCGGGAAGGCCTACATAAATATGCTGACCCGGCATAAAATCAAGCTCATTCCTTTCAAATCGGAGCACATAAGCAGACTCTGTCAGAAGCCTTGTATTTAACACGCGATGTTTTTTCATAATCATTCTTCAATTAATGATAAAGATGAATCCGGTTTCACGCCTTTGGTATCCGTGAAGGGAGTCATACGGGAATAGTTCAAATCACCTTGGCGGGGATCTTGTCCGACATCAAACCAGGGAATATCATCAATACAAATATCCTTTCCTAACAAACTTCTTATTTTGTTTTTAATCACCCACTCTAGCGGATGACGAATATATTTTTTCATTACAGGAGCAGCTGTCCCAACCATCCAGCAATTTTTCGGACATTGTTTCACAAGTCCTCTCACTATCTGTGCCTGTTCACCATTCCATAGTTCTTCAAAGGACGAAAAGTCGCGAATATTCCCCATACTTTCCTTCCAGATTCTATCTTCCAAGCCATTGCAAGGATATACATCCCCATAAGGTTCGATAAAGAAGTTTGCAGTCCCAGCTTCACAGGGAAGCATTCTTCGACCTCCTTGAATATAATTAATCAATCCTAGATTAAAAAATGCCCGAAACCAGCTTTTAGGACTATTTTCCTTTAGAAGAGACGTCATCAACTGATGAAAGTCATCGGTTACTGAATCTTTCTCTGTCACAATATTGTCTTCTTTATGAAAATAGAAAGAATTATGAAAAGTTGCTGTGGCAAATTCCAGTTTAAGCTCCTTAGCCAATCGATAAAGCCATAGCATATCACTTGAATTACGGTTAGAAACAGTGATTCCAAAGCCAATATCTTTGACTCCAAGCTCCCGTAAGCTCAGCAGAAGCTTCAATCCATGATCAAATCCTCCTTCTTTTCCCCGAAGATCGTCATTTAATTGAGAAAGTCCTTCAATGCTTACCCGAATACCGATATTCGGATATTTTTTCGCCAGAGCGATAATTCTTTCATAGTGCCAACCGGATGTCGATATTACCACTCTGGGCGCTTTCTCAAAAGCAACAGCAATAATATCTTCGAGATCTCTCCGCTGGAAAGGTTCTCCTCCGGTAATATTCACAAATTTTAGTTTGGGAAGTATCTCTAAGTCTTTGGGGGTAATTTCTTTAAATTCATCAGATGGATATTTCCATATATTGCACATTTTACAACGCATCTGACAACGATACGTCGTAATAATAGAAACATCAGTTGGAAGGGGAGTGTCAATCATTTAGTGCTCGATTAATAGATGATAAATTACTACATTTTTTAACGCAAAACTATCAAACTTATTGAGTTAGAATCAACTTAATATTTAAAATAGCAGTTTTTTTTCTCTCTTCGCAAAAATTTAACTCAATAAAAAAGCAAAATAGCCACACTTTAACAATAAAATGCTATTTACAAAACTCATATTTAATATAAGAATTTTCTATAATAAAAAAACATCCGACTCTTTTTGAATGAGTCGGATGTTTTTTTTATAAATTAAGTATCCTGCTTGTATCTTAATTATTTTCCGGACGAAGTTTACGAACCACAGCACCGGCTCTCCACATTTCGCTTTCACGAAGTGCTTCCAACTCTTTTTCCAAACCTGAACGATAGTCCGATTTAGAATTTGTATCAATAGAACGTTGTGCTTCATTTCCACAAGCTACTTCTTTATACAATTTCTCAAATACCGGCTTTGAGGCATCGTGGAAAGGTCCCATCCAGTCAAGAGCTCCACGTTGAGCAGTTGTTGAACAGTTCGCATACATCCAGTCCATTCCTTTTTCAGCAAACAAAGGCATCAAAGATTGAGTTAATTCTTCCACTGTTTCATTGAATGCTTCAGAAGGTGTATGTCCGTTTTCACGAAGCACCTCATATTGCGCCAGCAAAATTCCCTGAATAGCTCCCATCAATGTACCACGTTCTCCTGTCAAATCGGAATATACTTCACGTTTGAATGTGGTTTCAAACAGATAGCCGGAACCGACACCGATACCAAGAGCGATTGTGCGATCTTTTGCATTGCCCGTAGCATCCTGAAAAATAGCAAAACTTGAATTCAAGCCACGTCCTTCAAGGAACATACGACGCAAGCTTGTTCCTGATCCTTTCGGAGCAACAAGAATTACATCAATATCAGCAGGAGGAATAATTCCGGTGCGATCCTTGTAAGTGATCCCAAATCCGTGAGAGAAATACAAAGCCTTTCCTGCTGTCAGATATGGTTTGATACGAGGCCAAACTTCGATCTGAGCAGCATCAGAAAGAAGATATTGAATAATTGTTCCACGTTCTGCCGCTTCTTCGATATCAAAAAGAGTTTCTCCGGGAACCCATCCGTCAGCTACTGCTTTATCCCAGGTTTTTCCACCTTTACGTTGTCCTACAATAACATTGAATCCGTTGTCTCGGAGATTAAGTGATTGTCCTGGTCCCTGAACTCCATATCCGATTACAGCAATAGTTTCATTTTTCAATACTTCTCTTGCTTTTTCCAATGGAAATTCTTCACGAGTAACTACATTTTCAGTTACTCCACCAAAATTCATTTCAGCCATTTTTTTGTTTTGATTTGAATTAATTTATTAATATAGTGTAATTTACTTTACAAACGGTTCCCATCTGACCTTTGCCAGACAGATAGTTTTATCCGACTCTTTCAAGCCCAACATATATTCATCCACTCCAAGTTCCGACTCTTCAATTTCCAATTTTTCACCGTAGTGTCCTTCCTGGATATAGTTGATATCGAACTCCCGGATCTCTTTCTCCTGATACATTTCAATAGGGAAAATATCCACAAAATGCTCTATATATTTCAGACTGCTCAAATGTTTATTGATATCGATATCACTATATTTCACCTGAAATGAATCAGCAAGACGCCCTTTTACTTTTGAGTCACTGAGTTTTTGTGGCGGAGCAATCGGACATTCTTTCCGATGAATAAATTGCTTCAAGCCTTCTAAATCTAAGATGTTTGTGGCTTTCCTCGAATCGACATCAATGGCAGCCCACAGTGATCTGGCAAATCCCAAAGGATTCCCTGCTTTATCTTGAAAAGAAAAACATCTTTCGCTGAAAAGTTTATTTATATCTGCAGCCCATGTATGAATATAAATCTCATTTTCATTCGAAGGGTATACTTGAATAAAGATTTTCATTCTGGTCAGCACCCATGCTTTGTTTTGGTCTGTCATTGCAGTGTATCCAAAGCCTCTTTCTTCAGCATGTTTGGTAGCGGCCTGCAGCATAAATCCCATCATCATCGGCAAAGTCGCTTTTCCTCTGAAGTCGCTCAGATAAGCATCAATAGTGAATGAGTAGGAACCTATCGGATGAGACATTATTTTTGCTATTTTCTTATTAAAATGAATGTATTAAGCACCAAAGATACTAAAAAGAAACTTAATCGGCAGTTGTTTTTTGCTTTTTGTCCAATCCCCCAAGCATATCACTCAATCTTTCTATTTTAGATTTTGTGATGGCTACCCGACCTGATCGGATAAACTGCAACACACCGGTCAATTCACTCAATTCTTCAAACAAACTTTGAGTTTCGGCATAATGTCCCGTTTTTTGAATGACGACATAATCTTCGGTTATATCCAAAATTTGAGCATGATATTTCCGGATAAGTTCTTCCACAGACGGGAGTTTAAAAAAATCAGGAGTAGATAATTTATACAAAGCAATTTCCTGATGCACCAACTCATCGTCAGTATTATAATAAGCCTTCAGAATATCTACTTTTTTATCTATTTGCCTCACTACTTTTTCTATCTCATCGGCTGTCGTAAATATGGTAATTGTGAATTTATGAATTCCTTTTAATGCCGAGGGAGAAACAGATAATGTTTCAATATTAAGTTGTCTTCGCGTAAAAACACTTGTAACCTGACTTAGAAGACCAGCTGTGTTCTCAGAGAAAATTGTTACGGTATATAATGTTTTATTTTCCATATTTTTCTACTCTTTTGTTTTGTTCGGACCTAAAATAATATTGGTTACACAAGTACCGGCAGGAACCATCGGATACACCATTCCTTTTGTTTCGACATCGACGTCAAGCAGAAAAGAAGTCGGCGATTCCATCAGTTCCCTGATAGCATCATCCAATTGCGCTCTGTCTGTTATTTTTTTTGCAGGAATGTCATACGCCTCTGATATTTTAACAAAATCAGGATTTTTCATCTGTGTTTCGGAATATCTTTCATCAAAAAACAGTTCTTGCCATTGACGAACCATTCCTAAGAAATGATTATTTAATATAATAATCTTGACATTTACACCATACTGCATAATTGTACCCAGCTCCTGTATCGTCATCTGCATACCTCCATCGCCGACAAACAGACAAACGGTTCTGTCCGGAGCTCCGTATTTTGCTCCGATGGCCGCCGGCAAACCAAACCCCATGGTTCCCAAACCCCCGGAAGTCACAACACTTCGAGTCTTCTTATATTTGAAATACCGAACTCCCATCATCTGATTCTGACCAACATCCGTAACAAGAACCGCATCATTATCTGCAGCTTCCGACACTTTCCGGATCACCTCTCCCATCTTCAGCGGGCCTGATTTCGGAGAAAGTTCATCTTTAATCACGGCATCAAATTCAGTTTGAAAACAAGCTCCAAATTCCGCTAACCAATCTTGATGTTGATTTTTGACCAGTTTTTCAGTAACAGCAGCTAAAGTTTCTTTGGCATTACCAAGTACTTTCACATGAGCAAAAACATTTTTATCCATTTCTGCCTGATCAATATCAAAATGAATAATTTTTGCCTGCTTGGCGTATGTATTCAAATCTCCCGTCACACGGTCATCAAAACGCATCCCAATTGCAATCAATACATCACATTCGTTTGTCTTCAGATTAGGACCAATGTTGCCATGCATCCCCAACATTCCAACATTTTGCGGATGTTCCGTCGGAAAAGCAGAAAGACCAAGAACAGTAGAAGCCGCCGGCACTCCCGATTTTTCTAAAAAGGCAAGTAATTCTTTTTCTGCATTTCCAAGAATAACACCCTGGCCGACCAAGGCAAGTGGTTTCCTGGCGTTATTAATAAGCTCCGCAGCAGCTTTGACAGCTATCGTACTATATTCGGGAACCGGTTGATAACTCCGAATAAAAGTAGTCTTTTTATATTCGAAACTTTGGACTGTTTTTATTTGAGCATCTTTGGTTATGTCAAGCAGAACAGGCCCCGGACGCCCAGATGAAGCAATATAAAACGCTCTGGCCACTGCCCATCCAATATCTTCGGGACGCCGAATCTGATAAGCCCATTTAGTTACCGGCTGAGAAATACCGACCACATCAGCTTCCTGAAAAGCATCACTTCCCAAAAGAGGGGATGCGACTTGTCCTGAAATGACAATAAGAGGAGTACTGTCAATCATGGCATCAGCAATTCCGGTAATTGCATTCGTTGCTCCGGGACCTGATGTAACCAATGAAATACCAACTTTACCCGATGTGCGGGCATAACCTTCAGCTGCGTGAGTAGCTCCTTGCTCGTGACGAACTAAAATGTGATTTATTCTATCCTTATAGTCGTACAAACAGTCAAAAACGGGCATTATAGCACCACCGGGATACCCGAAAATGGTGTCAACTCCTTCGTTCAACAACGAAAGAATTAAGGCTTCACTTCCTGTGATCTCTTTTGACATATAGTTATATATTTAAGATGAATGTATTTGAAATATGAATTTTAATCTATTAATCTGACTCCACCCAAATCGGCAGAACTAACCATACTGGCATAAGCCTTCAGGGCTTTGGAGACATAGCGTTCTCTCTGAGGCTTGAAAGCAAGATTTCCTTTCGCTACTTCTTCTGCCCTTCGTGCCTCTAATACTTCCTCCGATACTTTCACATTGATACTGCGATTCGGGATATCTATTTCAATAATATCTCCGTCTTTAATCAGACCAATTGCCCCGCCGGATGCCGCTTCCGGAGAAACGTGACCAATAGACAAACCGGATGTTCCTCCCGAGAAGCGACCATCTGTAATCAGGGCACATTCTTTTCCTAAATGTTTCGATTTAATATAGGAAGTCGGATAGAGCATTTCCTGCATACCCGGACCTCCTTTCGGTCCTTCGTATGTAATTACCACCACATCACCGGATTTGACATCATCTTTAAGTATCCCCTCACAGGCTGCATCCTGTGAATGAAACACTTTAGCCGAGCCGCTAAATTTGAAAATACTTTCATCTACACCGGCAGTTTTAACCACACATCCATCCAGGGCAATATTTCCTTTCAAGATAGCGAGACCTCCGTCTTTCGTGTAAGCATGTTCAACATCACGAATACAGCCGGATGCCCTATCTGTGTCAAGCTGAGAGTAAGCCTCATTTTGAGAGCCCATTACCAGGTTAAAGCGGTTAGCCGGCGCAGAGCTGTAAATTCGTTTTGCTTCTGCATCTACCACCTGCTTGGTAATTGTATATTTATCAATCGCTTGCTGCAATGTCAGTCCATCAGCACGATGCACAGAAGTATCAATCAATCCTGCTTCAGCAAGTTCTCCCAGAATTCCCATAATGCCTCCGGCACGGTTTACATCCTGAATATGATATTTATCTGTATTAGGAGCTACTTTGCAAAGACAAGGTGTTTTGCGGGAAAGCATATCGATGTCTGCCATTTTAAAATCCACTTCAGCTTCATGAGCAATAGCCAGCAAGTGAAGAATCGTATTCGTAGAACCTCCCATCGCAATATCCAGTGTCATCGCATTCAAAAATGCTGTCTTAGTAGCTATTGAACGAGGCAACACGGAATCATCCCCATCGCGATAATATTGATATGCATTTTCAACAATTCTTTTGGCCGCATCTTTAAACAACTGGATACGATTGGCATGTGTAGCCACAATTGTTCCGTTGCCGGGAAGCCCCAAACCAATAGCTTCATTCAAACAATTCATGGAATTGGCAGTAAACATGCCGGAACAAGAACCACAAGTAGGACATGCAGCCCGTTCAATAGCATTTACTTCTTTGTCGGAAATATTGGAATCGGCTGATTTTATCATGGCATCAATCAAATCCAGCTGTTTATTATTCAGCTTACCAGCTTCCATTGGACCTCCGGAAACAAAAATAGTAGGAATATTTAGTCTCATGGATGCAATGAGCATTCCGGGTGTTATTTTATCGCAATTGCTAATGCAAATCATAGCATCGGCTTTATGTGCGTTTACCATATATTCTATACTGTCCGCAATCAAATCCCGGGAAGGAAGTGAATAGAGCATACCATCATGCCCCATCGCAATCCCATCATCAATGGCAATTGTATTGAATTCGGCAGCAAAACAGCCCAAAGCTTCAATTTCTTTTTTCACCATTTGTCCGATATCATGTAAGTGTACATGTCCTGGAACAAACTGTGTGAATGAGTTAACGATCGCAATAAGAGGTTTACCCATCTGCTCCTCTCTCATCCCATTGGCTTTCCATAAAGCTCTTGCTCCGGCCATTCTTCTACCCTTGGTGGTAGTTAAACTTCTCAATTCCATTTCTATTGCGGTTTAATTTTTTTTATAAAATAAAAAAGCCCTTCTCAACGTGAGAAAGGCTTACAAAATATCTTGTTTGACATGTAAAACAGGCACAACCTTTCTCACTCGCACTGACAGAGGACGAGAATGACAAGGATATGTGCTGATACAAAATTCATAATTGTCGTTTATTTCGTTTTGTGCAAAGATATATGCTTTTTTAATTTTGACACAATAAATTCCTGTTTTTTTTTATTTCTGCCATAAAATTGATAGAAATAATGTATTTATATAAACTTATTCTCTTTCTATTTTTGTTAAACAGCTTCAAAAAACCTCGTAAAGCCATTCGCTAAAAGGCATGTTTTTTTATTACCTTTGTGTCAGTTAAATGAAATTTAAATAGAATAAAATGAATAATTGGTTTGAATGCAAAGTTAGCTACGACAAACAGCTTGAAAATGGATTGATAAAAAAAACGACCGAACCTTATTTGGTGGATGCTTTGTCTTTCACAGAAGCAGAAGCGCGTATCATCGAAGAAATAAAACCCTATATCAGCGGTGAATTTTCTATCGCAGATATTAAGCGGGCAAAACTTTCGGAAATATTCTTTAATGAGAATGGAGATCGCTTCTACAAAGTAAAAGTTCAATACATCACACTGGACGAAAAAAGCGGCACCGAGAAAAAAACGGCAACAAATATGCTGGCACAGGCCTCAAACTTTGAAGACGCACTCGAAGTCGTTCTTAAAGGGATGGCCGGAACCTTAGCCGACTACAATATTGCCTCCATTGCAGAAACGACCTTGATGGATGTTTTTCCTTATGATGCAAACGACAAACCCGTGAAATCAGAATAATCTTAATCATGAGTGGTATCACCTCGAATCTTCTCAAAATAAAGAACTCTTTACCTGAAAATGTAGAACTGGTGGCAGTCTCTAAATTCCATTCGGCAGAAGCCATTTTGGAAGCTTATCAAGCCGGACAGCGAGTTTTTGGAGAAAGCAGGCAGCAGGAAATTGAAGAGAAACACAAAAATCTCCCCAAAGATATCAAATGGCATTTCATCGGACATCTTCAGACAAATAAAGTAAAGTCAATTCTTCCATATATCCATACCATAGAAAGTGTAGATAGTATAAAACTACTTACGGAGATAGAAAAACAGGCTTTTGTACTATCCAAACCAGTAAATTGTTTGTTAGAAATACATATTGCTAAAGAACCTCAAAAGTATGGTTTCACGATAGAAGAATGCACTGACTTTTTTTTGTCTGAAAAGTGGAATGAATTTCATTTTGTAAATATTATTGGAGTAATGGGAATGGCAACATTGACTTCTGACGAGAATTTAATCCGTTCTGAATTTCAAATGCTAAAAAAATATTACGCGCAGCTTAAAAGCTCTTTTTTTACTGATTCTATGAGCTTTAAGCATATCTCAATGGGGATGTCAAACGACTTCAAGATAGCGATTGAGGAAGGAAGTACTATGGTTCGAATCGGAACTTCTATTTTTGGGGAGAGAGAATATTAAAAAAATATTTGCAAGATAGAGCTTATAATTCTAACTTAGCATCGAAATAAGAGTTTCGTTCCTTCTTCTTTTACGCTATAAATCAGGTAGTAATAAAAAGGATATAGATTCTATATATCGAGAATAAATATTGGGTGTTTTCCGGAGGCAATTTGTTGTTAACGGTATCGTATCAGTAAAATCAAAAGATATGAATATACAGCAGTTGGAATATATTATTGCAGTTGACAACTATCGTCATTTTGCAAAAGCAGCAGAAGCTTCTTTCGTCACTCAACCAACCTTGAGTATGATGATTCAAAAGTTGGAAGAAGAACTGGGTGTAAAAATTTTTGACAGAAGTCAGTTACCTGTTCAACCGACTCCGATTGGTGCACAGATTATCAATCAGGCACGTGTTATAATATCACAAGTGAAACAGGTAAAAGACATTGTACAAGAGGAAAAAGGGATCGTAAAAGGGAGTCTACGTATTGGAATAATTCCAACGATTTCTCCATATCTTCTCCCCAATCTCATCAAGACACATACAGCGCACGGTTTTGATATCGAATTAGTTATTGAAGAAGCTACAACCGATCAGATAATTGAAAAATTGACATCCGGAACATTGGATGTGGGCATTCTTGCCACTCCCTTAAGCAACGAACGGCTGAAAGAATACCCTATTTATTATGAAAAGTTCTATGCTTACGTTTCTCCTGAAGAAACTTCATTATATGCAAAAAAAGAACTGGATGAAGACGATTTAAACATAAACCGGCTATGGCTTTTAAACGAAGTACATTGTTTCCGCACACAAATTCTTCGGATTTGCAATATGCGTAAAAAAAGAAATGTTCATACATTGCTTTCTTACGAAGCGGGCAGTATCGGCACATTGGTAAATATCGTTGATCAAAACAGTGGTTTGACTGTCATTCCCGAAATGGCTTTAAGTCTTCTTTCTGAGGTGCAGAAGAAAAATGTAAGACCTTTAAAGAAAATTACTCCTGTCAGAGAAGTTAGCGTGGTTACACGCAAGGAGTTTTTACGAGAAAGGATGCTTCACATTTTAATTAAAGAAGTAAAAGAGTCTGTTCCGGCTCCATTACTCTCGGAAGATTTAAAGAAATATGTTGTTGCAATATAAGAAAATCAATTTATAAGAAGGAAGGAGTAGAAATATCTGCTCCTTTTTATTTTATAAGATGTCTCGTCCTGAAATAGCGTTACAAAAAAAGAGTAATGTTATGGAAGAAATTAAGAATCAGTACGCAAGACGTAGTCAAAAGGATTACACTTTATCCTTTAAATTATCATTAGTAAGAGAGATAGAGCAAGGCACCCTATCCGTTACAAGTGCCCAAAAGAAATATGGGATTCAAGGGGATTCAACAGTAAGGAATTGGTTGAGAAAATATGGTATCTTTGACTGGGAAAATCAAACGCCCAGTAATATGCCAAAAAGTAAAGATCAAAAGATCCTTGAGTTGGAGCAACGTATCAAAGTCTTAGAAAAGCAGAAAGCCTTTTTGGAGAAGCAAGCAGAGCAATCCGATATGAAAGCAGCTTTCTTTGACATGATGGTTGATATGGCGGAAAAAGAGTATAATATCCCTATACGAAAAAACTCCTTACCCGATCAATCGACCAATTCAGCCGACAACACCAAGTGAGTAAGAACTCCACCTGTGGATTGCTCGGGGTAAGTAGACAGGTTTATTATCGTTCCTGTAAGTCCAGAAAGCAAAAACAAAATAAAGCGGAACAGGTTTTAGCTTTGGTGCAACCCATACGAATGAATATGCCTCGTATTGGTTTCAGGAAATTGTATTATCTTTTGAATGAGCCTTTGGGAGAATTACATGTTGGTAGGGATAAGTTTCTGGCGATATTAAAAGCAAATCATATGCTGATAATGCCCAAACGGAATTATCGTATAACCACAAACTCCCATCACCGATTCCGCAAGCACAAAAATCTGGTTGCCGATATGGAACTGAATCAACCGGAACAGGTATGGGTTTCGGATATAACTTACATTGGCGGGAGAAGTCGCAACTGTTATCTGGCCTTAGTTACGGATGCTTATTCAAAGAAAATAATGGGTTACGACCTTTCATCCAGTTTGGAAACTGAGGGTTCCCTCAGGGCACTGAAAATGGCAGTAAAACACCGGAAGTATAAGAATCGATTGATTCATCATTCAGACAGGGGACTGCAGTATTGTAGTAACGCTTATCAAGAGATATTGAAAGCTAAGAAGATTATTCCAAGTATGACGGAAAGTTATGACCCGTATGCCAATGCAATAGCAGAAAGAGTAAATGGAATTTTAAAACAGGAGTTTTTACTGAAAGAATACAATGCAGATATTGAAACTATGAAGCATTTAGTAAAGGATACGATAAACACGTATAACACACAAAGACCCCATTGGTCATGCCACATGAAAACACCTGACCAAATGCACCTACAAAGGGACGTGAAAATAAGAACCTATAAAAAGACCAACCTTATCAAGGCTCGCCTTGATAAGGTTGGATAAATTATCTATTTTTGTCATATAAACCTGTAACGGTTATTTAGGACTAGTCAAGATGAGTGCCTTATAAAAAAACAGTCATTTGTTATTGGCGCACCCAACCAATATTACCACCTTATTTTCAGAAATTTACAGAATAAAAAAATAAAAATTGAGCATAAAATTTAAGTCCAATCTATTTTAAAACAAGTAGCAAATAGCTAGAAACAAATAGCATATAACTTACAATCAACATTCCAACAGAACAATTGAAATTTTGCACAAGACCTACCTGTATATACCAACAAAAAAGCCATTCGGAATCGAACCGAACAGCTTTTTTTCTATCTGAATATGTAATTCTTAAAATCTGAATCCCAAGGTTAATAATCCGGAGAATGTGTTTGTTTTTAACTCGGAAGGGAATGAAGCTATAGCAACTGAACCGTCATTCGCATAAATATTAGAATATGGATATACATCTGCTTTTTGCGACTTCATAACAAAGGCCACATCGGTATAGAAACTCTTTGAGAAACGATACCCAAGCCCATAAGTAAAATAATTAGCATCTCCATCAAGTGTATAATTCACTAATGTTCCACTTGGAATCACTTCGACATTACCACTTTTTATATCACTTTGCAATGGAGACTGCTGCCACATATATCCTACACGAGCCGAAAACTGAGGAGTAAACCGTAATTCCGCACCCAACCTCAAGGTACTTGCTGCTTTGAAGTCTTCTTTAATGTATCGTTCTTGTGTATCAAACCATGCAAGGTCAGAAGCAGAGCCATTAACCGCTGACATATGCATGTTTTTGTAATTTGTCAGCACATAATCCGCGCTAATGATTGCTGTCTGTCCAATCACTCCGGCAAGACTAAAAGTCCAGCGATCAGGAGTTCTCATATTATAATCAGCATAAGCAAGACCTGTTTCAGTAGAACCCGGAGTATAATTTGTGGATGAAGCATAAGCTGGAATATTGTCTATAATAGATGCACTGTAATGGTCAGTCATACTATACCAAGTAGGAGACTGATAAGCCAAACCTATCCTAATTGCATTAACAGGTTTATAAATAAGTCCCAGATTAAACTGAAAACCACTCCCTTCTGAATTTAGGTAATTTTGAAGAGCAAACCCATTATTTGTCCCTTGCTCAAAACCTTCAGAATAGTCTGTATAAGTTGTATAATCAATATTTGTCACAGATAAACTTACACCAATATTCAATTTATTTGAAATGGTGGCACCTGCCGTAAAATCATATTTATCAATTCCTCCTTTTTCCTCAACATTCAGGAATGGACTGACAGATTCGTTTCCAGACAAAACTGACACATAAGTTTGTTTTCCGTTTGCATCAATGACTCCGGGATTAATTAAAAATGATTGGTAAGCCAAAGCTGACAACCAGGGAGTACCTACCGGAGGATTAAATTCATTGTTTGAATTGATAGAACTACTTAAGTCATTTTTAGAAACGCCATAGCTTTTATAAGCGATATAGTCAGTCAGAGAAGAACCTTGCATGCCCGGATCTACCTTATATTTTCGATCATAAGACATCAAGCGATTGTAAGAAAACCCAAAATTTATTTTGGGAATATCGTAGTTATCAAGAGAGACTGATGCGATGTATCCTATATTATCAAAATTGAAATTAAACTTATTGTCAGTACTCTTGTATCCGTTAACACTATTAGTTTCAGTATTTACATTTTTAAAATTCATTGTCGCAACGAATTCCGAACCCTGATAAACAGCAATTCCTGCAGGATTAATCGCAACTCCCGACAGATCGCCCCCCAGAGCGCCGAATGCGCCTCCCATAGATACAGAACGGGCAGTTCCGCTCAATTTGTTCTGGGACAATTTAAAAACATCCAACTGATTCTGCGCAGATGCCATAGAGGCAGACATCACTGCGAGAATAGAGAGATAAAAAATTCGTTTCATCTTAGTAAATTATTTAGTGGGAATATATATTATCTAATACAAAAAGAGCAAAGAAAGAGCATCCTAAAGATTATAAAACTAAATGGATGCTCTTGCTTATTTTATTGCTATAAACTTTATTACAACATGTTGTGATTATCTACGACCGCCGCCAGAAGATCTGCCACCGCCACCGCCGGATGAACCGCCGCCAAACGATCTACCACCACCACTGGAAGGAGCAGAATAAGAGCTACTACTTCTAGTTGAAGGTGCTGAGTAAGTGTTGCCACTGCTTCTGGTCGAAGGTGTAGAATACGAATTTCCACTGCTCCTGGTCGAAGGTGTTGAATACGAGTTATTACTACGTGTTGAAGGCGTAGAATATGTCGAACGATCAGACCTTGTGGGTGTTGAAGAATCTGAATTATTTCCGGATGCAGAAGAACGTCCATAACTTCTATAACTGTTATTTCCATTTGAATAAACAGTAGAAGCATCTCTGGTGCGGGTATTAGGTTGAGCCGAATTTATAGAGTTATCACGCGAAGAACGACCATATACATAATCAGAATTTCCCACACGAGTAGAATTCACCCTTTGCGCATCCCGACCTCCGAAAGAGCGGGTATAGGCCTGTTGGTTGCCTCGTGTATTTGCAGCGGAGAAACGTCCGGCTGAAGTTCCACCAAATACATATCCATTATCCCGACGTCCGCCTGTAGCATAACGTCCACCATAGACATAGCGATGATTCCATCCCGGAGAAGTCCAGGCTAAACCTCCTCCCCAGCCCCAACCAGAATACCAAGGGCTATATCCTACATACCAGCCACCACCGTAATAGGGCCATCCCCATCCGTACCAACCAGAGTAAGACCAAGGATCATACCACGAACTATACCACCCATAACGAGTTGAATACCATGGATAAAATGCATTACCCCATCCAAAATTCACATTGAAATTCCAATCACGACTTGCATAATAATCGTTATAATTATCATCCAAAACGTAGACATTGATATCATTATCACTAGAAACAGTCACACTATTTTGTGGATTATGATATTTTACGATTCTATCCGTATATTGATAATCGTCAGCATCATCAGCATACTGACTATCTGCATAATTATCAACTGTATCATTCGGCTGCTCGCCAACATCAGTCGATGTATACCGTCTGTTATAGGCATCTACATCAATGTTTGTGTTTACATTGCCAACTGTTTTTATTTGGAAATTTCCATCATCAGTGACAACAGCTACTTTATTCTTTGCTACTTTAGCATTGCTTTGGGTTGCTCTTTTCTGTGTAGTTTGGTTAGTACCAGAGGAAGAACTTCCATATACATCATCCCAATTCTGCGCGCTTACGAGAAACGGGACGGTGAACGCCAAAGCAAAAAGAGACATTTTTAATGTTTTCATAGTTATACCCCTCCTTTTATCGCGAATTTATGTTTATGTTATACTTCAAAATAATTATGTTATTCACTAACAACAATGCAATCAGCCATCACACATCATTATCAGCAGGTATATTATAAAGACGTAAATTAAGAGAAAAGGTTGCATTACACCAAGTTAAAAAAGCATAAAGAACAAAAGAGGCGGGTTCCGAAGAATCCGCCTCTTTACTTATCTTAGTAAGAATTATTTGTTTCCGGAAAGTTTCTCTTTCAGAGCAGCTAATTCTTCAATATCTCCCAAAGTAGTTTTTTCTACATTGCTTGATTGAACAGAAGCAGCACTATCTTCTTTTCTCACTTTTTTAGCTTTCTTTTCAGCAGAAGCTGATTCAGCTTTTGCATCTTCGAAAGTTCTGCTGTGAGAAACGATAATTCTCTTAGAATCTTTATTGAATTCAATTACTTTGAATGGAAGTTTTTCTTCCACCTGAGCTTGAGAACCGTCTTCTTTCACCAAATGTTTTGGAGTTGCAAAACCCTCAACACCGTAAGGAAGAGCAACAACTGCACCCTTGTCTACCAATTCGATGATAGTTCCTTCGTGTACTGAACCCACAGTAAAGATGGTTTCAAATACATCCCAAGGATTTTCTTCTAATTGTTTGTGGCCAAGGCTCAAACGGCGGTTTTCTTTATCGATTTCAAGAACCTGTACATCAATATCAGCACCGATTTGAGTTACTTCACTCGGATGTTTGATTTTCTTAGTCCAAGAAAGGTCGGAGATATGAATCAATCCGTCAACACCTTCTTCGATTTCAGCAAATACTCCGAAGTTTGTGAAGTTACGCACTTTAGCAGTATGCTTGCTTCCGATAGGATATTTTTCTTCAATATTTTCCCATGGATCCGGTTTCAATTGTTTGATACCAAGAGACATTTTACGTTCGTCACGATCCAATGTCAATACCACAGCTTCTACTTCATCGCCTACTTTCATGAAATCCTGAGCAGAGCGCAAGTGTTGAGTCCAGCTCATTTCTGAAACGTGAATCAAACCTTCTACTCCAGGAGCGATTTCGATAAATGCACCGTAATCAGCCATCACAACCACTTTGCCTTTCACCTTGTCACCTACTTTCAGGTTCGCGTCAAGGGCATCCCAAGGATGTGGAGTCAATTGTTTCAATCCAAGAGCAATACGTTTCTTTTCATCATCAAAGTCAAGGATAACAACATTGATTTTTTCATCCAACTTAACCACTTCTTCAGGATGTTGAACACGTCCCCAAGAAAGATCTGTAATGTGGATCAAGCCATCTACGCCACCCAAGTCGATGAATACCCCGTAAGAAGTGATATTCTTAACAGTTCCTTCAAGAACTTGTCCTTTTTCAAGTTTGGAAATGATTTCTTTTTTCTGTTGTTCCAATTCAGCTTCGATAAGCGCTTTATGAGAAACAACAACATTTTTGAATTCGTGATTGATTTTAACCACTTTGAATTCCATTGTTTTGTCAACATAAACATCGTAATCGCGAATTGGTTTCACGTCGATTTGAGATCCCGGCAAGAATGCCTCGATTCCGAATACGTCAACAATCATACCGCCTTTGGTACGGCATTTGATATACCCCTTGATAATTTCGTCTTTTTCAAGAGCTTCGTTCACACGTTCCCAAGAACGAGAAGCACGTGCTTTTTTGTGGGAAAGGACAAGTTGTCCTTTTTTGTCTTCCTGGCTTTCGATGTAAACTTCCACTTCGTCACCCACTTTCAAATCGGGGTTGTAACGGAATTCATTCATCGAAACTACGCCATCTGATTTGTAACCGATATTAACAACGACTTCACGTTTGTTGATAGAAGTTACAGCACCGATAACCACTTCCTTGTCATTGATTTTATTCAATGTGTTGTCGTAGCTTTCGGTCAATGTTTCTCTACTTACTTCTGGTGTAGAGGCACCATTTTCGTAGGAATCCCAGTCGAAATCGGCTAATGGAGCTACGTTTTTCAATTTTTCTGATTCAATCATTTGTTTTTAGTTCTGAAACTAATCAGTAAATTAATAAGTTAGACATTATAATGCTTATAAAGCGGCGCAAAGATAAGCAAATATAATGACAGTTACGCACTTAAGGCCTACTATTTTTCAATTAAATACCAAATAATAAGGAAGAAACCTCGGAATAAGATTGCAAATCCATTGTTCAATTCGAGTTATTTCATCCTAAAAGCATACATTCTCATGTATTATGTACAAACTTTCAGAACGATTAGACATCATGTACACTAGACTTTGATATTTATTATTACCCGACAGCCACAAGATAAATATATAAACAACTGACTATCAAAAAAAACTCATACTTCATTAATGACGACACAATACAAATCCCACTCCATCTAAATTCTTTTTTACTCCAAAAATTATCCTACACGAAATACAAATACAGACCTAAGAAAAAGGCTCTGAACCATCACTTTAAATACAGGATACGTCTTCCTGTGGTCTTGAATAGTTGATTTAGAAAACCGAAAACATAATCAAATTTCAGTTTCTATTTACAAAGTCTCTCTCGAAATTTTCTTTCGCACAGCTTATTCCATTTACACACATCATTCTTCGTCATCATTTCATAAAAGAACGATCTAAAAACAGGCTGCAAATCCCCCCACCCCAAAAAGCAGAACCGAATAACCATAGCCATCGATGAAAAAAATAAAAAGGAAGTCTTTGGTCAAAAAATATATTCCGTAATTTATCGAAAAACAACTCTCTCTATTCGAAATAGAAAATAATTATACAAAATATCTGTTTAGATATATTTCCATTGGAAAATATTTCCATATATTTGCATTATACTAATCAAAACACAATGCAACAGCTAAAAAAACATTGGACGCTTATAGCTGGAGTGATAGCCGGAATGATAGTCGGTTATCTTTATTGGAAATATATCGGATGTACTTCCGGAACTTGCCCAATAACCTCATCGCCGATAATCAGCTCTATTTATGGAGGAGTGCTTGGCGGATTAGCAAGTAATATTTTAAAGAGTATAAATACAAAAAAGGAATAAGATGAGTGGATTTTTCAGTAATTTATTCAAGCTACAAGACAAAGTCAATTTCGAAGAGCTTCTTCAAAACGGAGCTATACTTGTAGATGTACGCACTCGGGAAGAGTATCAATCAGGTCACGCGAAAGAAGCCGTCAATATGCCACTGGACAAATTATCGACACTATCCTCACAACTCCCGGCGGACAGACCCATTATCACGGTATGCCAGAGTGGAACAAGGAGCAAAAGTGCTGTTTCCCAACTAAAAAGCAAGGGATTTAAAGAAGTATATAACGGTGGAGGATGGTTCAACTTCAAATAAAAAGCAACAAAAGATGAAAAAATGGGTCATCAACTGGAATACAACACGCATTATCCGGCTGATATTGGGCATTATCACAACAGCATACGCAATCAATGAAAAAGAATACCTATTTTTGATTTTTGCAGGTATTTTCTTCTTTCAAGCCGCAATGAATATCTCTTGCTGTGGCACTTCCACATGTGCTCATCCGAATACCATGCACCCGGAAAAAGAAATTGATGATAATAAATAAAGTTATTTAAACGAAAGACAATGAGACTTAGAAATTATTTAATTCTGGCAGGCTGTGTAACCATCATGTCCTGCAACGGAAAGACAGTTACTTCGGAGAAAAAAACGAATGAAACGAAAACAGAAACAACAATGAAAACAATACACTTAAACAAAGAAGAATTCTTGAAAAAGGTTGCTGACTTTGAAGGCAACCCGAAAGAATGGAAATACCTGGGCGACAAACCGGCCATCATCGATTTCTACGCAGACTGGTGCGGTCCGTGCAAAACATTAGCTCCAATCATGGAAGAACTGGCAGCCGAATACGGAGGCAAAATATACATCTATAAGATAAACACAGAAGAGCAACAGGAACTCGCCGGGCTATTCGGTATCCGGAGCATTCCATCGCTACTTTTCATCCCTATGAACGGAAAGCCTCAAATGTCGGTAGGAGCATTACCGAAATCCGATTTAAAAAAGGCCATCGAGGATATTTTATTAAAAAAATAAGTATAATTGCATTCAGAACTAAAAGAGACAACATGGAAAAAGGACAAGAAAAAACCTTGTGCCGAATCAGAGACGTATATCGTTCTATCGCCACTTTCGAAGCTGAGTTCGAAAGCAAATACGGCATTTGCCTGAATGAAGGCATGCTATTATGCAGCCTGAGCGGCAACAAATATTCCTCGAGTGAGCTGGCTGAAGTATTGGGCTTAAGCAATTCGAACACATCGAAGGTTATTAAATCGGTAGAAAACAAAGAATTAGTAAAGCGCATTATAGGCAAAGACGATAAACGTCAGATGTATTTCACGTTGACAGATAAGGGACGAGCCAAATTAGACGGAATCCATTGTGAGGAAATAGAACTTCCGGAAATACTAAAGCCATTTCTTGCAGAAATGTAAATACAGGACAGAAGTATTTACCGAGAATACACTTTGAAGCCAACAGGTAAGATTATCAGAAATTTCAACAAGACAAGCTTTTGAAAATAATCAAAGGCTTGTCTTGATATTTTTAACAGCCCATTCCGATAAAGATTGAATAAAGGGGATCAAATCCCTACCCTGCTTCGTCAACCGGTATTCTACTCTTGGCGGAACTTCCGGATATACTGCCCGGGAAACAAACCCTTCGTTTTCGAGCGTATGAAGCGTCGAAGCCAGCACTTTTAAAGAGATAGCATCAATGCAAGACATTAACTCATTGAAACGCAAGACTCCATTCTCAAACAAAACATTCAGAATCAGGATAGACCATTTATCGCCAAGCCGATCCATGACAATTCGGAATGGACATCTATCGGAACACAACTTTTTCTTTATTAAAATTCTACTCATAAGCCACTGACAAGCAACAATACTAACCTCGAGGTTATAATATAACCAAACCGTAACTTATTGTCGACTAGTGAATTTATAATTATTTTTGAAATCAAATTTAATACAATTATAACAAAATTCAATAAGTAAAAAACTAAAATTATGAATATTGAATATAAAAACACGAAAGAATTTACAGCCGAATCGTTACAGAAACTGTTTTTGTCTGTGGGCTGGTCGTCGGGACATTATCCTGAAAAGTTAGTAAAGTCTATGTATCATTCCGGAACCGTTATTTCAGCATGGGATGGCAACCAATTGGTCGGACTCATCAACGCAATGGACGATCAAAGCATGAATGCATACATTCATTACCTGCTCATTTCGCCGGAATACCAGCATCAAGGCATTGGGAAACAACTTATAAACCAAATAAAGGATAAGTACAAAGACTATCTGCGTATTATTCTTATTGCATATAACAAAGAGATCCCTTTCTACAAGCATTGTGGCTTTGAAGAAGGAGAAGATAAAACACCCTTATTCATTACAAGCTTATGGACATGATTATTCGTATTCGAACAGGTATATTGGCGCAAACAAGCTGAAATTTTATTTCTCGCAATTCATTTAGGTTCGGTATTTTCAGCGGTCTTTTATTTATCCATATATCCAGTTTCGCTTTGCAATCAATAGTTTGTTCTTTACTCCAAAATAAAAAATCATCATTTCTTATTTTGTGAATAGAAATGATGATTTTTATTGAACGTTTTTTTGCTATTTCTTACTTTTGATTCTCTCTGATTTTCTTATACATTCCGTCTTTCCAGACAGGAAAAACAGATATGTTTGCCAATTTTCGTCCGGCATCAAAAATCAGCTCTAAATCCGCCATCGTACCTGACACATCCCAAGACGGACTATATTCATCTTGAGGCTTGTGATACCTGGATTTCACATATTCTTCCTGTTGGGCCTGCCCCCAGCTTTCGCCATGAGCCAACGACTGAATTCCTCCTTCAATATAAATGGCAGGAACGCCGGCTTTTGCAAAACTGAAATGATCCGAACGGTAATACCAGCCATTACTTGCGTCGGGAACAGCTCGAACCGTCCGGTTTTGCTTCCGCGCTGCCGCTTCAAGATACGCATCTGCATCCGACTGACCTTTTCCAATGAGAAAAATATCTTTCATCTTGCCAAAAGGTTGCAATACATCCATATTAATATCTATCACCGTTTTTTTGAGCGGAAACAACGGATGTAAAACATAGTATTCCGAACCCAGCAAACCAGCTTCTTCTCCGGTAACGGCTAGGAACAAAACCGAACGTTGGTTGCGAGCTGACTCTTTGAATTTTTTAGCCAGCGACAATAAACCGGCTGTACCACTGGCATTATCTGCCGCACCATTGTAAATACTATCTCCCAAAATAGGTTCACCTACACCAAAATGATCCCAATGGGCTGAATAAACGATATATTCATCAGCCCGGGTTGTTCCGGGAAGAAGAGCAGCCACATTGGTAGACGTTGATTTCTTCCATTCATTTTCTATCGTACAACTCAAGGTTGCAGACAAAGGAACAGCCTTAAATCCGGGTTTCTTAGCCTGTTCCAGAAGAGAAGCAAAATCATTGCGACCTGAGAGCTTAAACAATTCCTGAGCTGATGTGCCCGAAATCCATCCTTCCAATCCACAAAATTCCTGATTATCATTATCTGCCTGAAGATACAATTTCGATTTTGACCAACTGGAACGAACAACGCTCCAATCGTATGCAGCAGGTTTTGTATCGTGAATTATCAATACGCCCGCAGCACCTTTTCGGGCAGCCTCTTCAAATTTATATGTCCAACGTCCATAATAAGTCATGTCTTTACCTCGAAACAATTGCGGGTTATAAAATCCGGGATCATTTATCAGAACAACAATGATTTTCCCTTTCACATCGACTCCTGCATAGTCATTCCAATGATACTCGGGAGCATCGATTCCGAATCCGATAAAAACAAGAGGAGCTTGTAAAGTTTTCTTCTCTTTGACCAACTGACGGGTTCCTCCGACAATATCCGTCAAAGCACGTAAAGTCAGTTTTCCATTTTTCCCATCAACACGAACCTCTTCTCCCTGAAAATGCCCTTTTATTTCCACCATAGGAACTTTTTGAAAATAACTGTCACCATTTCCGGGCTGCAATCCCAGTTCTTTAAATTGTTCCTCCAGATAAGCAATAGTGCGCGTCTCCCCTAATGTGAAAGGTTTCCGCCCCAGAAACTCGTCAGAAGCCAATGCCTGAATATAACGGCGATAAGCCAATTCTTCTTTTTTCCCAAACTCGGATTTGGATATCTGCGCTTGAACAAATGAGCTCATACAGATTAATAAGCCTAAAAAAATCTTCTTCATTATACGTAAAATGATTACATAATTATATATTCCATAAATCTTGAGCTAAATGATCGTCAACGCGTTGCAAAAAAGCAACAGATTCTTTATTACCAAAACGAGAGAACCTATTCATCAAAAGCCGGAATAATCATACAAAATAAACCTATATCTAGCATAAACACAGTCTCACAGAAATAGAAATTCAAAATTTGTAAAAATATAATGCCTCTTTTTCTGAAACAACAGTTTTTTTCAACTTCAGGGCAAAGCCGGAATCAAACAACCATTCAATATAGTTTCAAAAACTTAATGCCTGTATTTTTCAAGAAGTCCTATAAAGCCAGCTTCACTCTCCTATTTATACAGCTCATTTTCAGAATCATGAACTCACACAATTCATTATAAATATTTTTTCTCACAGAATTATTTTTTCTTTCCAATATATCGGATAACAGACCCAACGCCGTTATGTCCTAATCCTTCATTAAGTTGTACTTCGTTTTCCAAAAGGCAAAGAATCTCTAAATCAGGAAACAGCTCAAGGATTAAATCAGGAGAATACATCATATCTGCATCCGGAGGGCCACCGATACCGGGATTTTTCTTTTGGTAAGCAATATGATTTTTACTGAATCCTTCAATAATTATATAGCCGCCCGGCTTCAGTAATCCTCTCAATAGAGGAAAGTAAGTTTTTTTGACTTCAGAAGGGAGGTGAACAAAAATCAGAGCTATCACATCAAAGCTCTCTTTATAATATGCTTCGGATATAGCACTAAAATCCATCACTTGATAATGGACATCAACTTTCTTTCCGGCCGCAAGCTGCAAAGCTTTCATTCGGGCCTGTTCACTCAGGTCGAAAGCCTCTACATTCCAGCCTTGTGTAGCAGCATACACGCCGTTGCGTCCTTCTCCATCGGCAGGCAACAATATTTCCCCGGGAGAAAACCGATGAAGTATTTCCTGAAAAAAATGATTTGGCTCTTCACCATAAATATATTCTTCGGCACTGTACCTCTTATCCCAATTATTTTTCATTACCATTCAATTTCCATGAATAAAACCGGTTCAACCGGATATTTTTGTTGCAATAATAGATAATATTTTATGTAAAACAAAGAAGCCATTCCAATTATATATGGAAATGGCTTCTTCTATTAATAAAAATAAAGATGATTAGAAAATTTTCTCCGGATTTAATATCCCTTTCGGGTCAAAAGCTTTTTTCACCCCCCGCATCAGGTCAATAGCAATAGGAGAAAGCTGTTCTTTCAGATACGCTTTTTTGGCATAACCAATTCCGTGTTCTCCGGAAACTTGTCCTCCAAGTTCACGTCCTTTTTCGTATATCTTCTCCATAGCTTTACCTAACTGAGCATCCCATTGTTTTTCATCCAAGTCATCTCTTAGAATGTATGCATGAAGATTCCCGTCACCGGCATGTCCGAAACTCTTAATTCGGATACCCATCTGCTTCTGGAGACCATGAGTAAACTCAACCAGGTCATTGACACGACTGCGAGGAACTACCACATCCGCTTCGTCCATTTGCGTCGTGGATCCATTAATGGCTTCCAAAAATGCACCACGGGCTTTCCATATCGATTCTTCACGTTCGGAAGTATCGGAAATCAGAACATCTATAGCACCATTTTCCAAACATATTTGTGCTACATTCTCATAAGAATGTTCCACTTCTTCCACACTGTTACCGTCGAACTTCAACAACAAATAAGCATCAGCGCGATTATCCGGGAATTTCTTCCCTAAATATTTTTCGGCATCCATTATCACTTCCCGTTCCATAAATTCGATGGAAGCCGGATTCGATTTCGATTTGATAATTTTAGGAACGGTGCGAATAGCTTGCGGCAAACTAGGAAAGGGAACAAGCAAACTAATAATAACTTTAGGGAGTGGTATTAGCTTCAATACCGCTTTGGTTACCACAGCCAGTGTTCCTTCCGATCCGATAATCAAATCTTTCAAATCATATCCGGAACTATTCTTCACTGTTTTTCCGCCAAGAAAAGTCACTTCGCCATTTGGCAGGACCACTTCCAATCCTCGCACATAATCGCGAGTTACTCCATATTTGACAGCACGCATTCCACCGGCATTAGTACTGATATTTCCTCCGATAGTCGCTGTCTTTTCACCGGGATCGGGCGGATACATAAAGTCGTGTTCCTCAGCATACGCCAACAACTCCATCAAGAGCACACCGGGTTCGACGGTAAGTGTCAGATTCTCTTCATCCAGCTCAAGGAAACGCTTCATCTGGCTTAAATCGAGCATAATTCCATGTTCGACAGGCACAGACGCGCCAACCAAACCGGTTCCTGCTCCTCTCGGAGTTACAGGAATATTGTACTCGTATGCATATTTCATGATAGCGGAAACTTCTTCAGTGGATTTAACCACAACGACTACATCCGGGAAACTTTCAGTTCCACCCAATTCATCATGACTGTAGTCTTCACTTATGTTTTGTCCGTAAATAACACGCGTATCATCGCCGACGATATCCTTCAGGACATCAATATCATTTGCATCTAATTTTTTAAAACTCATGACAAACCTCCTTTTCTTTCTTGATTTGTTCTACTAACTTCGGAACCACCTCATACATATCGCCAACCAATCCGGTATGGGCAACTTTAAATATCGGAGCATTCGGATCACTGTTAATGGCAATAATGCGGTCTGCTTTGTTCATTCCGGCAACAAATTGAATAGCTCCGGAAATACCACAGGCGATAATCAATTTCGGTCGAACGGTACGCCCGCTCAATCCAATCTGCTGTTTTGCATTTACCCAGCCACTCTCGGCCAAAGGTCGCGTCGAAGCCAACTTTCCACCTAAGGCATCAGCTAATTCTTCAAAGACTTTTAAATCATCCGGTTTCTTCAACCCTCTTCCCACTGCAACGATAACTTCAGCTGTTTCAATAGAATCTTCTTTTGCTTTGGGAACAATTTTCAGAACCTCCATGCTGCATTTCAATGCGCTTTCAGACAGAGAACGCACTTCGATTTCTCCAATGGGTTTTTCCATTCGTTTGGGTGCATTCATGACTTTATAGCGAACAGTAGACATCTGAGGACGAGTGTGTAAGGTTTGAATCTGTGCCATAATGTTTCCACCGAAGGCAGGCCTGATTTGGTCGAGATCGGTATTCGGATTCATATTCAACATCGTACAGTCGGCTGTCAAACCTGTGCGGCAACGAGTCGCAACACGCGGCGCCAGCTGACGTCCGACAGGAGTAGCTCCAACAAGAATAGAACCGGGCTTATTTTTCTTGATAAAATCCTCAAAAGCTGCCACATAAGGTTCAATTCTGAAATGTGCCAATTCCGTTCCTTCATATAAAAACACCTTATCAACACCATAATGAAGCAGTTCTTTCGATGCTTCACGAATATTGTGCCCTATCATCACTGCCCAAACAGGTTGGTCAATCACAACAGCTAATTCTTTGGCCTTTCCTATAAGTTCATACGTTATCGGATGAATCTCTCCATCGACATGCTCAACATAAACAGCAACGCCGTTCCATGCCGATTTATCCAAAGCGTTTTTATCTTCTTCGACAACTAACTCGATGCGTCCTTTCGGGCCTTTTTTCACACAAATAAGACACATCTTGCAGGACTCATTTATAGTAACCGTTCCCTCGGCGCTTTCCATAGCTCCAAAAGGGCATATTTTGACAAGCGTATCTACATCTTCACTTGTAATTTTCTCATTATGAATTACTAACTTTTTCATAAAGTAGATTTATTGATGATATACTGACTCAAACAAAATCGGATTTACTCCCATTCTGCCAGCCTCTGAAATTCTTTCGTTCTAAAGAAATTTTTCTTTTGCAAGAACGCCGAACAAGACTTCCGCCAAATTGGAAGAATCTTCATAAAACATTTCTTGCTTGACATTGCTCTCAGGAGGGAAAATACGCGCTACTTGCGTTGGGGAACCATTCAATCCGTAATGTTTTTCATCTTTATCGGCCATATCGTCCAATGACAAAACCGCAATTTCACGATCTTCGGTTTTCTTTTTCAATATATACGATGGAAGCCGGGGCATAAAAATGTCTTTATCGACAGCCAGTAAACAAGGAAACTGAACACGGGAAATTTCCGTATAATTCATCATATCCATTTCCACTTCAATAGCATCAGAAGTGGCGTCTATGATTTTCGTAACATTCGATACGCTAGGTATCCCCATCCATTCTGCAATGGCAGGGCCGACCTGAGCCGTATCACCGTCTGTAGTCTGCTTTCCGCATAGAATTAAATCGAAATGACCTAGTCTTTTGACACATTGAGACAAAGCGTAACTTGTAGCCAACACATCAGCTCCGGCAAAACGGCGATCCGAAAGAAGAACTCCCTTATCTGCTCCCATTGCATAAGCTTCGTGAATAATTTTTTTGGCTTGCGGCGGTCCCATGGTGACGACAGTCATTTCGCCACCATGTGCTTCTTTTAATCTCAAACCTGTTTCCAATGCATAGAGATCATAAGGATTTAGCTTTGACAGAGCTCCATCACGTTTGAGAACCCCTGTAACAGGATCGACTTCGACCTTATTAGAAGCCGGAACCTGTTTGATACAAACTAAAATGTTCATGATAAACTTTTTTTAGATTGAATTATTGACAAATATATTGGTGTTATAAGAATCAGGCAAATACACTTATTTGCTAGCTTAGATTATCGTTTATGAATACTTTTTGAAATCTTCACTTTGCAAATATAGATATTATTTATTCATTATAGGGATATTATTTCTTGTGTTTTTCAACATATAAATATACAGCTCAAATGGATATTATGACAGATATAAATCAATATATCAGCAATATAAAACACAAAAGCAAGTCTAAAAGTTATCAATAAAATAACTTTTTTTAAACATAGGACCTCCCTTCTCCCCCAAACATGCACTTTTTAGGGAGAATCTTAAAGCCTCTTCACAGTCAATTAGCTATTATTTTGGCTACAGTTATAAAAAATTCAATGTATGAAAAACGACTAAACAAGCTCAAACAAAGCAGATTTATTGAGCTTTACCATAAACTATTGGCAGCTTCTTCCGAATAATCTTCCCGTCCAACGTTTTAGCTTCGGCATATACAATAACGATTCCAGGCTCGTAATTACCGACAAGCTGAATCCGACCTTTTTTTTCAAGCATCAAGTTATTTGCCAATTCCTGTATTAGATTTCCTGAAGAATCGAAAGATAAAATTCGAGCCACATAACCTGCTTCGGGGAATTTATATTGCACATACACAGGCTCATCTCCGGTCGAAAAAGAACGAGCACTGAGCGAAAAGCCAGTTTGCATTATATCGAAAACACCCGTATTGGGATCATCGCCATCATCATCGCCATCCACTTGTTTTTCAGGATAAGCAATTGCCACTTCCTTTACGGTAAATTTATCTCTGTTTTTTGAAGAGTAAGTACACACAAAGCCAAGATAAGAGGTAGATTTATAGTTTTTCTTAATTTGCGCAGTACCTTCTTTATAGAATGCGGCCTCATCGGCTCTTTTTGAATAAAGGGCAAATTGACCGTCTTTATCCAGTGAGACAATTACTTCGACACGCACAGTGTCTTTATCCAACCTCTTATCGAGTCCGTCAATCACTTTTGTAACCGAGTTTGCTGTTTGAGAATAGAGTGAAACTTCATCGGCATTGTTTCCGATGACCACATAATAAGCATTTGCCGCTTTTGTAAGCAGAACTGAATCCGAAAGGATATAAAACTTGATATTGTTACTATTTGAAGGATTCACATCCATCTGCACTTCTATCCTCCAGGTAGTTCCAAAATCACTCTCAGCTTTCTTACTCAAGCTTACTCTATTCGTATCGGAAGGTGCTTTCATTTGAATTGAACTATCCGGAAAGAACAGAAAAGCCGAAGTATCACCAAATACATTTTCTGAGAAATTCAGCTTTGTAAATGGACGTTGGTTTTGAGAAAAAAGGCTTACTGTGACAAAAAGCAAGTAAAAATGGATAAAAATCTTCATAAGCCATCCGTTTGTATGAATAAACTTAATAACTTTGTATCTCTGTATTTTGCATACAATGTAAAAATAACAAATTACTAAACATCAAACATCAAGTATCACCATTTTAACTATTTAATTCAGAAAATGAAAGTTGCTATTGTTGGAATCAGTGGAGCAGTGGGACAAGAGTTCCTTCGCGTGTTAGGTGAGCGGAATTTTCCGGCTGACGAATTAGTGTTGTTCGGATCTTCAAGAAGTACCGGACGAAAATACGAATTCCGTGGAAAGGAATACACCGTGAAAGAACTCAAACACAATGACGACTTCAAGGGAATCGACATAGCATTCGTTTCTGCCGGAGGAAGTGCCTCACTTGAATTTGCTGAAACCATCACCAAGTACGGAACGGTCATGATAGACAATTCGAGTGCTTACCGTATGGAAAAAGATGTTCCGCTAGTCGTGCCGGAGGTAAATGCAGAAGATGCAAAAATCCGTCCACGCGGAATTATTGCCAATCCTAATTGTACGACCATACAGATGGTTGTTGCGCTGAAAGCCATCGAAAACCTTTCACATATCAAACGTGTACACGTTGCAACCTATCAGGCTGCTTCCGGAGCGGGAGCTACCGCAATGGACGAACTGGTAAAGCAGTACGAGGAAATCTTGAAAGGAGAACAACCTACTGTTGAGAAATTCGCTTACCAACTGGCTTACAACCTGATTCCTCAAGTGGATGTATTCACAGACAACGGTTACACAAAAGAAGAAATGAAAATGTATAATGAAACACGCAAAATTATGCATTCCGATGTGGAAGTTAGTGCTACTTGCGTGCGTGTGCCCGTGATAAGAGCTCATTCGGAGTGCATCTGGCTGGAAACAGAAAAACCTATTTCCATTGAAGAAGCGCGGGAAGCATTTTCAAAAGCCGAAGGACTGATTCTGCAAGACAATCCGGCTGAAAAAGATTATCCGATGCCACTTTTTGTAGCCAATGCCGATCCGGTCTTTGTGGGACGTATCCGCAAAGATCTAAGCAATCCGAATGGATTAACCTTTTGGGTCGTTGGAGATCAAATTAAGAAAGGTGCAGCATTGAATGCAGTACAAATTGCAGAATATCTGATTAAAGAAAAAGCGCTTTAACCTGTTCTTCAGAAAAGAATTTCGAATTCGACATCTTCCACATTGGCTGTCCAGTTACAGCCATGATTGATAAGATAAACAGCTAAATGGTCGCTCTCACTGCATAAACCTTGTGTGATGTGTATGTTGTAAGGGCGGCCTTTTTCGTCGGTTGAAAAAGCCACCTTTACTTTTCCCTTTTTTGCAGCACAATCAGAATCTTTCGACAATTTTTTATTTGCGTCGATATATTCGGCATACGCCTTATCTCCAATAACAGGTTGTGCTTTGACAACACTCTTCGCTTTCGACCTCCAGCTATCTTTGCCGATAATTTCTTGTTCCGCCAGCATGCAGTCATCTTCTTTCATGGTGACAGTTATCGGATTCTTGGATTTATTTAAAGCAATCTCTGTTGATTTGAATCCAATATAGGAAAACACAAGTTTATCGGTTGTTGATTTCAACGCAAATCGTCCCTGCTTATCCGTCATTGTTTCCTCTCCGGAATAAGACTTAACCTTCACTCCCATTAAAGGATTACCCGTAGCATCCTTGACAATGCCGATCACATCTAACGCTTCAAAGCGAAGAAGAGCCTGTGCCTGAGCAGGCGAAGCATTTTTAATCGGATTATTGATATTCGAGTGAGGCACAGAAGCATTACGTCTATGCTCAACAGCCGCCCCGGCTACAGATTTTTCTTTCGGTAAAAAAACGTCTTGCCTGGAATGACTTTCTTTTTTCGAATCAGAAGTTTCTTCTTTCACGAGCTCAGATACCTGTTCGTGATTATATGCTGACTTAATCTGCACATTTTCCTTTTGCTCCGGCAATTGCTGCTCTTTCTTTTTCTCCAGATGATATCCTCCAATAAAATAATAGGCTATAAATATGACGATAAGGACAGAAGCAATAATGGCACTCCAGATGAAGCGCGGATGACTAAATATTTTCCTTTTGGATTTTTTCTTGATTCTTTTCCGCAATTGCGATACAATGAGAATATGATTCCCATCGACTTCTTCATACCCCTCCAAAGCTTCAGCCAAAAACGGGTCGTTCATCAATTCTTCTTCAAATTCATGCGCGTCCTTCCCCTTTTTCGGGCTTTTGATATATTCCAGGATATTCATCGGTTCATTTTTTTTTCGATACAGATTTTCAGATTTCGTTTTCCATTCTGTATATGACTTTTTACACTTTTCAGCTGATATCCGGTTTCATCCACAATATCTGCATAGGATTTATCCTCCAGAAAAAATTTGATTATTGCTGTTTTTTGCGCATCCGGCAATTGGTCAATACACTGATTCAATGCATTTCGCTTTTCTTCATCCGCATCATCCTCTTCAAACAGAGATACTATTTCATCCGATTCCACAATTTCCGGAATAATCTCTAAAGTATTTTTCAACTTTTTATCGTTGAGCAAGTGATAAGCATGATTGCGAGCCACACTATAAATCCAGGTCCTAAACTCCCGAATGTCATACGTCAAGGCTTTCGGCAGAATATCTTCAAAAATGTCCATAACAGCATCCTGAGCCATTTCCGAATTTTGTAGATATTTCAGATTCAATCCGTATACCAAAGGAATATACCGATTATACAATTCTCCGAAGTGTTCACTATTTCCCGTTTGCTTGTAACGGTGTAACAGTTCTTCGTCTGATTCTAAGGATTCTCTCAAGGTTAAAATTTCATTTTTTACAAAACTAAGAGTTTTTAGTTTTCAATAAAAGTTCAGCAATAACGATTTTCATTTTTTTGTATAAAATCTGCACAAATACTCATTTTGGGAACGAAAGTCTGACATTATTGTCTGCCGGAGGGAAATCGAGCTGGATATCCGAAGGATCAATTTCACTGTCTCCATTATCCAGTAAACCTGCAAATTTCTGAACTTTTTTTCGCATATCCTCATCCATTACTTCATCTCCCCGGACATGCATGACATATATCTTCCCAATCAATTGAGCTATCCCATCTGCCGTTGAGCCCGGTAGAAAAGGTATTTTTCTTTTGATCCGTTGCTTTGCTGCAGCCGCCGCATATTCGTATTTTGAAATACTGTCCCGCACTGCCATATCTGGCTTTCCCGGTATCGAATTTATTCGGTGCGTAGTAATATCCATATCGACTCCATTCCATGAAATATTTCGATAAGGAAAAGGAAAAGAACTCAGAGAACCGGTCTCCACATCATAGAGCGTATTTCCGGTAGAAGAGTTATAAGCCGTTATATCGTTTGCGTGAAAATGACCGGTAAAAACAACCTTCATCCCATTATCTGCAAATTCCCGGGCAAGACGTTGCCAATCATCGATCAGATAGTCCGAAAAGAACATACTTTGGTAAGGAAAATGCTCTACCAGCCCGTGGTGCATCATCCCAAGAACTGAAATATTTTTTTCTTTTGCCTGCTGCAATAGAGCAATAGCCCAGCTTTCTGTTTCGGGCAAAATTCTTCCGGCAGAAATGGTTCCCGTAATATATTCAGGATATCTGTTCGAATCTATACAAAGAAGCCAGGTCTTATCGTCTAATGCGACAACATAACTCAATGAAGACTTATCCCGGGAAAAGGCTTGTTCAAATCCGAAGTCATTATAAATATGCACAAAATCATCAGCAGAAACATTCGCAACAGGCACTGTCTGTTCTCCGGAATAACTCAATGGATGAGGCACATTAATATCATGATTACCCGGAGTTACAAAAATGCGGACTCCTTTATTTTTCAATACATCCAAGCGTTTTTTGAGATCCAGATGACTTTGCTTTTCACCATCTTTTGTCAAATCTCCCGAAATAAGCAAAATTTCCGGAGATTGTTGCTCAAGCGAATTTATTACCTCATCCAAAACAGCCGGCGTATCACGGATATTCTTCCCACTATTCTTTTCATAGTTCTGAATAGCGACTCCATCATCCATCAGAGATGGGCTCAAAAAATGAATATCGCTGACCACAGCTATTTTCATCACCTGAGCTACCGATATAGAGCAAGCAGCTGAAATAATACAAGCAAAAAACAATACCGAAATTTTTTTCAACATATTATTGAAGGAATTAATGTGATATTGCAAATATAAGCAACGAGAAGAAGAATCTCTTGTTTTTAAAAACTTTTGACGAATATGCATCCTATTAAAATAAACAAGAAAAGTTCTCCAAAGCATTTTCATACGGATAATCTTCGGAGAACAATTACATAATATTTATAGACCATAATTTACAAAGAAAGCGAAGTATAGCCGGTGAGTAACGCCGGCAAACAGCTACATACCTGATGCTTAGCCGAGTATATTTTTCTTTACTCAAAAATATATCAAACAGAATATGTAATAAGACTTGAGAGGTATCATTATCAGTCGGCAACAAGGCCCCTTATAAATATATTTCTTTTAAGATTTCACGATCAGGACATATAAAGGGATGATAATCAAATAAACACATACATATATGTTTATTATATCGAAGATAGCTAGAATATATATACAACGGGAAGGGCTGAACTAATATTCCGGACGGTTTCACCTTCAGTTTTATTTAATTTTATTAACCCAAAATCAACTCCCGGATTCACAGCAAATACTCCAAAACTCACTCCGAGACCAAGCCCTTATCCTGTATCGAAACGATGAGGGTTAAGACTATCGTCCAGATTATCCGATACCAATCTATACTAGCCTTTGTTTCAGAGTTCCACTTACAGCATAAGCAGCATACGGTTCTGCATGTAATTTAAGATCTGCCACATCACTCATTCCTAATCTATATCTAAATACTAGGGGCATTGAATATATCCGAAAGGGTAGTTTGTTTTTCTTGAAAGAGAGCAGCTTTAGCCCCTTTTGCGGTATACTCAAGACCTGATGTCTAATACACAACCTGACTCAACTTTGTTTCAAAACCGACGCCTCCACAAAATTCGATTTTAGCCTTTGCATCATCTCTTGAAAAATTTGCAGGATTTACTCCATCTTTAAAAATCGGCTTAGTAGCCTCATTCTGCTGTGCAAAAATTTTCATTCCAAAAATTGAAGCCAAAATAATGGCTAGTATAAAAATTGTCTTCATTGGATGTTAAAATTTTGGTTTATCAATATGCATTGAAAATAAATATAAAACTAATAACAAAATCTGAAAATATTTAAATAATTCAACTTTAATTTCAGCTAAGAAATAGCCATTTAAGAATCAGAAAGCTTCATTTACCAAGCCATTTGCCAATACCACTTTTTTCCCTTTGGGGTAATATACCGTCACATCAAAGACTTCCCGATCCCAATGATTATCCCTTGAATAAACATGTGGATTCAAAGTTATCAAAGAGTCGTTCTGTTCGACAGAAAATCGACTCCTCTTAGCCTTTAAATCAGCTTGATAAGGAGTTCTGGCAAAAACTTTTTTCTGAATCCAGATCTCTACCTGCTTTTTAGTATCATCCTCCACTAAATTGACGCTGGGGATAAAAAACCATGCTTTTCTATTTTCAGAATAAGCGCGCAGAGGACAATCAGAATTTCTATCATCATCAAAAAAATAGAATGAGGAAACTGCATTTTTATAATTCATACCTAAATCCAAATAAATACTGTCAGAAGGAGAATTGACAACAACCAATTGGGTATCGATAGATTTATAGCGATAATCAGCAGCAATCTTCACTCCCTTCACTCCAAGATAAGCGCATATTGCGATCCAAATAACAAATGCACTTCCCAAAATCACAAAGTCGCGTTGTTTGAAACCGCCAATAATACGAACTGAAAAATAGATTACCAGAAACACAGGAAGCAGACACACCAATACCAGGGTCCATAGAATATCCGGCGAATAAATTCCGGTCACTTCAAGGACATCCGACAAAGAAGGAAAATCGAAAGCAGCAGGAAAAAACATCAAGAAGACAAAAACACCAACCAACGATGCTGCAAGAGAGAATAAAATAACAACCAGCAGAATCTTAAACACTTTTGGTATGACTCGTTCAACCTTACTTTTTTGTCGAATCAACGGTTCCGATCTGCCGGACTCAATATCCTGAATGGAAGGTTCCTTTCCACTCATCCTCAATTTATCATGAATAGTCTTGGCTTTGGGCACAATAATCCACATAACAATATAGGCGATAATTAGAACGGAGGATAGTCCTGAGAAAACCTTATGTCCTAAAATAATTATCAATGCAAAGGCAAGCCTCAACCAAACCTTGTCTACATCAAAATAATTAGCCAATCCCGCTAAAACACCACCCAGAATAGCCGAACTTTCATCGCGAAATAATCTTTTATTATGTAATTTCCTCAACGGATTGCGATTTTCAGGTTCCACATTCTCCTTATCGGCTACTGGTTCGGCAGACTCATCTATCATGTCAGAGGGATTTCCCATTATCCGAATGAGTTTTTCAATATCATTCAGGCTAACAACTCGTTCGGAATTCCCCAAATCCAGCCGTAAAAGCTCACTGATCCTTTCCTCTATATCTGCTACAATCTCCCGACCATCTTCCTTTGTCCGGAAATGCACTTCAATATCTTTCAAATATGTATCCAGATAGGAATAAGCTTCCGTTTCAAATGTAAACGAATAGCCTGCAACTGATGCCTTAATTATTTCCTTCATATTGTTCAGAATTATGATTCATTACTTTTCATTCGTGCGAATTCGCTCAATGGTATTCACCAAATCAGACCATACATTATCCAATTCAGCTAAAACACTTTTCCCTCTTTCAGTAATTGAATAATACTTCCGAGGCGGCCCCTGAGTAGATTCTTCCCAGCGATAAGACAAAAGCCCCTGATTCTTCTGCCGGGTAAGCAAAGGATACAAAGTACCCTCAACAACAATCATTTCCGAGTTTTTCAACTCATTAATAATGACCGAAGCATAAGCATCGCTCTTGGAAAGGATACTTAGAATACAGTATTCTAAAATTCCTTTTCGCATCTGAGCCTTGATATTATCAACATTTATCGGTTCCATATTTCTATCCTTAAGGATTAAAATTCTTAATATTTTCAGCAGTAGGTTCTATGCCTCTCATTTGAAGTTTCTTAGCGACGGTATCCGCTTCATCCATAATAATCCACAAAATGACATAGGCCAAAATGCCCGAGCCTCCTGACAAAATAAATACGATAAAAAGAATGCGGACAATCGTCGGATCAATATTAAAATAAGCTGCAATTCCGGAGCAAACTCCTCCAAGTCTCTTATCGTCCGGATTTCGGTAAAACTTCTTTGAAGATTCCATATTATTTGATGATTTAGTTTGTGAATTTGTTGAATTATATTGACTCGTATTACCAGAGTTATCAACCTCTCCCAAAGTGGCGATAACTTCTTCAACAGTTCGTAAAACAATCACCTGTCGGGGAAACTTTATCTCCTGTTGAAACAATTCAGCAATTCGGGATTCAATATCTTCCATAATCTCTGCCCGATCCTGATTATTCGGCAAGGAGCCTTCAAACGATTCCAAATAAGCCTTAAGCCGATAATAAGCATCTTCTTCTAATGTAAACTGGATTTTACCAAGAGTAATATCAATTACCTGTTTCATGACCTTGTAAGATTATATGCAATACAATTATTTATGTAATGCAAATATATATCTTATGTATGGTATTATGTATTACATAGTACCATAATTTTCACACAATTCAAAATAATTAACTATGAATGATAAAATAAACCAACAAAACACGCATCTTTAACAAAAAAAACAAGAGCTATATCCATAAAAGGATACAACTCTTGTTTATACTTAACGAGTACTGAAATTATATTCTACCTGTTCTCCTCAGGAACAAGCACACCCAAGACCAGCTATAAGGTTTCTATCGCCATAGGCATTATCAACCCGCGCTACATTTACCCAGAATTTGTTTTCAGCGACAAACGCAAGCGGATAAACAGCTTTTGAACGAGAATAGGCGTGATTCCATTCATCAGCAACAGCCTCATACTCCGGATGCGGTGCATTCACCAGTACATTATCTTCTAAATTGTATTCGCCTCGAACAACTTCACCTATCTCTTCTTTGATCTGAGTCATTGCGGCCACAAATCGATCCAATTCGGCTAAGCTTTCACTTTCCGTAGGCTCAATCATTAACGTACCATGAATAGGAAATGACAATGTGGGTGCATGATAACCGTAATCCATCAACCGCTTAGCAATATCGGTTTCGCTAATACCGGATTCCTCTTTAATATTGCGACATTCAATAATCAACTCGTGGGCAACACGTCCCTGCGCACCACGAAACAGGACATTATAAGAATCCGCCAAGGCATCAGCTAAATAATTCGCATTCAGAATTGCAGCTTTCGAGGCCAAAGCCAAGCCATCAGCTCCCATCATCCGAATATACCCGTAAGTAATGGTCAGAATACCTGCACTCCCAAAAGGAGCTGCTGCAACAGTATTCAAATTACTGTTATCCAGAAACTCATGATGAGGTTTGAACGGAATCAAATGCTCAGCCATACAGATTGGTCCTTCACCCGGTCCGCCACCTCCGTGAGGAATAGCAAACGTTTTATGAAGATTCAAATGGCAAACATCGGCACCGATTGTCCCCGGATTTGTCAATCCGACCTGCGCATTCATATTTGCACCATCCATATACACCTGCCCGCCATTCTCATGAATAATATCCATCATTTCACGAATATTTGTCTCAAAAATTCCATTTGTAGAAGGGTAGGTTATCATAAAAGCCGAAAGACGTTCTTTATTCTCTGAAGCCTTCTTTCTTAAATCATCAATTTTCACATTGCCAAACTCATCACATTCCACAACAAGAATATCAAAACCGGCCTGAACTGCAGAGGCAGGATTAGTACCATGTGCAGAAGCTGGAATCAAAACAAGATTACGACAGTCTTCGCCTTTACTTTTTTGATAAGCACGAATTGTCATCAAACCTGCATATTCGCCGGCGGCACCAGAATTTGGCTGGAAACTGACTCCCGGAAGACCTGTAATTTCTCCCAAATAAGCAGCCAATTCCTGAATCATTTCAGCATATCCGGCTACCTGATGCAAGGGAGCAAAGGGATGCACTTGCTGCAAGCCCGAAAACCCCAGAGGCAGCAATTCGGAAGCAGCATTCAGCTTCATTGTACAAGATCCGAGCGGTATCATAGAGTGCGCCAGCGAGATATCCCTCCGTTCAAGTTTCTTGATATAACGCATCAGCTCGGTTTCGGTATGGTAAAGTTTGAAAACATCGTAATCAAGATAATGGCTTTGGCGAAGGAATTTTTCATCGATAGTCAATTTTTCATCCAGATCATCCACCATCTGAATGGTATTCACTTTAGCAGCCAAAGCAAAAACAGCGAGAATCTCATGAATACGATAATCAGTAATTGTTTCTCCTATGCTCAACCCGATTTCCCCTGTATGGAAATAACGAAAATTTATCTCACGAGCTTCAGCAATATCCCGAACTGTCGATTGTGCAATTCCTTCCGGTAATGCAATCTTTAATGTATCAAAGAACTGTTCGTTCATCAACGTGTATCCCCACTGCTTCAGTTCATCTGCAATGAGATTTGTAGCGGAATGGATACGCAAAGCTATCTTACGAAGCCCTTCTGCGCCATGATATACAGCATAGAAGGAAGACATTGTTGCCAGCAAAGCCTGTGCCGTACAAATATTGGAAGTTGCTTTTTCTCTTTTAATATGTTGCTCCCGCGTCTGAAGAGCCATACGCAATGCCGGCTTTCCGTATGCATCTTTTGACATACCAATGATACGGCCGGGAAGAGAACGTTTGTGCTCTTCTTTTGTTGCAAAAAATCCGGCAGAGGGCCCTCCGTAAAACATAGGAATACCCAAACGCTGGCTACTTCCGAATGCAATATCAGCGCCCCACTCTCCGGGAGCTTTTATCAGCAGAAGAGCCATTAAATCCGTTGCGGCTGCAACCTTAATATCCAAATCGTGAGCTTTCTGTGTGAAAGCGGTGTAGTCTGCAATATTTCCGTTGGAATCTGGATACTGAACGACTGCACCCAAATAAGAAGCGTCAAGGTCGATTGTTCGAAAATCTCCGACAACGACATCTATTCCCTGCGGTTTCATCCGGGTATTAATGACAGCGAGGGTTTGAGGAAATATACGTTCATCCACAAATACCTTTGAAACCTGATTTTTTATTTGAGTTCTGGAACGCAGATTATACATCATGGTAACCGCCTCAGCTCCTGCTGTTGCTTCATCGAGCAGAGAACAATTGGCTAAAGGCAAGGCTGTCAAGTCGCTCACCAGTGTCTGGAAATTGTACAAAGCCTCTAAACGCCCTTGCGATATCTCGGCTTGATAAGGAGTGTAAGAAGTGTACCAGACAGGGTTTTCAAAGACATTGCGATATATGGCAGCCGGAGTAACAGTTTCATACCATCCCATCCCGATATATGTAGCAAAAATCCGGTTTTGAGAGGCAAGAAACTGAATGTGTTCTGCATATTCCTGCTCACTTTGAGCTTCCGGAAGATTCAGTTTTTCCGCAAGACGAATATCAGAAGGCACTGTTTGCTCAATGAGTTCATCCAATGAGGATGCTCCAATTTTCGCCAACATTGTTTCCAGGTCAGATGGATTCACTCCAATATGACGATTTCTAAATAGTTCTGTTTTCATTAGCTAGTTGTAAAATCTAAAAGGTAAATATGTATGATATAAACTCTTATGATAAATATGGATTATTTTTTTGCTCAAAACCGATTGTTGTGGAAGGGCCATGACCCGGAAATACAATTGTATCGGCAGGAAGAGAAAATAATTTGGTTTGAATTCCGGAAATCAGTTGATCAAAATTTCCGCCATCCAGGTCTGTGCGCCCGATACTCCCTCTAAAGAGGACATCTCCGGCAAAAAGATATCCGGCTTTACTGTAAAAAACAACACTTCCCGGAGAATGTCCCGGCACTTCTAAAACAATGAGCTCCTGATTTCCGAAGCGTATCGTGTCATTTTCTTGAATATAAGCTCCGACCCGAAGTTTTTCAATTTCTTGATGGAAGCCGAACATTCGCATTTTAGCTGCCATATCGTCCAACAGAAATTCATCTTTCTTATTCGCTTTGGTTAATACGCCAAGCCGTTCTTCTATAAAAGCATTTCCAAACACATGGTCAAAATGAAGGTGTGTATTTAAAAGATGCTTCACAATCAGGTCATTATTAAGAATAAATTCTAGAAGTTCAACTTTTTCATCCGGATAGAAACATCCCGGATCGATAATGACACATTCTTTGGTTTCATCATACACAACGAATGTATTCTCTTGAATCGGATTAAATTCAAATTCTTTTATTTTCATAAATAGTTTAGTTCTTTATATATTCGGAAACAATTAAAAAAGAAGACACTAAGCAAAGCAAGCTATCTAAACAGAACCATCTTTAATTCTCTCCTCTAAACAGATAGAAAGTCAGATAGGCCTGTATTTTCCCGCAGTGTTTCGTTGCCCATTCACTTACGGACTATAAAGATAATAACTTGCTACGCAACTAAGCTTTATTTAGTTTAGTTTTTCTTTTATGCGTACGACTTCTTACAGGTTAAATTCGAATCTAAAAATAGCAATAATTCTCTTTCATTGGCCTGCAAAGACAAAATACCTTTCATTTTGACATCAATTTAAATAGTTTTCACCTATAGGAACAAAACAAACTATCTTTTTCACATTCCAATACAAAGATATTTCGATCCTTAATTCTAAACCGAAAGCAACAAGATAGATCAATAGATATTTTCAATAAAGCCCGGTAAGTAGATGCCCGATCCAACGGTTTAAACACTTTCCGAGCACGGTGAACTTCAAAGAACACACAAATAGCTTTATTTGTAATACTTACTACCAACCCCAACAAAGACATACCAACCTCAGATTCAAAGATATTAAACCCAAATAAGGGCATCCAGTTCAACCATCTATTGAAGTTACCGGATTTCAAACGGACAACAAGAAAACGCCTGTTAAAAAACTCCGCAACAACACGATTACCGGAAAATGAAAACACGGACTCTAAATTCTTATATAACAGTAAGAGCAACCAACAGAACCGATTATATATATATCGTTGTTGCTTCCCGGATAAATTTAGTATATCTTTGAAAAATAAAACAGTATGATGCAACAATCTGCTAAACTTAACCAAATCAGAGTTATTGCTATTTACATCCATTTTTTTATATATTCGTGAGATATAAATATGCCATGTATCACAATTAAATAAATACTTAGATACACTATATTTATTACCGCATTCAGGCTGGCGACAAACTGTCAAAAGACCGCCCCGGAATGTTTCACTCAGCTATTCAGCTTTTAGAAAAGAAAGAAAATATGCCGCCCGATAAAAGCTGGCTAAAAGAGATGCTTCAGCCTCAAATTCGATTTTACAGGAATAGTAAAAACAGAATAATTTAGCATCACAACAAGCCTTGCTTTCCACGATAAGTAAGAAAAGGAAACAATCGGTCAACCGAAGCATGATTTTTCTTAAACCACTTAAAAGGATGATTAAAAAAACAAGCGAGTGCCATACCTCCTAATCGTAAGAATATAATCACATAAGCCATTATTCTAAGAACCTTACCTATGAAAAACTTAAAACCGAAACAGTTTCTTTTCGTCCTCTTTGCTTTTTTATTATCCATCCAATTATTCGCGCAAAAAAAGAATAACCTTGACATCTATAAGATTGCCAAATCCAGAAACATTACACTCCCGCCCTTGCCCTGGCATCTAATGCAGGTTAAATGGGTATTTTCGACCGATAGTATCGTCGATTTTCAGCGTATAGATATGGATATAGAAATAAACAGGGATATCCCGACAACCTACTTCTTGTATATATGCCCTTTTAATGGTTCATTTAATGGACAACAATTTTACGCCGGTATTCAAACAAACATAGACGGATCGCCAACCAAAGAAAACCTGACTGTCATGAAGATAGCTGGCAAAGGCGGTATCTTTTCTCGCTGGAGTCACGACAGGGTTACTCCGATAGGAGTAGAATATGTAGAAATGTATGATGGCGGATTATGTGCCAGTGCCGGAAATGAAGGTGAATTTTGCAGCGTAAGGCGTCCTTGTATATGGACAAAAGGAACTTACACCCTATCGTTAATAAAGGAAGAGACAATAAGCTTTAAGGGAGAACCTCACAGCTGGGTTTGCATGACTGTGACAGACAAAAAAGATGGAAAGGTAACCAGGATAGGCCGATTATTGTTTTCAGGAGAGAAGCTTGTTTGGAAGAGCAATAACATAGCATTTGTAGAAACCTACAATTTTTCCCCAAGAGCAAGACATATCCCGGAAGCCAGCATAACATTCAGTCGTCCGATGATTGGAGATCAACCCATCGAACTTTCGGGACTTGTAGCTCGTCAACCTATCTCTGCAACTGTTCAACCAAATGGGAATACTCCCAACTGCGCCTACATCACTTCTGAAAATACAGATATAACAGTGCACATAACATCAGACATAAGGCCTCAGTCAAAAAATGAGATCTATAACATCATTATACCGAACGGCATTGTAGCAGGTTTTTAAAAGTTGTATTCTGCATGTTCGTAAAGAAAAAACATATCTACATTCCCGGGAGCACATAAATCGTTTTAAGGAACAGGCACACATTCCTTTTTTCAGGCAAAGTAAGCTTGAAGAGATTCAACAAACAAGGTGTTATGCGATGGCAACAACCGTGTTTTTTACAACGAAGGCAATCGGTCTTCCGCAGTCGCGAGTAGAGACAATGCCGCAGACAGCATAAAAAAGAAATACAGATGATGGTTTTATTGTTATACAGAAAGCATACATCTGCGATATCGATATTATCAAGATTGTAGTTGATTTATTTTTCAAGGTGTCGGATGAATTTTCCCGTTAGAAAAAAGAAAATCCCTGTTTAAAAACAGGGATTAACGCAAAAGGATTTATCCTTTTATCTTTTAATCGGCGAAGCTTGTTCCATAATCCTTGATTTTCAAAACATTTACTAAACAGCAACCTCCAGTCCATAACTCTTGAAAATAGCCTCTGCCTTCTTTATCTCTTCGATGGTAGGCGACGAAACATTCTTCAAAGCATAGGGAATTCCCATTTCTTCCCATTTATGAATCCCCATTTGATGAAACGGCAAAATATCCACGCGCTCTACATTTTCAAACCGGGATGCATATTTCGCCCAATTATGCAGATCCTTTTCATCATCCGAATAACCGGGAACCAGCACATAACGCAACCATACAGGTTTATGGATAGAATGGAGATATTCCATAAAATCCAGGGTGGGTTGTAAAGATTGCGAGGTCAAGACTTTATATTTTTCCGGATCGATATGCTTGATATCCAACAACACTAGGTCTGTGTATTCCAGCACCTCCTTGACTTTCTCATTAAAAATGAATCCGCAAGTATCCACTGCAATATGCATATTTCTTTGCTTACACAATCGAAAGAAATCAGCTAAGAAATCGGCCTGTAACATCGGTTCTCCACCAGAAACCGTAATTCGTCCCTTTACAAAAGCATCTACCTTTTGCACTTCCAGCAAAGCCTCTTCTGCCGTCAACTGATAGTTGGATTTGTGAATATCCCAAGTATCTACATTATGGCAATAGAGACATCGCATACGACATCCCTGCATAAAAAACAGAAAACGAATACCGGGGCCATCCTTTGTCCCGAAAGATTCAAAAGAATGAATGTAACCTATTTTTTTATCCATATTCAAGAAATGCGAGCCATGAAGAATTCGAAAGAATCCACATGGCTCACAATTTTTAGTTATGTTTGCAACGACAGATTAAAATGTTGTGGTAATCGTACGATTAATCACATCTTCCTGCTGTTCACGTGTCAGTTTCACAAAATTTACAGCATAACCGGACACACGAATAGTCAGCTGCGGATAGTTCTCCGGATGATTCATCGCATCAACCAGCAAATCCCGGTTGAATACATTTACATTCAAATGATGTCCCGTCTGATTGAAATATCCGTCAAGCAAACCAGAAAGATTAGAGGATTTTTCTTTGTCTGTTTTACCTAGCGTATGGGGGGTAATAGCAAAGGTATATGAAATTCCGTCATTGGCATGTTCGAAAGGCAACTTAGCAACAGATGAAAGAGAAGCAACTGCTCCTTTCGTGTCTCGTCCGTGCATCGGATTTGCTCCCGGCGCAAACGGAGTTCCACTACGGCGTCCGTCAGGAGTATTTCCTGTCTTCTTTCCATATACGACATTTGAAGTAATGGTAAGTACGGATTGTGTAGGAATAGCATTCTTATACATTTTATGCTTGCGTATCTTATTCATGAATTTTTCGACAATAGCGACAGCAAATTCATCCGTCTGGTCGTCGTTGTTTCCAAAAGGAACATATTCTCCCTCCTGAATATAATCAACGGCATCACCTTGTTCGTCTCTGACAACACGCACACGACCATATTTAATGGCTGCAAAAGAATCCGCGATAATAGACAATCCGGAAACGCCGAAGGCTTGAGTACGAACAATATCCACATCATGCAACGCCATTTCAAGAGCTTCGTAAGAATATTTATCGTGCATATAATGAATGATATTCAAGGCTTTTACGTAAGTTTCGGCTACCCAATCGAGTGTCCGGTCGAATTTCGCCCATACTTCTTCGAAGTTCAGATAATCCCCTTTCACTTTTTCAACCCAGTATTCAGGAATCACCTGAGCTTTGGTTTTCTCGTCTTTTCCTCCGTTTATAGTATATAGTAATGATTTGGGTAGATTAGCTCTTGCTCCGAAAAATTGCATCTGATGTCCAATCCGCATTGGAGACACGCAACAAGCAATACCATAGTCGTCTCCAAGTTGAGGACGCATGATATCATCGTTTTCAAACTGAAGAGAGGAAGTATCAATAGACACTTTCGAGCAAAAATCCTTCCAGGGTTGAGGGAGTCTTTCACTCCACAGGACAGTCAGATTAGGCTCCGGAGCCGGTCCCAGATTGTAAAGAGTATGTAACATCCGGAAACTGTTCTTTGTCACCAGCGAACGACCGTTATTTGTCATTCCGCCGATAGATTCGGTGACCCAAACCGGATCGCCAGAGAATAATTCGTTGTATTCGGAAGTACGCAAGAAACGAACAATTCGAAGCTTCATCACAAAGTGGTCAACAAGTTCTTGCGCCTCCTGTTCAGTTAAAGTTCCATTCTGGATATCTCTCTCTATGTAGATATCGAAAAATGTCGTAACACGCCCCAAACTCATTGCAGCACCATTCTGGTCTTTGATTGCTCCCAAATATCCGAAATAAGTCCATTGAATGGCTTCCTGCGCATTCTTTGCCGGAGCAGATATATCATAACCATAGGATGCCGCCATTCTTTTCAAAGCTTTTAAAGCCTGAATCTGGAGGCTCAACTCTTCCCGAAGACGAGTCAAATCGTCGGTCATCTCAATCGGATCGCATTCCAAAAAGCGTCTCTCTCTTTCTGCGATCAGTCGATCCACCCCATAAAGAGCAATACGGCGATAATCACCGATGATACGCCCACGCCCGTAAGCATCGGGAAGTCCCGTAAGCAAACCGTTGCTTCTTGCGCGTCTGATGCTGTCGGTATAAGCAGCAAACACTCCTTCATTGTGGGTTCTGCGGTATTTTGTAAATATTTCTTTGGTAGTCGAATCCAATTCATAGCCATATTCTTTGAGGCTTTGTTCGACCATTCGAATACCACCATTGGGGAATATAGCTCTTTTCAGAGGTTTATCGGCTTGAACTCCAACGATTTTTTCCAACGATTTATCAATATAACCGGGGCCGTAAGCATCCACTTGCGACGGAATACGGGTTTCCGCATCGTATACTCCATTCTTCTTTTCAAGAATAAACATTTCGGAAAGTTTTTCCCAAAGTTTGTTGGTTGCCTCTGTAGCGCCAGTCAAAAAGGAATCGTCACCGGTATATTCTGTGTAATTTTGCAGGATAAAATCGTTGACGTTAATCTCGTCTTTCCATTTTTTACCCTTAAAGCTGATATGAGCTTCCATAAAATTTCTATTAGATGGTTATGAATTTGTTATACTTATAGTTTGGTTCTACAAAGATAGTCTATTTTATCTTATCTTACCACCTCCGACAGACAAGCGAAGAGCATTTAACAAGTGAAATGCAGCAAGATAAGATCGTAAAAAAAGCCGGAAACAGGTACTAAAACCTATTTCCGGCAGTGAAATTATTACCGTTTAATAATGTCCTAAAAAATTATCTTCTGGGAGTTCGATCATTTCCTCCTCTTTCCTGAGCTCCGCCACGGGATGAATTACCGGCATCTCTTCCTGAAGAGTTCCCTGGCATAGTCCTGCCCCCATTGCTTCTATTGTTATAAGAAGGCTCCGTGTTTCGAGAAGAAGTCCTGTCGGATGACTCAGAAACTGTTCTCCAAACCGTTCTGCCAGAATTGCTATTATTATTGTTGTTATTGCTATTATTGTAATTGCTATTGTTGTTATTATTGTTGCTATTATAGTTGTTATTGTTGTTATTGCCTGGACAATTCATATTCTGCTGATTTGAATAACGGAATCCATCATTATTTTGCCTATTTTGGCCGGAATTCATATTCGTCCTGTCATCATTTCGACTTCTATCAGCTGGAGTCTGCATTTGATTTCCGTTGTTATTATTTGTTGGCCTATTACCGTATCCTCTGTCAGAAGAATTATTTCCATATCCGGAATTGTTTCTGTCACGCCCGTCTCTATCGAAACCGGCTTGTCCTCTGGATTGATTATTTCCAGAACCGTTAAAACGGTTATTATCTCCGCGACCGACATCTTGAGAACGCATCATTGTCCTGTTTTCTCTCCTTGCTCTATCGTAGGAGCCGGAAAAATTTCGTCTATCGTCTGAGTTGTATCTTCTTCCTGAATAATAGAAGTTGTTATCAAAGCGTCTGTTTCCGGATACATATACGGCCGAATACCTATCCCGATCACTTCTGTTTCTCACAAAGTAAGGAGCATATCCTCCGCCATTACGATGTGTGGCACCAAAATAGCTGTAAGGACGATAAGGATTAGCCCAATAGCCTGAGATCCAAGCATAACCTCTTGGTCCGTTTTCCCAGTACCCATCTCTCCAAACCCATCCTCTCACCGGAGGCAGTGCCCATGTTCCGGGAACCCATACATAATCGCCATAAAAATCATCCCAATCCCAATAACCGTCAATCCAAACATAGTTCGGACTGGGAGCACCTATATTGATACCAATATTGATACCTGCACCACGAGTTGGAATCAAAGGAATAGAGACAAAAAAACGTTGCGCCTCCATTGTGGAAGGTATTGCAAAGAGTAATGCCATGAATACGGAAAAAAATATCGACTTTTTCATACTGCTTACAATTTAAATAGGTTTCATATTTGTGCTAATTATTCTTATGTTTAGTATGACTAGGATTTTCTGAAAATGTTTAATTGAAAAGTAAAGAAAATCATTCTTTCTAGGTGTATTTATTTTCAAGCAAAGCAATCTTTACTCAAATAATTCAGTTTCCGAGACGACGAAGTCTATTTCAAAAGGAGAAACAATGACAGCAACTAAATAGCTATCAAACACATATATTTACATCACAAGAATAAAAAGAAAGAAATCACGACAAAACATACTTGCAAGAAAACGACATCTTTTTTTCCTCAAAAATGAATCTTTTCATTATTAATTTATACTTTTGCATAATAGGTGTTTACATTACAATTATTTCGCAAGAGATACCAGGAAAGGACACCTAACAGAATACAACAATAACCTTAATAACAGATATTGATAACGAAAGAAGATTCTACGAATTTAAACCATTGAAATTTATGAAAAAAATCCTCTATTTTGCTCTTGCCGTCATGTTATTATCATGTTCGGGAACAAAAAAAGAAAAGCTGCCTTTGCTCGATGCAAAAAAATTCGAGAAAGAGTATCAAGGAAAGAAGATCTCACTTTATACGCTGGAGTCCGGAAACGGTCTGACCATGCAGGTTACAAACTTTGGAATACGTGTGGTCTCTCTTTTCATGGCCGATAAAAATGGCAAATACGATGACATCGTACTCGGCCACCCGAACATCGATGAATACATCAATTACAAAGGAGAACGTTGCCTAGGTTCTATTGTCGGAAGATTTGGCAATAGAATTGCGAAAGGTACTTTTGAATTAGACAGTGTACGTTACCATTTTCCGCTAAACAATAACGGACAAACACTGCATGGAGGATTCAACGGCTTCGACATGAAAGTATGGAATGTGGACAGTATCAGCAGCAATGAAATTCATTTCTCTTATATTTCTCCTGACGGAGAAGAGGGTTTTCCGGGAACATTGAAGGTAAAAGTGGTATATACTCTTACTCCCGAAAATGAATTCAAAATTACATACGAGGCCACAACAGACAAACCAACCCATGTCAACCTGACTCATCACACATTTTTCAATTTGAAGGGAACCGGCAACGGGACTATTCTTGATAATCAGCTTATGATAAAAGCCAGCAATTACACTCCGGTCGATAGTGTATTGATTCCTTTCGGAAAAATTGAACCGGTCGAAGGAACTCCTTTTGATTTCCGCAATCCGACAGAAGTTGGCAAAAGAATTAATGAAAAAAATATACAACTGAAAAACGGGCAAGGTTATGATCACAATTGGGTCATCGATCGTACATCGAAAAACGATATCGAATTAGTGGCCAGCCTTTATGAACCCAAAAGCGGACGATTCATCGAAGTCTACTCCGATCAACCCGGATTGCAGATGTATAGTGGGAACTTCTTGGACGGAAAAGTAATCGGAAAATATGGTAAAGCACATAAGTTCAGAGAAGCTATTGCTTTGGAAACTCAGAAATTTCCAGATACGCCTAACCAGCCTAGTTTCCCTTCCACCAGACTAAATCCGGGCGAAGTCTATCATCAGACTTGCATCTATAAGTTCTCGGTGAAATAAGCCTTTCTGAGAAAATACACAAAAAAGACTTCGTTATAAAACGAAGTCTTTTTTGTTGAGTAGTAGAGACGTTGCATGCAACGTCTCTACGGATTTTTTAATCATTGGTTGGGGTGATTGAATAAAAATCAGGCTTCATTTCATCCAATTACAGCCGAACATATCTTCGGCAAACCTCTTACTGAAATTGCCGAAGCACTTCTCCGAGTCGCCGAATACCTTCTTCTATCTCAGATTCCGGAGAACAGGAGAAATTGAGACGAAATGTATTTACCCGATCTTTATTGACATAGAAGGGAATACCGGGCACAAAAGCCACCTTTTGTTTGATTGCTTCATTAAAAACAGCCAATGCATCTTGCTCTTCCGGCAAAGTAACCCATAAAAACATACCTCCCTCCGGTGTAGTACATCTGACATTTTCCGGAAAATGTGTCTTTACGGCATCGAGCATGGCCTTTGCCTGCCGTCCATATACATCACAAATCTGAGCAATGTGATCGTCCATTCTATAATCAGATAGATATTGGAAAATAAGCCGTTGAGTAAAATAATCAGTATGGAGGTCAGAAGCTTGTTTGGCAATAATAAGCTTTTCCAAAACATCATCTGGCGCAACAATCCACCCCATACGAAAAGCAGGCACAATAGTTTTCGAGAAGGTACCCAGCATGATGGTCTGCTCCGGAAGATAATGATAAAACGAATGCCTGGCCTTCCCTTGAAAACGGATATCTCCATAAGGGTCGTCTTCCAAAATAAAAAACTTCTTCAGCGAAGCATATTCAGCAATCTGTTTTCTTGTTTGCTCGTCATAACTAATTCCGGAGGGATTTTGAAAATTCGGAATAAGATAAGCTAGTTTAGGCGACTTCTGATCTACCTCATTCCTGAATTTATTTACATCGAGACCGGTTTCCAGCAGCGGAACAGTGATAAAACGAGGTTTATAAATTGAGAAAGCTTGTATTGCCCCTAAATAACCGGGCTCTTCAATCAACACCGAATCGCCTTCATTGATAAATACTTTTCCGATTAAGTCAAGCCCCTGCTGCGAACCATTCGTTATCAATATATTGTCAGGGCTTACATGAAGACCTTTCTGGGCATATCTCTCTGCTATTTTTTCACGTAAAGGCAAATACCCTTCTGTGTTAGCATATTGAAAAATATTCCTATCAGTTCCCGACATCAGTCTCATTGCAGATAGACGCAACTCCTCCATTGGAAAAAAATCTTTATTAGGCAATCCTCCGGCAAAAGAAATAATATCGGGAGAAATGGCAACTTTAAGAATTTCTCTGATAAATGAACGCGGAACATCTTTCATCCGCAACGCAAACACATTTTCGTTTTTCGATTTCATAAAAAATATTGTTTAAGTAGATATAAAAAGAAACTCCCTCCCGGTTAAGTACCGAGAGGGAGCAAATATTCTTAAGTATGCACACAAAAGACATCACCGTCGGTATATCCAGGGGATTCCGATGATAATAATAATAATGAGCACTGAAATATTCAGAACAAAATCTATCATTGCCTTATAGTGTACTGTAATTGTTTTTAATTAAAGAGTTTTCAAAAGAGTTTTCATACTCACTTTTTCCGAGATGATATTCTTCAAATCTCCGATAGCTACACGCTCCTGCTGCATTGAGTCACGATGGCGGATGGTAACCTGCCCGTCTTCCAGAGTCTGATGGTCTACGGTGACACAGAAAGGCGTACCGATAGCATCCTGACGACGGTAACGTTTTCCGATACTATCTTTCTCATCGTATTGACATTTGAATTCGAATTTCAATTCATCAATGATTTCGCGTGCTTTTTCAGGCAAACCATCTTTCTTCACCAATGGCAACACGGCTAATTTGATTGGGGCTAAGGCAGCAGGTAGATTCAAAACCACGCGGGTATCACCACCTTCCAGAGCCTCTTCGTGATAAGAAGCAGCAATCACGGACAAAAACATACGATCTACTCCGATAGATGTTTCAATAACAAAAGGAGTATACGATTTATTCAGTTCCGGATCGAAATATTGAATTTTCTTCCCTGAAAATTTTTCGTGGCTGCTCAAGTCAAAATCGGTACGTGAATGAATTCCTTCCACTTCCTTAAAGCCAAAAGGCATTTCAAATTCAATATCCGTTGCAGCATTGGCATAATGAGCCAACTTATCGTGATCATGGAAACGGTATTTATTATCACCGAAACCAAGTGCTTTGTGCCATTTTATACGGGTTTCTTTCCATTTCTTAAACCATTCCAACTCCTCTCCCGGACGAACAAAAAACTGCATTTCCATCTGTTCGAATTCACGCATACGGAAAATAAACTGACGCGCCACGATTTCGTTACGAAAAGCTTTTCCAATCTGCGCAATACCAAAAGGAATTTTCATCCGTCCCGTTTTTTGGACATTCAGGAAGTTTACAAAAATGCCTTGTGCTGTTTCCGGACGCAGATACACTTTCATAGCGCCGTCTGATGTAGACCCCATTTCAGTAGCAAACATCAGGTTGAATTGGCGTACCTCAGTCCAATTGCGTGTTCCACTTATCGGACACGCTATCTCGCTGTCTATAATTATATTTCTCAGCTCTTCAAGATTATTGTCATTCAATGCCTTCGCAAAACGGGTATGTACGGAATCGCGAGTCGCTTGATGCTCAATAACACGAGTATTTGTAGAACGAAACTGAGCTTCATCGAAGCTCTCTCCAAATCTTTTGTGAGCTTTTTCAACCTCTTTTTCGATTTTTTCGTCGATTTTTGCCAGATAATCTTCTATGAGTACATCTGCTCTGTAACGTTTTTTGCTGTCTCGATTATCAATCAACGGATCATTGAATGCGTCAACGTGCCCGGAAGCCTTCCAAATAGTAGGGTGCATAAAAATAGCGGAATCAATTCCCACTACGTTTTCGTTGAGCAAGACCATGCTGTCCCACCAGTATTTTTTAATGTTGTTTTTGAGCTCAACCCCCATTTGTCCGTAGTCGTAAACAGCTCCTAAGCCGTCATAAATTTCACTTGACGGAAATACAAATCCGTATTCTTTACAATGAGAAACCAGCTTCTTAAAAACGTCTTCTTGTGCCATAAAAATATATAGAAATATGATTAATCGTTCAAATTGAATGAGATGCAAAGTAACTATTTTTTTTGCTACCAGCCTAAATAAAAAAGCACAAGTGTTATAAAAAACGCTTGCACTTTATCGTTTTTGGGGTCAAAAATCAACCAAGATATCCTCTAACAATTCCTCTTTTTGAACTTTTAATAAATTCAAGAATCGCATCCCGTTCCGGAGATGGAGCAAAGTCGGCTTCAACTTTTATCAAAGCATCGGAATTATTAAACCCGGATTGATAAACATATCTATAAATCTCCTGAATCTCTGCAATCGTTTCATTCGAGAATCCATGTCTACGTAAGCCAATCAGGTTGAGTCCTGCATACGAAACGGGTTCACGTCCGGCAATGGTATATGGTGGAATATCTTTTCCCAAACGAGTCCCCCCCTGAATCATCACATTGCGTCCGATACGTGTAAATTGATGTACCAAGCAACCACCACTAAGAATCGCAAAATCGTCAACTTCTACTTCACCGGCAAGCTGGGCAGCATTCCCAATAATAATATTATTCTTTACAACGCAATCATGTGCTGTATGCGAATAAGCCATCAGAAGGCAATTATCACCGACTAAAGTTGCTCCTTTTGAGGCAGTTCCTCTATTGACGGTTACACATTCTCTCACGGTTGTATTGTTCCCGATAACGGCAATCGTGTCTTCACCATTGAATTTTAAATCCTGAGGTATTCCGGCAATTACCGCTCCGGGAAAAATTCGGCAATTTTGCCCAATACGAGCGCCAGAACGGATATTCGCATGAGACATAATAATTGTCCCATCTCCGATTTCTACATTCCGGTCAATAAAAGCAAATGGCTCGACCGTAATATTTTCTCCAAGTTTTGCATCGGAATGAATGAATGCTAAAGGTGAAATGTTCGACATATACGAAACAGTGTGTATTTTATTTGTTTTTTACTATCTGGGCAGTAATCTCTGCTTCAGAAATTATTTTTTCTCCTACAAAACAGAATCCCTTGACGACTGCAATTCCTCTTCTCACTTCCGTTGAAAGATGAGCTCTGAAAATCAATGTATCTCCAGGAACAGCTTTATTCCGGAATTTCACATTATCTATTTTCAAGAAATAAGTAGAATAAGTCTCCGGATCCTGCATTTTCGACAAAACGAGTATCCCTGACAATTGAGCCAAAGCCTCCACTTGCAAAACTCCAGGCATTACAGGTTCTTCAGGAAAATGTCCCTGAAAGAATGTTTCGTTGTATGTCAGATTTTTTATCCCTACAATATGAATTGCCCCCATTTCTATGACTTTATCAATCAATAGAAGCGGATATCTGTGCGGCAATATTTTTTTAATTTGATTGATATCAAAAAGAGGTGCCTTATTGGGATCATATACTGGTGGCTGTACTTCGTATTGTTTAATCTGCTTTCTGACTGCACGAGCCAGTTTATTATTAATTTTATGTCCCGGGCGTGTTGCAATGATACGTCCTTTTATTGGT